>NZ_SSBQ01000002.1:105000-462500 GCF_004795255.1 Streptomyces sp. RKND-216 | reverse complement strand
GCGTCCAGCCGCGGTTCGACGCCGCCGCGACCTCCTCGACCAGTTCGTCCACCGTCTCCGGCGCGGGGGCCGCGCGCGGGTTCCGGCGCGGGCGGCAGCAGCTCCTCGTGCGGTTCCTCCTCCGGTACCTCCGCGACCCCGCCGAACTGCTCGGCGGCGCGGCGGCGGAGCGAGGGGCCCAGCAGCGCGGCGGCGGACGCCATCTCGGACCGTGCCGCGGGGTCCGTCTTCCGCCAGTGCCGGGCGGCCAGCCCCAGCGCCCGCTCCTGGACCTCGGCGTCCGGGTGGCCGAACGCCTCGGTGGTGACGGGGAGCAGCACGGATACGGCCTTCGGGTCACGGCTCATCGCCTTGCCCAGCAGCACCAACTGTGCGCACACCAGCCTCCGTTCGCTGCGGAAGAGCACCCCTCGGGACGCCTCCGCCAGCGACTCCGCCGCCAGCCGCCGGGCTTCCCACAGCCGGCGCAGCGTCCGCTGCGCGTCGTCCGCCATGGCGGTCGGCGCGTCGGCCGCGAGCCGCACCCAGTCCCGTTCGCGCGCGGCCAGTTCGTCGTCGCCCGGGGCCAGCGCGGTGAGCAGGTCGCGAAAGAACCGCAGGTTCCCCGGCCGGTCCCCGCGCAGCAGGCGGGCCACCGCACCGTCCAGCAGGGCCGCACGGTCGAGCACGCCCTCACCCGCCAGCGCGGCGAGCGGCTCGGACCATCCGAACTGCGCCAGTACGGCGCCCGCGTCCTGCGCCTCGAACAGCCGGGGCACCAGCGCGGTGAGGAACGGGTCGAGGCGCAGGCGGGCCGTCAGCGTGTCCCGGGCGTCGCGGCGGCGCACCGAGGACCGGCCCCGCACCCAGCCGCGGACGAACCCGTCCGATATCGGCGGCGGACCGCCGGAGAGCCGGGTCAGCTCCGCGACGAGGGGGAACAGCTCCTCGGCGCGTGAGGGGCGGTCGGCGAGGCGGCCATGAAGACGGGTGATTTCCGTCGTCATGGTCTTCCCAGCCGGGCGGAAGGTGGCTACGGTTCCTGACGTGTACGGGCCAGCCTGACCCCTTGGCTCCCTGGGGTGGAAGTGCTCTCGGACACCCTTCGGGCCCTCTTCCCCGAGGCCCTCGCACTGCTCGCCGACCTCGGCTGCGACGGCGTCGGCCTGACGCTCGACTACATGCACCTCGACCCCCTCGCCCCCGGACCTCCCCGCCCGCACCGCCACCGTCGCCCGGCTGCTCGCCCGCCACGGCCTGACGGCCACCGTCGAGACCGGCGCCCGCTGCGTCCTGGACCCGCGCCGCGAACACGGCCCCACGCGGCTGGACGACGCCACCGGCCCCGTCGCCAACCCGGCCGGCTCGCTCAGCACGGTACGGCGCTCCAGCCGCCACCTCCGTTCCCCGTGCTCCCGCGGGGACTGCGGTTGAGCGCCGCACGCCACCCGGACGGCCGGACCCGTCCTCCCGTGCACTACGCCGCACGGGGGGACACGTCCATATCGACCCGGTAAACACACGAATGCGCCCTGTTGGTGCGGTATATCCGATGCTCACTTAGCGTCGTGGGGGCATCACCCCTCCGATCACACAGGAGCATCGACATGCGCGTTGTATCCCTCGCTGCGGCGGCCGCCCTGGGCGCCTCGGTCCTGCTCACCACCGTGGCCGCGCCGGCCGGCGCCGACGCGATGGGCGGCGGCAAGCACAAGGTCACCGGCTGGGCCCACCTCGACGGCGAGCAGGAGGTGCCCGGCCCCGGCGACGGGAACGGCGAAGGCCGCTTCCGCTACAAGATCGAGAACGGCACCTTCTGCTACAAGCTGAGCGTCCGCCGTGTCGCCACCCCGACCGCCGCCCACATCCACTTCGGCCCCCGCGGCGAGGCCGGTCCGATCGCCGTCACCCTCAAGACCCCGCCGCGCAACGGCGCCGTCTCGGACTGCATCCGCGCCCGCAGCTGGCAGAACCCGAACAACGCCGCCCGCGTCCTGACCTTCTGGGAGCTTGAGGGCATCAAGAAGGACCCGTTCTTCTTCTACGTCAACGTCCACAACGACCGCTTCCCGGCCGGTGCCGTGCGCGGGCAGCTCATGAAGAGCCACCGCTGACGCCGAACCCGTGAACCACGGAGGAGGGCCCCGCCCGGGGCTCTCCTCCGTCCCGGTTTACCCAGGTGAGGAGCACCGCGGATCCTTGGTATGGTGTGTCCCGTCAGCGCGGCGCACGCCGTGCGGGACACCCTGTCCGGGTGGCGGAATGGCAGACGCGCTAGCTTGAGGTGCTAGTGCCCTTTATCGGGCGTGGGGGTTCAAGTCCCCCCTCGGACACCACTTTTCCGGTCGCCTGTCCTGCGATGTCGCGGTCAGTCGATCAAGATCGCGGCCAGCGGCGTGACCGACGCACCGGCGATCTTGTCTCAGGCCCCGTTCGTGACCACGAACGGGGTCCGTTTTCTCGTCCGCCCGTCCCTGCCGCTTCCGCGTGACTTCTGTGCTAGCCCAGCGGGCGTAGAGAACGTTCCTGGTAGACGGGGGGTGTCGGATTCCAGTCGTCCTGCCAGGAGCTTCCGCGTGGTTGTCCACCCAGCCGGCGCCGATCTGTCCACCTCGACCCTGCGCTTCCTCGCCCGCGACCTGGCCGCACATCGCCGCGAACAGGGCGAGCGGTGGCGAAGCTGACTGAGGGGGGACAGGTTCTGCCGGTCTTGGCCCACGTGCGGCACGGTCAACATACGAAGCGCGGGCTGAACGTGCAGGTCATCGCCGATCCGGCGGGGCGGCTGCGGTGGGCGTCGCCCTCGCTGCCCGGGGTCGTCCCCCCCACATCAACGCGGCAGCGAACCCACGGCGTCATCGACGCCCTGGCCAATGCCGACGTCACAGACTCGCCAGGAGGCCGTCGAGGGGCGCGGGAGTCCGGCGGCCGTCGAGGGCTCCGACCAGGAGCGTGCCGTAGCGGATCTTGCGGCCCTTCTTCGTGCCCAGGAAGCGCCGCATCTGCTGCTCGGGCGACTCGCTGCGCTGGGCGGGCTGGCGGACGAAGGTCCGCCAGGCCCGCAGGTCGCCCTCGTCCTCCACGATCTCCTCGACCCTCGCCACGCCCAGCGCGCGGATCAGTTCCTCCTCCAGGTCCCGGACGCACACGAAGATCCCGTCGCGCGGCGCGCGGGCCCGGTCCAGAGCCCGGTCGTAGTAGCCCCGCTCCCGCTCGTCGCACAGGCCGGTCAGCCGCAGCCCCAGCCCGGTACGCCCGAGGAGGCCGGCGTAGCGGCCGACGCTCATCGCCCCGCCCATCGGGATGACGCACACGCCCTCGCCCGCCAGGTCGCGGCTGCGGAGCGCGGCCAGCGTCTCCACGGCCGCGAGGTCGCTCGGCCCCTCCAGCAGCACTGCGGTCCGCACCTCCAGCCGCGCGGCCAGTGTGTGTGCGGGTTCGTCGGCGCCGCCCGCCGCCCAGTCGGTAACCGCGTCCCGGAACGCTCGCATGTCCGCCATGGTCCCGATTCTGCTCCGGAGCGGGGCGTCGGCGCACGGCCATTCCGTCCGGCGGGTGCGTACTCCTCGGTGCTCTCGACGCACGGCCCGGAGCGGTGGCGCAGGGGCGGACTGATGAAGTCCTCAGACATCATCCGGAGCGACGCCCGGCCGGTGCGTGCGCTGGCATGCTGCGGCCATGTCGGCGTACCACGTGGCTTTCATGCCGCTTCCCGAGTTCGGACACGTCAGCCCGACGCTCCCCATCGTCGAGGAGCTCGTACGGCGCGGGCACCGCGTGACCTTCGCGACCACCCGCAGGTTCGAGGAGAAGGTGACCGCCGCGGGAGCCCGGGCCCTGTGCTACGAGTCGTGGCTGACGTCCCGGAAGCTGCCGGACACGATGGACGCCGAGTACATGGTCCACGAGCCCGTCCGGTCGATCGACGAGGGCATCGCCACCGTCCCCGTGCTCGAGGAGGGGTTCGGCGACGACATCCCCGACGTGCTGCTGTACGACGTCAGCACGTTCGCCGCGGGCCGGGTGCTGGCTCGCAAGTGGAAGCGCCCGGCGATCGAGATGTTCGGGACCCTGGCGTCCAACGACACGTACTCGCTCACCCAGCAGATCGGGTCGCTGTTCGCCGACGAGATCGATCCGCACCATCCCGCGCTGATCGACTTCTTCGTCAAGCAGGGACAGTTGCTGAAGGACCACGGCCTGGCACACGTGACCCTGGAGGAGTTCAACGCGCCCGCCGACGAGTCGAACCTGGTGTTCCTTCCGCGTTCCTTCCAGCCCGCGCACGAGACCTTCGACGAACGGTTCGCGTTCGTCGGCCCCTCCGTGGGCAGCCGCGACGACGAGCCCGACTGGGAAGAGCCGGAGCCGGGCCGACCGGTCGCCCTGGTCAGCAGGGGCAGCATGCAGATCGACGGCCAGGCGGCGATCCTGCGCACCTACATCGAGGCGTTCGCCGGGACCGACTGGCACGTGGTGGTCGCGGCCGCCGACCATGTCGACCGGGACGAACTCGGGTCGGTGCCCGACAATGTGCGGCTGATGAGCTGGGTGCCCCAGCTGTCGGTCCTGCGCCGCGCCGACGTCTTCGTCTCCCACGGTGGGACCAACAGCGTGATGGAGGCGATGTACCTGGGCACGCCCGTGGTCGCCGTGCCCTACACGCCCGAACAGCACTTCATCGCCGAGCGGCTGGCGGAACTCGGCCTCGGGGCGCACCTGCCGCAGGACGAGGTCACGCCCGAGCGGCTGCGCACCGAGGCCGAGCGGCTCGTCGCCGACGAGAGCGTGCTCGCCGGTGTCCGTGCGCTGCAGCGGGAGATGCACGCCGTCGACGGCCCGGCCCAGGCCGCGGACCGCGTCGAAGCGGCCGCCCGCGGCTGACCCGCCGCGCGCCGGGGGAGGCCGGGGCGAAGGACGCCTCCCCTTCCGGCTCCGCCGCGTCCACCCCCTCGGCGAGCCCGTTCCCGTCCCGGTCCACGTCCGTGCCGCCGCGGCTGCCGGCTGCCGCCGACGGCGAGGATCTGCGGGCCTGCGCGGACGGCAGCTGCGAGATCGAGGTGCCCGGTCCCGTCACGCTGCCGCTCCCGGACCGCTTCGGCCTCGGCATGCTCCGGGTGACGGCTGTCGGCGACGAGGACGTGCGGATAATGACCACGCTCACGCGCTCCGGCTTCTCCAGCAACGGCGGCTGCGCCGCCACGGCATCCGCGACGGGAGCACCGTGCTCCGGATCCGGCCGGCGGGCTGACCCCCCGCCCCCCGGCCGGCGGCTGGTCAGCGGGTCGAACGTGGCGCACGTCGGACGTGGACGCGTCGACGTCCTGCTGCGACGGCGGTCCGACATCGCTCACGTAGGAGGTGACCGACGCCCAGCAGCGAGGCGTTGCCGAGCGCCACGGCGACCGGACGTGCCCGGGCTGCCCCTTCGTCGCGGTACGACCGGCGTGCAGCGGCCGGCCTCCTCGAAACAGGACATCGTTCGAGGCGCGGGCGGAGGCCCGGGGGCGTCCGGGGGCGCCGGAGCCCGTGCCGGAGGCGCCGTGCGAAGGTGGTCCGGTGACCACTCGACCCCGCGCAGGCAACGGACTCGTCTACGGATGCATGGGTCTCGGCGGCAGCTGGCAGCCGGAACCGTACGGTCCGGTCGACGTCGACGCCGCGGAGGCGGCGGTCGCGGCCGCGCTCGACAGCGGCATCACGACCTTCGACCACGCCGACATCTACCGGCACGGCAAGGCGGAGGCCGTCTTCGGCGAGGTCCTCGCCCGCAGCCCCGGCCTGCGCGAACGCCTCACCCTGCAGACCAAGTGCGGCATCCGTCTCCCCGACGGCGACCGTCCGGGCCACTACGACCTGCGGGGCGCGTCCGTCGTGCGTCGCGTCGAGGAGAGCCTGACCCGGCTGCGCACCGACGTCGTCGACGTCCTGCTGCTGCACCGACCCGACCCGCTCGCCGACCCCGACGACGTCGCGGAGGCGCTCACCTCGCTGCACCGGCAGGGGCTGGTGCGCCGCTTCGGCGTCTCGAACATGAGCGGCCCGCAGATCGCCCACCTCCAGGCGTCGCTGCCCTTCCCGCTGGAGGTGAACCAGCTGGAGATGAGCCTGCACCACCGGGACTGGCTGGAGTCCGGCGTCGTGGTCAACACCGCAGAGGCCGCCGGCAACGGCTTCCCGCACGGGACCCTTGAGCACTGCCGGGCCCACGGGGTCGCGCTGCAGGCCTGGGGTTCCCTCGCCCAGGGCCGGTACACCGGCCGCCCGGTCACCCCGGAGGACCGGCAGACCGCCGCGCTCGTCCGGCGGCTGGCCCAGGACAAGGGCACCACGCCCGAGACGGTGCTGCTGTGGTGGCTGCAACGCCACCCCGCGGCCGTCGTCCCGGTCGTTGGCTCCACCCGCCCGGAGCGCATCCGTGCCTGCCGTGACGCGGCGTTGGGCGCGCCCCGCCTCGACCACCAGGAGTGGTACGACCTGTGGCTCGCCGCCCGCGGCGCCCCTCTGCCCTGACCGGTCGCGTCACCACGGCCCTGCGCCACCACGGCATGGGCCCGCCGCGCCGGCCCGTTCGTCCGCTCCGGCTCACCTCCGGCGGCGCAGCGCGGCGGCGAGTTCCGCGCCGAGCGGCTGGGGCAGCCTGGTGCGGCCCTGTGCGGTGGCGACCAGCGCCATGGCGACGTCGCGCAATTTGGTGTTGGTGTGCTGCGAGACCTCCACCAGGACCTCCCAGGCGACTTGTGGAGGGCAGCGGGCCATCACCATCACCATGCCTCGTGCCTGGTCGATGACGCTGCGGCTCGCCATCGCGTGCCGCAACTGCGTCACCTCGGTGCGCAGCCGGTCGATCTCCGCCTCCAACTCGGCCACGGTGAGGCCGCATTCGGCCTCGCCGTCGGCCGGCACCCGCGCCGGTGAGGTCACCTCGCGGTCGGCGGGGTCGATCGTGCTCATTTCCTGATCCCTCGGGGGTGGTGACCGGAGACGACTCCGGTGCGTGGCGGTGGCGCCGGGGACCGGCCCGTCTGCGGCCGGGGGGCGTGTCGCGCCGCCCCGGACGTGCGGGCGCGCGGAAGGGCTGGCTGAAGGGCGCGTGACAGGGCTGAGGAAGGCCGGTGCTGCGGCAGAGAGGTGCGCCGGGGGTGGGGACCTGTCACGGCGTAGTGACGACCGTCGCCGGTGCCGGGCAGCTCGACCTCCCGTGCCGCTCAGGCGGGCACGGGCCGCCCCCCGTGGCTTGCGGAGCCGGGCAACGGGCAGGGCCGGGGGCGGCGCCGCGTGCGGGCGGCCGGCGGAACCGGTGTACTGATCACGGCGGGGTCCTCTCCCGTTCAACTGTCCGGACAAGCAGACAGCGCGGGAGAAGACACACCCGGCCACGGCGTCCCGAAAGATCCACGGGAGGTGCCCCGGCCTCGCACGGGGCCGCATCGGCTCCGCGCTGTGTGCCTCTCGATCTGAAGCACTAGAAGAAGTCGCCGCCCCCGCCGTGACCTGCGCGAACATCGCGTCGGTGAGGTGCCGGAGGAAGCAGAGACAGGCGTGGGAAGCCTACACCACCGGGAACGGAGTGATCTCGTTCCCGGTGTGCGGCTCCGCTGTGCCGGGCGGCGGACCCGGCTACTTCGGGTCGTCGTCGAACCAGGCGTCGAGGACGGCGTCCAGGTCCTCTGTCCACTGCTGGAGGGTCTTGCGGGTCGGCGCGATGACCTCGGCGTCGAAGCGGCGGTGCGGGTCCCGCGTGCCGACGGCGACCTCGAAGCGCTTCGCGAAACGGGAGGCGCCGATCTCGACGGAGCCGATGTCGGACCACCGGAAACGCGCCTCGGTGTCGTCCAGCCGGAACACCACGCCGCGCCCGTCCGCGAGGATCGCCCCCCGGTGGTCCCGCACCTCGAACGCGGGCCCTTCCGGCGGCTCTTCGTCGTCGTGCGGGTCGCGTTCCGCCGGTTCGTCGGCGTCCGCGGTCTCGCCGTCGGCCTCGGCCTCGTCGCCCGCCTCGTCGTCCGCCTCGGCCTCGTCGAGGGCCGCGCCGGGGGAGTCGCCGGTCCGGGGCGGCTCCTGCGCCTGCGGCTCGTCGTCCGGTCCGCCGTCGGTGGCGGGCTCAGCCTCCGCCACCGACGCGTCGGGGGACTGCTGCCGCTCCGCCGCCGCGGTGGCCGGTCCGGGCAGGCCGGGGATGTGCGTCGGGTCCGTGCCGGCGCTGAGCACGGCCGGTTCGGGGGATTCAGGTCGTTGCTCCACGGGAGACAGTATGGCCGTGCCGCCGCCCCCCGGGTCCAGCCGCCCCACCCTCCGGCGCGCGACTGTGTGTCCCGCGGCGCGTCCGGGGCGCGTTCAGCCCAGCAGGTCGGCCTGGTCGGCCAGCGACCGCAGCCGTTCGGCCGGGTCGGGGACGAGCTTGCGCGTGGCGAGGTCGAGGATGCCGGCGAGGGCCGTCACCTCCGCGGCCACGGCGCCGTCCACGGTCAGGATCTCCTGCCGGATGCGGAACGTCCGGCTCCGGGTGAACTCGAACCCGCAGGTGACCCGCACGTCGTCGCCGCCGCAGAGCTCACGCCGGAACTTCAGCGTGGTCTCCAGCGCCACCGGCCCGACCCCGTCCGCCAGGAGCTTGTCCTGCGGCAGCCCGGCCGCCCGCAGCAGTTCCCACCGTGCGTGCTCGGCGTACTGGAGGTAGACGGCCTGGTTGAGGTGCCCCTGGGTGTCGAGTTCGTAGCCACGCACGGTGACCGGCACGGAGAACGTCATGCGGACGCCAACGTCCGAGGACCGGGGTCTATTCCGGGGCTTCCGCGATCCGCGCCGTACCTCTTGACGGGCCCCGGACAATCATTAAGGTCTAGACCAGCGGCGAGGTTGGTCTGTTCCTTTGGCTGCTCCTGCGGACCCGCTTCGCCCCCACCCCCTGGCCTGTGCGTCCTCGACAGCGAAGGAGTCGGCATGAACCCGAAGCGAAGACTGGCGGCCGTGATCGGTGCGGGCATCGCACCCCTGCTCGCGGTGAGCCTCCCCGCCCAGACGGCCAGCGCGCACGGCTACGTCTCCACGCCCCCCAGCCGCCAGGCCCAGTGCGCGGCAGGCGACGTCGAGTGCGGCCAGATCAAGTACGAGCCGCAGAGCGTCGAGGGACCCAAGGGCCTGCGCAGCTGCAGCGGCGGGAACCAGCAGTTCGCCGAACTCGACGACGACGGCAAGGGCTGGCGCGTCACCCCGGTCAGCAGCTCGACGCACTTCTCGTGGACCCTGACCGCCCGCCACGCCACCAGCACCTGGCAGTACTTCGTCGGCGGGCAGAAGATCGCCGAGTTCAACGACGGCGGCGCGCAGCCCGGCGCCACCGTCACCCACCGGGTCGACTTCGGCGGAATCTCCGGGCAGCAGAAGGTCCTCGCCGTCTGGAACATCGCCGACACGGCCAACGCCTTCTACGCCTGCATCGACGTCAACATCGGTGGCGGCGGCGACCCGGGAGACCCCGGTGACCCGGACCCGGGCGACTGCACCGCGCCCGCCTGGAACCCCACGGCCACCTACCTCGGCGACGACCGCGTCACCTGGGAGGGCCACACCTGGCGCGCCAAATGGTGGGTCAAGGGCGAGGAACCCGGCACCACCGGCGAGTGGGGCGTCTGGGAGGACCTCGGACCCTGCGCCTGACCCTCACCGACCTGCCCGGGGCCAACGCGCCCCACTCGTGTGGGAACGGCAACCTGACGGCCGTTCCCACACGACCGCGCACGCCCCGGGCGCGGGCGCGGACGTACGGCGCGCCGCGTCAGACTCCCGCGGCCGTACGGTCCAGGGCCAGCCGCGCGTAGAGCGCCGCACCGTCCGCCAGCACCGCGTCGTCGAACGCGGCGTGCGGCGAGTGGTTGTTCGCGGAGGACTCCGGGTCGGCCCCTGCGGGCGGGGCACCGAGCATCGTCATCGCCCCCGGCACCTCGTCCAGGACCCGCGAGAAGTCCTCGGCCCCGGCCAGCGGGTGCGCCATCGGCTCGAAACGCTCCTCGCCGTGCAGCTCGGCGACGGTCCGCTCGACGAACGCCGCCTCCCGCGCGTCGTTGACGGTCACGGGGTAGAGCTCGGTGAACTCCGCGTCCACCCGCAGCCCGTGACCCGCGGCGATGCCTCGGCACAGCTCGACCGTGCCGTCCTTCAGCCGGGCCTGCGTGGCGGGGGAGAACGAGCGGACCGTCGCCTCGAAGGTGGCGGATTCCGGAATCACGTTCTGCTTGGTGCCCGCGTGGAAGCTGCCGACGGTGAGCACGACCGGGTCGAAGACGTCGAAGGTGCGGCTGATCCAGGTCTGCAGCGCGGTCACCATCTCGCACGCCGCCGGCACGGGGTCGGCGGCGCGGTGCGGCATCGAACCGTGCCCGCCCGCGCCCCGGACGGTCACGGTGAGCACGTTCGACGCAGCCATCGCCGGCCCCCCGCGGGTGAAGAACCGGCCGGAGGCGTGCCCCGCCGACAGCACGTGCACCGCGTAGGCGGCGACCGGGCGCGTCCCCGAGGCGTCCAGGACACCGTCCTCGACCATCAGCCGCGCCCCGTCGAACCCCTCCTCGCCCGGCTGGAACATGAAGACGACGTCGCCCGCCAGCCGGTCCCGGTGCGAGGCCAGCAGACGCGCGGCCCCGGCCAGCATCGCCGTGTGCAGGTCGTGGCCGCAGGCGTGCATCGTGGTCCCGGTCCGGGAGGCGTAGTCCAGTCCGGTGCGCTCCTCGACCGGCAGGGCGTCCATGTCCCCGCGCAGCAGCACGGTGGGCCCCGGCCGCGCCCCGCGCAGCACCGCCGTGACGGAACTGAGGCGCCGTCCCGTCGTGACCTCCAGGCCCAGCCCGTCGATCTCGGCGAGCACCTTCTCCTGGGTGCGCGGGAGGTCGAGTCCGGTCTCCGGGTGCTGGTGCAGGGCGCGCCGCAGCCGGACCAGGTCGTCCTGGACGGCGGCGGCGTCCTCGCGCAGATTCATGGTGTGCCTCCAGTCGCTTCGTACGGGTGGGCCCGGCCGTCAGGCGTGCGCCGGGCGGCGGATGAGGAAGGTCGCTGCGAAGGAGACGGCGCACGCCGCCGCCGCGAGCCACGGCACCATCGCGATGTGCCCGGCGCCGGCGAGTGCCTCCGCGACCATCGGGAACGTGCCGCCGAACAGCCCGACGGCGGCCGTGAACGGCAGGCCCATCGCGACCACCCTGATCTGCACCGGGAACAGCCGGGCGAAGAAGACGTTGAACAGCGCCAACGGCGCGGCCAGGCAGAGTAGGTGCAGGACCGTCGCCACCCACACCGGCAGCACCTCGGCCTCCATCGCCTGGAAGACGGGCACGGTGCAGAAGGCCAGGAGCCCCAGCCCGGTGCGCACGGTCCGGGTGGATCCGACGCGGTCCGCCAGGATGCCGGACGCGGCCATCGCGACGATCAGCAGCGTGAGCGGCACCAGCATGGCGGCCGTGCCCTCCGCGCCGGAGCTGAGACCGAGCCGTTCGGCGTACTGCGGCAGGTAGGTGGTGCCGAAGTAGTAGCTGACCGTGATGCCGAGCGTCGTGAGGAACACGGCGGTCATGTTCCGCGCCGAGGTACGGAACAGCGCGCGCCGCTCCGCCGCCGCCACCGCGGACGGGGCGTCCGTCGTCCCCGCTGTGAACTCCTCGGACTCCTGCGCGGTGCGCCGCACCCACAGCGACAGCAGGCCCATGAGTCCCGCCACCACGAAGCCGATGCGCCAGCCGCCGTCCGCCACGCCGTCCTCGCCGAGCACGGCCAGCATCACCGTCAGCACGCCGAAGCACAGGATGTTGCCCAGGATGATGCCGCTGTAGCTGATGCCGCTGTAGAGGAAACGGAGCCGCTTCGGCGCGGTCTCGGTGACGTACGCGGCGACGCTCGGGTTCTCCCCGCCCATCGACAGGCCCTGGACCAACCGGATCGCGACCAGCAGGAGCGGTGCCATCACCCCGATCTGCGCTGCCGTGGGCAGCGCGGCCAGCAGGAACGACGCACAGGAGATGAGGATCATCGACAGCATCAGACCGAAGCGGCGCCCCCGCCGGTCGCTGATCCGGCCGATGACGTAGGACCCGAAGGGCCGCACCACGAACCCGACCGCGAAACCCAGGTAGGCGCCGAGCAGCTTGGCCACCGGATCGTCGCCGGGGAACATCTCCGAGGCGAAGTACGGGGCGAGGACGGCGTAGATCGTCCAGTCGAACGACTCCACGACGCCGCCGACGGTGGCGGCCAGCAGCTCCCGCCGCCCGTTCCCGCCCCCCGTTCTCGAGTCCTTCGTCGCGGGCGGTGCGGCTGTCGCCTGTGCGGACACCGAGCCGGTTTCGGCCATGGTGTGTCCCTCCCTGTCGGTGGAGTGCGGCGCGCCGACCGGGGCGTGTGCCCCGGAGCACGTGGGTTGCAGGAAAAGGTGGAGGGTGGCGACGGATACGGGAAGGTCTAAGCTGCACATCGCAGGAATCCCGCAGAATCAACGCCGGAATGCAGGATATGGACACCTCCGATCACCCTCCCGGGCCGACGGCCGGCCCTCTCAACGCCCACGACGAAGCGCTGATCCACGCGCTCCAGATGGCCCCCCGCGCCTCCTGGAGCCTGCTCGGCAAGGTCCTCGGAGCGGATCCCGTGACCGTGGCCCGCCGGTGGGAGCGGCTGCGCGGCACCGGGCGCGCCTGGATCACCGCATACCCCGGGCTCTTCCTGCGCAAGAGCCTCGAAGTGGCGCTGGTGGAGGTCGACTGCCGGGCCGGGCGTGTCGAGGCCGTCGCCGACGCCCTCGCGCGGGAACCCCAGATCGTCACGGTCGAGCACATGGCGGGCGGCCGGGACCTGCTGGTCACCGTCTTCGCCCCCGGGCTCACCGGCATGTCACGGCTCATCCTGGACCGGATGTCCCGGCTGCCGGGAGTCGTCGGGACCCGTGCCCAGCTGGCCACCCAGGTGTTCGGCGACGGCAGCCGATGGCGGCTGCGGGCCCTCACCGAGCAGCAGCAGAGCCGCCTCCGGGTCGCCGCGCCCGCGCCCGGCCCCGCCCCCGGTCCGGGCCCCGCAGTGGGCCGTACGACCCTGCGCCCGGACGCGGTGACCCGTGCGCTGATTCCCGCCGTCGCCGCCGACGGACGCCGCTCCGCGTCGGAGCTGGCCGCAGTGGCGGGCGTGAGCGCGGCGACGGTGCGGCGCAGGCTCCACCAGCTGATCGAGGCCCGCGACCTCGTACTGCGCTGCGAGGTCGCTCGCGAGCTCACCGAGTGGCCGGTGTCGGCCACCCTGTGGGCGAGGGTCCCGGCCGACCGGGTTGCCGCGACGGCACGCGGCCTGCTGTCCATGGCGGAGGTCCGCCTCTGCGCCTCCGTCACCGGACCGCAGAACCTCCTCTTCACCGTCTGGCTGCGTTCCGTGGCCGACGTGCAGCGCCTGGAGGCACAGCTCGCCGAGCACCTGCCGGAACTGACCCTGGTGGACCGTGCCATCGCGCTCCGGCAGACCAAGCTGATGGGCCGCCTGATCAGCCCCGCCGGCCGCGCGGTGGACGTCGTCCCCCTGGACATCTGGGCCCCCGGCTGACCCCGACCTGAGATCGGGCTTGGACAGTGGAAGACGTCTCTGTAGCCGGCGTCTACGTAGCTGGCATCTACGAAGATGTCGGCTACAGAGACGAGTGCTGCTCGACCCGGCCTGCACGGCCGTCACAATCTCGGAGTGGCGCAAAATGCCCGCTTCCGTGTTCTGCCCTCTTTCCTCCCCTGGCGTGTGGCGGGCACCGTGGTGCCCGCCACGGGGGACTGCGAGAGGCGGGGGATGGGGCTCGGCACCGGTTTCGAGAGCATTGACGACGGCGAGGCGCTCGCGGCGGAGCGTGAGAGGAGATCACGAGTCAGCCTCCGCAAGCCGCCCACGATGCCGAGGCCAACCTCCTCGCCGGAGGAGGCGGGCACTCACGAGCAGCGGGACGCGACTGAGGATCTATCTCCCGAGAATGCGCTGTCCGACGTCGCCGGCTGGCTGTGTGCTGCTGCGTACTTGCGGCACGACCATGTTGCTGCAGTCGCCCGGATCTGTTCGCGCTATGCGCGTGTCGCACCGCGCGTGTTGTGGATCGTCCTCACGCATCGGCGAGTGAAGCGCAAGCCCGCGCTGAAGAAGATTGCTGGGCGTCTCACGGCTGACAAGGATCAGCCGGGCATCCTGCTCGGTCACGAATACGCGAGCTGGGTGCGGCGCCGAATCGCGGTTGGCCATCCGGTGCCGCCGCACGGCTTCCACCTGACTCCTGTACTTCAGACGGCTGCGACGGCGGAAGGACTCACTCACCTTCGACGGCTCCTGCTGTGCGTGGCCGTGGTCGGGACTATCGTCGCAGGCGTCCGATTCGACCTCACTGCAGCCACCGGGGCTGCCCTCGCCGGAGGGTGGGCCGCCTGCTATATCGACCGGATGTGTGCACGCCGTCAAGTACGGATCGGCCGGTGGGCATCTCGGCGGTCCGGTTCGGACCTGCGGTGGTGGGTGGGGCGGAAGCGCCGTCTGGCGCTCCACCGTTCACCGCCATTCCGCGATGGCCGTGTGGTTCCCTACCGTCTCAACCTTCGCCGGTACCGGTCGCCCACCCATGCCGTCGTGGGTGCGGGGCGGCTTTGGTCGGAGCACGCGATCGGCATCGATGTGGCTCCGGCAGTGCCGGCCGATGTGAAGCAGAACGAGACAGAGGAGGAGCGTCTCGTTCGCCAGGTTTTTCGAAGCGTTGCCGACATGGTTCACGGCAATACCCGTGGTTTCGAGCCGTTCACTCCGGACGAGTTGCATCGCCACGTGGGTGAAGAGCTCGAGAAGTTGCTGGACCCGCAGTTGGACTACCAGCCTGAGAACCGGCTCGATACGTTCGATGTGGCAGCCGTGTCGGCGACGGACTGGGATCGGATCAGTCAGGCCGAATGGGATTCTCTTCAGACGTTGGCTGCCGACGGTGCCCAATCGTTGGGCGCGGCCCGGGAGACTCAACGGGCACGCAGACTCTTGTGCACGCGCATTGTGTCCTGGGACGGAGACCTGGTCACGCTACTTTACGTCAGTTTCGCATACGAGCACCACTATCTCCGGATCACAGTGCGCCCGCACGTGGTCAACCCTGTCAACACCCGGCTCAGGAAGGCGCTCGCGGCTGCGAGACGCAGCGGGCCGCGTCGAGAGGCTCAAGAGGCGCTCAATGCTCTTCTCGACGTGTTCGTGCTACTCGGTCGTCTCCGCCGGCCTTTCACCCGTGCCCGTCCGGAGGAAGACAGGGAGGACCCCGCAAGCCTGCGAGAGGCATACTCCTGTAGTCGCATGGACGACATGCTGCAGTACGACGACGCCAGGCGTCATGTCGCGTGGATGGAGCGCTGCGTCTTCCGAGCCGTCCTCGATTTCCTCCAGAAGAAGGGGGTTGATGTCAGCGCCTTCCTGAATCAAGCCACCTACATCCTCCAGAACTCCGGCGTCGTCAACACCGGAGCCATGGGCGACGTGCAGAACCGACCCGGAGAATTCCACCCGACAGCGACGATGAACTCCTCCCCCTTGCCCGAAGGAGGCGCCTGATGAGCATCTTCAACCGCCGCTCAGCCGATCCCGCATCGCGCGGATTCCATAACTCCGGAGTGGTGAACTCCGGATCGATGGGCAACGTTCAGAACCAGCCGGGAGCTGTCGGCTCCCACCAACGCCAGATTGACGTCGCCGCCGCTGAGGACGCTGTGGCGAAGTGGCCTCAGCTCATGGAGAACCTCGAGCAGGCCCTGACGGATGGGCAGGATCACGTCACCGATCCTGAGGTGTGCCGTTCCCTGCTCACGATCCTCCGCGAGCAGGACCTCTCCCGTGCGGAGGACCAGCAGATGGCGCGATCACTTCTCGGCAGACTCTCCGAGAGGTGTGGAGGGGCTCCCGGCATCTCGACCCTGATCGCTTCGGGAATGTCCCTGCTGAGCGTGGCTATGGGGTGAGATCCAGCTTGGCCTGCACGGGGAATCCCTCCTGGAGCACCCCGAGCCAACTGTCACTCTGGATGGTTCACGTCGTACTCCGCCCAGACCGTTTTGCCGGGCGCGCCGACGCGGCGGCGGTAGTCCCAGCGCGACGCAAGGCCGTTGACCAGGACGAGGCCGCGGCCCCGGGTGGAGTCGGTGGGCGGGGTCAGGGCGACCGGGATGCGTTCGGAACGGGTGTCCGTCACCTCGACACGGACGGTCGCCGGTCCCACCGTCGAGAGGTCGAGGCGGAAGTCCCGCCCGGCCACGCGGCCATGGCACGCGGCGTTGTTGCACAGCTCCGCGACGATCAGCGTGAGCGCGTCGTGTGCGGTGCCGCCGTAGGGAAGCCCCCACGTGTCGAGCCATTCCCCGGCAAGGCGCCGGGCGAGCCGCACCCCGCGCGGAGTGGAGCTGAAAAGCATGCTGAAGTGCCGTGCGGGCCGCAGGACGTCGCTCCTGCGGTCCGAGAGGCCAGGGCGAACGGGGGAGGTGAACTCACTGGTCATGCCTTCATCGTTCCGCCCGACGGCGTAGCGTGACCAGGGGTGACCCGCTGCACATGAGCCTTTGTGTGCGGTGCCCTGCGCCCTGTGTGCGGTGAGCGGCGTGACGGGCCGTCACCTCCGGGTGTTGGCCGGTAGAGGCGGTTGCGTGGGGACGAGAGGTGCCATGGCGAACGGTGAGTACGAAGGCGCGGGAGACGGTCCCGACGACGAGGGCGGGACGGGCGTCGTCACCGCCTTCGGGCGGCAGTTGAAGCTGCTCCGGACGCGTGCGGGCCTGGACCGCTCCGAGTTCGGCAGCAGCACAGGCTATGCGGCCCCGACCATCGCGGCGTTCGAGCAGGGACGCCGCATCCCGCCGGCCCGGTTCATCGACCGGGCCGACGAAGTCTTGGACGCCGGGGGAGTGCTCAAGGCCCTGAGGGAAGAGGTGCTCCGGGCCCAGTACCCGTCGTACTTCCGGGACGCGGCAAGGCTGGAGGCGGGTGCTGTCGGAGTGTGCGTCTACGCGGCACATCTCGTTCCCGGACTGCTGCAAACGGAGGACTACGCCAGGGCGGTCTTCCAGTGGCAGCGGCCATTGCTGGAGGAGGACGTGATCGAGCAGCGGCTCGCTGCCCGCATGGCACGCAAGGAGGTCTTGAGCCGTCACCCGGCTCCACTGCTGAGCTTCGTGATCGAGGAAGCAGTCCTGTACAGGACCGTCGGTGGCTCTGCGGTACTCGACGGGCAGTGCGACCACCTTCTCGACCTCGGACAGGCCCGCAACGTCGAGATCCAGGTCATGCCGACCACCTGCAAGGATCATGCAGGTCTCGGAGGCCCGTTCAACCTGATCCAGACCGAGGACGGGCGGCGCATCGCCTACACGGAGGTTCAGGACGACAGCCGTCTCTACACGGACCGACGCAAGGTCCACGAACTGGAGGCGCGCTATAACCTGTTGAGGTCGCAGGCACTCACTCCCAGTGAGTCGCTGGCCTTCGTCGAGAAACTGCGGGGAGACGCATGACACTTCAGGGCGCCGAGCCGACCGTGCCCGAGTCTGCTTGGTCGAAGAGCAGTTACAGCAGTGGCGGGGGCGGCGAATGCGTGGAGGTCGCCGCCGCTCTCGCCACCGTGCACGTGCGTGACTCGAAGAACCCTGACGGGCAGGTACTCACTGTCAGCCCGGCGGCCTGGAGCCCTTTCGTCCGGCTGGTCGGCGATCGGCTCGGCTGAGGAACATGCCCGCGTACGCGACGATGCCGTTCCATCTGGAGACCGAGCGGCTGCTTCTGCGGCCGTGGGCCGAGTCGGACGCCGAACCGCTCCGCGACCTCCAGTCCGAGCGCGGCAACGGGACGCCGACCCTTGAGCACACCCGGGCGGTCATCGCGAAGCAGCTCGCTGCAGCGGCGACGACAGGGATCGCCCTGCTGCCCATCGAGCGCCGCGACGAAGGCGACTTCATCGGCTACTGCGGGCTGATCGTCGGCCGTACCACGGTGGAGGAGCCCGAGATCGCGTACGAGCTGTTCCGGCGCGTGCACGGGCGCGGCTACGCCACCGAGGCGGCCACCGCGGTGCTCGGCGCCGCCACGGCGACCGGGCGGCAACGCCTCTGGTCCACCGTCGGCACGTGGAACACGCCGTCGCTCCGTGTCCTGGAGAAGCTGGGGTTCGCGCGGGACCACGTCTCCACCGAGGACCGCGGCGACATCGTATGGCTCACCCGCGCACTGTCGTGACGTGGGCCGGAGGCCCGGGGCAACGGTGACCGCCGCTCCGGGGCAGCGTGTACGGGCTCGCGGGCCGGTGACGGCGAAGCGCGGAGCCGTCGCCAGCCGTGACGAAGTGGCCGGCCCCTGTGAACCGCCTTATGGTCGATGCGTGGCGGAACCGAAGCGGCTCAGCCCCGACGACGCCCGGCTCCTTGCCCTCGAGTCGGCGGCGATCGCCGGCCACACGCTGAAGATGATCGTGGTCGAGCCCGGCCACGACGCGATGGACCTCGATCGGCTGCGCGCCCACGTCGACGCACGCCTCGGCTCCGGGTCACGCGGCCGCGAGCGGGTGGCGCTGCCCGAACCGCACTGGATCACCGACGACGCGTTCGACGTCGCCGCCCATGTGCGCCGCCGCGACGGCACGGCCGGGATCGACGAGCGCGGCGCGTGGGCGGTGGCGGGTGAGCTGATGTCCGAGCGCCTGGATCACCGTCGCCCGCTGTGGGCGTTCGACCTCGTCGGTCCGCTCGCCGACGGCCGTGAGGTGATCGTCTCGCGGATTCACCACGCGATGGCCGACGGCATCAGCTGTCTCCGGTTCCTCGACGAGGTCCTGTGGGAGCAGGCAAGCGGCGCCCCGCCTTCGCGCCGAACCGCGCCCGCCCCGTCGGCTCAGGAGGCGGTCCGCACGCGCCGTCATGAACTGCGACGGCTCCCGGCCACCCTGGTGCGCGAGTTCGGCCACCGGGTGAGGAGGTCCGCCCTCGACCGCGAGATCGGTGCCGCGCGCGAACTCGCCGTGACCTCCGTGCCGCTCGCCGAACTGAAGGCGATCGGCACCTCGCGACCGACCCGGGCCACGGTCAACGACGTCCTGCTCGCCTCCGTCTGCGGCGGTCTGCGCGCCTGGCTGGGCACCGTCGGAGGCCATGCAGTCCGGCTCCGCGCCCAGGTCCCGGTCAGCCTCCACCACCGCGAAGAGGACCCGGCCGACCTGGGCAACCGCGACTCGTTCCTGAACGTCGACCTGCCGCTCGCCGAGCACGATCCGCTGGCCCGGCTCGACCGGATCAGCGGCGAGACCGCAGTCCGCAAGGCGGCAGGTGACGCTCAGGAGCTCTACGACCTGTTCCACGCGCTCGCCCGCTGCTCGCCGTTGGAGCGTGCCGCCGGACGCATCGCCGCCGGCCCGCACGAGTTCAGCCTCGCGATCTCCAACGTGCCCGGCCCGCGCGGCGCGCTCACGGTGGTCGGGCGGCCGGTGGGAGCCCTGCACTCGGTCGCCGAACCCGCGCAACGGCACGCCCTGCGGGTCTCGGCGCTCTCCTACGCGGGAACCGTCGCCGTCGGCGTGTGCACCGACCCCGAGGCACTGCCCGGCATCTCGGGCCTGGCCGACGCCATCGGCGCCTCCCTCACCGAACTGCGTCACGCCGTCTCCGGCTGACACCCGCCGGCCCCTAGGAGCCCCACCGGGCCCAGGCGTAGCTACGCCGGAGACTTTCCAGCGCACACCGACGTGGGGGAAGGCGTCCGGGAAGAGGAGCAGCCCCTCGGCGAATGCGCTAGACCGGGGGGCGGCAACAGGTTGTGATCGCACGATACGATCGGCGTGATTTTTCCATTCGAGGATCGCGGTGTGTGCTGCGGTCCGGCTGGGCCAGTGCTGTTTGTCGATGAATTCGTTCTTCAGCGTCGAGAAGAAGACGCGGCCAGTGCGTTGTTTCAGCACTGAGCAGAGGTAAGCACGGGGGAACGGACACAGGCCGTGGCGGGGAACCGTGGAGTGGGCCGAGAGGTTCGCCATGCACAGAAAGGGCACGATGGACAGCAGGATCTGGCGGGTGGGAGCGGTCACTGGAGCGTGTCTGGCCCTGACAGCAGGTGGATACGCCGTCGGCGAGTACCGTGGATCGCACGCGTCGTTCGAAGGGTCTGCCGGAGGCGCGTGCACTCGCTTGACGGATGCCCGCAACCTCGACGAGATGAACGTCATCGCTCCTACCGGGCAGATTTTCTCGGTCCATGAATCCGTCCTGAGCAGCCGAGGCCGCTACAGCGGCTACTGCGCGGTGAGCGCTGGGGGAGACCAGGTGCTCTCGATCGTGGTCGAGTTCATGGCGCTGGGGAGCTTCGATGCCTGGAAGAAGAAGATGGGTGACGATTGGGTCCCACCGCAGGGACGCAGTCGGCTGAATGCGGCGGGCGGCGGATGGACGGGCCCCTCGGACGCGGCTGTGTTCGTCCCGTGCACCTTGGCCAACCCGAGCAGCATGGCAAGGGACGGCGGGATCTCCGTTACCGTCAGGACGAACGACGGCGCCAACTACCAGGAGCAGGTGACCACGATAGTCGAGCGCGCGGCCAAGGTGGCGGCTTCGTCGAGTGGGCCTTGCGTTACATCGACTGACTGAACCTTGCGACGAGAGCGTCGGCACCGATACTCAGACGCTCCGGGCGCACGGCGAAGGAAGAGCCGGAGGGGCGGCCCCAGGTGTCGGGGCCGCCCCTCCGCGTATGAGCCGCCGTCCTCAGGACTGGGGGCGGCTGCCGTGGTTGGCGCCGTTCTTGCGGCGAGCCTTCTTCTTGCGGCGACGCTTCGAGGACATCGCGACCTCCTGTTCCACTGGACTGATCGGTGCTGGATCAGGGGTATCACGTGGGGGCGTGCCCGCGCGAAACCCGGGCCCCACAGGGGGCTACTCGCGTTCCAGGGCGGCTTCCTCGAGGTCGAGTTCGCGCATGACGCGGCGCATGACCTCCTCGTCGATGCGGCGCTCGTTCCGGAGACGGACGAAGACCTCGCGTTCGGCGGCGAGCATCTCGCGGCGCAGGCGGCGGTGGACGACGCTGGGGCGTTCGACCCCTTCGGGGTCGGGGCGGCCGAGGCGTTCCCATGCGGCGTTGCTGCGGTCTTCCGCCTGGCGCCGCAGGCTGTCCAGGACGGGCTGGTGGGCGGGGGTGTCGTCGGAGAGGGCGTCGAGGCGTGCGAGCGCGGCGCGGGCCGCGTTGTGCTGGGCCTCCGCCTCGTGCAGACGGTCCAGGTAGTCCTCGCCGCCCTGGACGCCCAGGCGCCGGATGAGGGCGGGCAGCGTGGTGCCGTGCAGCAGCAGGGTGGCGACGGTGACGAAGAAGGCGAGGAAGACGATCTCCTCGCGGGCCGGGAAGGGCGCACCGGAGTCGACGGTCCGCGGGATCGCGAACGCGGCGGCCAGCGACACCACGCCCCGCATCCCGGCCCAGGACAGCACGGTCGGGTACTGCCACGGAGGCGCCGGGTCGCGGGCGCGGAGCCGTGCGGAGAGCCGACGGGGCAGGTAGGTGGCGGGGAAGACCCAGGCGAAGCGGGTCAGCACGATGACGACGGTGAGCAGCGCGCCGGCCACGAGGAGGTGCGGGAGGCCGGTGTCGAGGTCCTCGACGATGCCGCGGAGCTGGAGGCCGATCAGTGCGAAGACGAACGCCTCCAGGACGGTGTCCGCGGCCTTCCACACGGCCGCGTCCTGGAGCCGGGAGGCGGCCGCGACCTCCGGTGCCCGGTGACCCAGGTAGAGCCCGGCGACGACGACGGCGAGCACGCCCGAGGCGTGCACCTCCTCCGCGACGAGGTAGGACCCGAACGGCACCAGCAGGCCGAGCGCGCCGGCCAGGTCGCCGGGCAGGACCCGGCGGAGGCGGTGCACCGTCCAGCCGACGGCCCAGCCGATCGCCGCCCCGCCCAGCGCCGCCAGCGCGAACACGCCCAGGCCGGACAGCAGCGTGTACCCGGCGCCGACGACGGAGGCGACCGCGACCCGGAACGCGGTGAGCGCGGTGGCGTCGTTGACCAGGCTCTCGCCGCTCAGCACGGTCATCACGCGGCGCGGCAGCCCCAGCCGGCGGCCGATCGCCGTGGCGGCCACCGCGTCCGGCGGGGAGAGGACGGCGCCGAGGACGAGCGCGGGACCGAGCGGCATCCCCGGCACGATCCACCACGCCGCCAGGCCGATCATCAGCGTGGTGAACAGCACCAGGCCCACCGCCAGCAGGCCGATGGGCCGCAGGTTGTCGCGGAAGCGCAGGTAGGAGCTGTCCAGTGCGGCCGAGTACAGCAGTGGCGGGAGGACGAGCAGGAGGACCAGTTCCGGTTCGATCCGGTAGTCCGGGATGCCGGGCAGGAACGACAGCGCGAGTCCGACGGCGACGAGCAGCAGCGGAGCGGACACGCCGAGGCGGCGGGCCAGCGCGGAGACGGCCAGCGCTCCGGTCAGCAGCGCGATCAGCGCGGGGCCTTCCACGTCACGATCCTCCCGACGGCGCGTTCGTCGTACCGTTACAGCATGGCCGCCTGCCACGATCTCGCCGACGCGCCGGAGGACACCGCCCCGGCGCCGCCCACCGACGGCTGTGCGGACTGCCTCGCCGAGGGCCGCCGCGACTGGGTGCACCTCCGGCTCTGCCTCGCCTGCGGGCGCATCGGCTGCTGCGACAGCTCGCCGGGCCGGCACGCCTCGGCGCACTACAGAGCGGCCGGGCATCCCGTCGTACGGTCGTACGAGCCGGGTGAGGCCTGGCGCTGGTGCTTCACCCACGCGGCGATGGGATGAGCCCGGCAGCGGGGGAGCGCCCGGCGCGGGCGCGCGACCTCGGCCTGCTGGCGGACGCCGGCACACCGGGGCCGCTCGGCGCGATCACCGACGTGCCCGGCGTGGCCGTCGGGCACCGCACGCTGCGCGAGCCGCCGAACGTGCACACCGGTGTGACCGCGCTCGTGCCTGCCGGGATCGGACCGGTCCCCGGCGGCCGGCGCCCGGCCGGGCTGTTCGCGGGAAACGGCTACGGGAAGCTGATCGGCGCCACGCAGGTCGCGGAGCTGGGCGAGATCGAGTCGCCCGTCGTCCTCACCTCCACGCTGTCCGCCTTCCGTGCGGCGGACGCCGTGGTCGGCTGGATGCTGGACCGGTCCGACTGCGCCGACGTGCTGTCGTTCAACCCGTTCGTCGGGGAGTGTAACGACGGCCACCTCTCCGACATCCGGCGCCGTCCCGTCCACCAGGAGCACGTGCGGGACGCGCTGGCCGCAGCGCGCGGCGGCCCGGTCGAGGAGGGGTGCGTCGGCGCCGGGACGGGCACCTGCGCGCTCGGCTTCAAGGCCGGTGTCGGCACCGCCTCCCGCCTCGCGCGGGTCGACGGCGAGCAGGTCACGCTGGGCGTGCTCGTCCAGGCGAACTTCGGCGGCACGCTGCGCGTCGGCGGCGTGCCGGTCCGTCCGGAGGCGGAGCCGCCGCCGGACGACGGCTCCTGCATGATCGTCGTGGCCACGGACGCCCCGCTCGACGCCCGGCAGCTCACCCGGCTGGCGCGTCGCGCCGTGTTCGGACTCGCCCGCGTTGGGGCGTCCTACGGGCACGGCAGCGGCGACTACGCGCTCGCGTTCACCGTCCGCGAGAGCCCCCGGCCGGTCCCGGACCGGCACCTCGACCCGCTGTTCGTCGCCGCGCTGGAGGCCGTCGAGGAGTCGGTGCTCAACGCCCTGGGCGCGGCCGTCACCACGACGGGACGTCTCGGCCGGGTCGCCCGGGCCGTGCCTCACGCCCGCCTGCGGGCGGCCGTGGGCGGGTCCTGAGCACTCCCCGGTCCCGTTCGGGCGCGGGGGCGGCACGCGAGGTGCGCGGGACGGACCGGTCGCCTCGGCGGCACTCTCTGGACTCTGGCCCGCGCACCGGCCGCTGGGCCCTTCCCGGAAATCGCGGGTGCACCCGGCGGACGGCGGGGTACTCGGCGGCGCGCCAGGGTCCGGGGCGGACGTCCCGGAGGGGGCCAGGCCGGCTGAGCGAGGGCGGTCTCACCGGGAGACGCACCACGTGCAGCGGGCCGTAGCCGACAAGCCACCGCAGGAGGTGTGCCGTGAAAGCAGTCGTCTACAAGGAGCCGTTCGACGTCGCCGTGGAGGAGGTGCCGGACGCGAGGATCGAGCAGCCGACCGACGTGCTCGTCAAGGTCACCACGTCCTGCATCTGCGGCTCCGACCTGCACATGTACGAGGGGCGCACAGGCGCCGAGCCGGGCATCGTGTTCGGCCACGAGAACATGGGTGTCGTCGAGGAGGTCGGCTCCGGCGTCGCCACCGTGCGCAAGGGGGATCGCGTGGTGATGCCCTTCAACGTCGCCTGTGGCTTCTGCAAGAACTGCCTGGCGGGCCGGACGGGCTTCTGCCTCACCGTGAACGAGGGGTTCGCCGGCGGGGCGTACGGCTATGTCTCGATGGGGCCCTACCGGGGAGGGCAGGCGGAGTACCTGCGCGTGCCGTTCGCGGACTTCAACTGCCTCCAGTTGCCTCGTGGCGAGGAACACGAGAACGACTTCGCACTGCTCGCCGACATCTTCCCCACCGGTTATCACGCCACCGAACTGGCGCAGGTGTCGCCGGGCGAGACCGTGTGCGTCTTCGGTGCCGGGCCTGTGGGCCTCATGGCTGCCTACTCGGCGATGCTCCGTGGTGCCTCCCGCGTGTTCGTCGTCGACAGGCAGCCCGACCGGTTGGGGCTGGCCGAGCGCATCGGTGCCACACCGATCGACTACAGCAGGAGGGACGCTGCCGAGCAGATCAAGGAACACACCGGTGGCGAGGGCACCGACAAGGGCATCGACGCCGTCGGCTACCAGGCCACCGTGCCCAGTGGCGAGGAACAGCCCGCCATGGTGCTCAACACCCTGGTGGAGTCCGTGCGGCCGACGGGCATGCTGGGGGTGGTCGGGCTCTACGTCCCCGCCGATCCCGGCGGCCCCACCGAGGCCGCGCAGCACGGCCAACTGCTCTTCGACGTGGGCCGGTTCTTCGAGAAGGGCCTGCGGATGGGTACCGGCCAGGCCAACGTCAAGGCCTACAACCGGCAGCTCCGCGACATGATCATCAGCGGCCGGGCGGAGCCGGGGTTCGTCGTCTCCCACCGCGTGCCCCTGGCTGAGGCTCCCGACGCGTACCGGCACTTCGACCACCGTGACGACGGGTGGACCAAGGTGCTGCTAGCGCCGGGCACCAACGGCGCGACGGCGGCCTGACCGCCCACGGCCCGGGACGGCGACGGTCCTCGCCCACCGCTCCGGGCCCCGGCGACCGTACGGGTGATCCCCCGTACGGTCGCGCGGCCGCTGCACCGGCTCTAGAGTTGAGTGGCGCATAGCACACAATTCGGGCGTCGACTCGGTCGCGCCGCGCCTCGCTCGTCCCCCAGGGAGGGCACATGAACCACATCTCGGTGAAGGTGGACGGCACCACGTACGAGGACGAGGTCGAGCCGCGGCTGCTGCTCGTGCACTACCTGCGCGACCGCCTCGGCCTGACCGGCACCCCCATCGGCTGCGACACCGGCAACTGCGGGGCCTGCACCGTCGATGTCGACGGCGAGAGCGTCAAGAGCTGCTCGGTGCTCGCCGTGCAGACCGACGGGTCCACCGTGACGACCATCCAGGGCCTGGAGTCGGCCGGCGAACAGCACCCGCTCCAGGACGCCTTCCACCGGCAGCACGCCCTCCAGTGCGGCTACTGCACCCCCGGCATGATCATGGCCGCACGCGACCTGCTCGCGGAGAACCCCGACCCCTCGCCCGACGACGTCCGGCAGGCCCTCGAGGGCAACCTGTGCCGCTGCACGGGCTACCAGAACATCGTCCGCGCCGTGCTCGCGGCAGCCGGCGAGCTGCGCCGCCGCAAGGCGCCGCCCGCGCCCGAGGACGGCGCCTCGCGCGACGTCGCGCCGGCCGGCACCGCTGCGACCGCCGCGCAGAGCGACACACGCGGAAAGAAGGCGTCGGTATGACCACGCAGGAACGCCCCGCCGAGGCGCCGGAACACGAGGTCGGCCGAGCCCGCACGCGTCGCGAGGACGCCCGCCTGGTCACCGGCCGCACCACGTGGACGGACAACATCGCCCTCCCCGGCATGCTCCACATGACGCTGCTGCGCAGCCCCATGGCGCACGCGCGCATCGACCGCCTCGACGTCGCCCCCGCCCGGGAGATGCCCGGCGTGGTGGCCGCGTTCAGCGGCCGGGACCTCGCTGCCGAACTGGGCTCGCTGCCCTGCGCCTGGCCGGTCACCGAGGACATCGTGCTGCCCGACCACCCGCCGCTCGCCGTGGACGAGGTGCGGCACGTCGGCGACCCGGTCGCCGTCGTCATCGCGCGCGACCGCTACGAGGCGGCCGACGCGCTGGAGGCCGTCGAGGTCGACTACACCCCGCTGCCGCCCGTCCTGGACATGGAGGCAGCGCTCGCCGAGGGTTCCCCGCTGGTCCACACCGAAAAAGGCACCAACCGCTGCTTCGACTGGCCGCTGGCCGCCGGCGACTACGACGACGCCCGCAACCGTGCCGACGTGGTCGTCCGGCGCCGCTTCCGACAGCAGCGGCTCATCCCGAACGCCATGGAGCCGCGGGCCGTGGTCGTCACACCCCCGACCGCATCGGAGGAGTACACCGTCCACTCCGCGACCCAGGTGCCGCACATCCTGCGCGTCATGCTGGCCATGGTCACCGGAATCCCCGAGCAGAAGCTGCGCGTCGTCGCCCCCGACGTCGGCGGCGGATTCGGCTCCAAGCTCCAGGTGTACGGGGAGGAGGCGCTCGCACTGGTCCTCGCACGGCGCCTGGGCCGCCCCGTGAAGTGGACCGAGTCCCGCTCCGAGGGCTACCAGGCCACCCACCACGGCCGTGACCAGATCCAGGACATCGAGATCGCGGCGACCTCCGAGGGCAAGCTGCTCGGACTCAAGGTCGACCTGCTCGCCGACATGGGCGCCTACCTGATGCTCGTCACCCCGGGCATCCCCATCCTCGGCGCCTTCATGTACCCCGCCATCTACAAGATGGACAGCTACGCCTTCCACTGCACCGGTGTCTTCACCACCAAGACCCCCACCGACGCCTACCGCGGCGCCGGCCGCCCCGAGGCGACGTACGCCATCGAACGGATCATGGACGAACTCGCCGCCGAACTCGGCCTCGACCCCGTCGAGCTGCGCCGCCGCAACTGGATCGGCCGCGAGGAGTTCCCCTACACCACCGTCGCCGGGCTCACCTACGACAGCGGCGACTACGAGGCCGCCACCGACAAGGCCCTCGGCCTCTTCGACTACCGCCGCCTGCGCGACGAGCAGCGCGAACGCCACGACCGCGACGACCCGGTGCGCCTGGGCATCGGCGTCTCCACGTACACCGAGATGTGCGGACTGGCGCCCAGCCGGGTGCTGCGCGACCTGCGGTACGCGGCCGGCGGCTGGGAGGCGGCGAGCATCCGCATGCTGCCCACCGGCAAGGTCGAGGTCGTCACCGGCACCAGCCCGCACGGGCAGGGCCACGTCACCTCCTGGAGCCAGATCGCCGCCGACGTGCTCGGCGTGCCCTTCGAGGACGTCGAGGTCGCGCACGGCGACACCCGCATCGCCCCCCAGGGCATGGACACCTACGGCTCCCGTTCCCTGGTCGTCGGCGGCGTCGCCGTGCACCACGCCGCGCGGAAGGTCGTCGAGAAGGCCCGGCGGGTCGCCGCCCACCTCCTGGAGGCCAACGAGGACGACCTGGAGTTCTCCGGCGGCGCCTTCACCGTACGGGGCTCCCCGGAGGCGCGGAAGACGATCCAGGAGGTCGCCTTCGAGGCCTTCTCCTCCCACGACCTCCCCGACGGCATGGAACCCACCATCAACGCCGAACACGTCCTCGACCCCGACAACTTCTCCTACCCGCACGGCACCCACCTGTGCGCCGCCGAGGTCGACACCGAGACCGGACGCGTCCGCATCCGCTCCTACGTGTGCGTCGACGACGTCGGCAAGGTGATCAACCCGATGATCGTCGAAGGGCAGGTGCACGGCGGACTCGCCCAGGGCATCGCCCAGGCACTGTACGAGGAGGCCGTCTACGACACCGACGGCAACCTCGTCTCCGGCACCCTCGCCGACTACCTGGTGCCCTCCCCGCCGGACCTCCCGGACTTCGTCACCGACCGCACCGAGACCCCGGCGACCTCCAACCCGCTGGGCGTCAAGGGCGTCGGCGAGGCGGGCACCATCGCCTCCACCCCCGCCGTCGTCAACGCCGTGGTGGACGCGCTGCGCCCGCTCGGCGTGACCGGCATCGACATGCCCTGCACGCCGGAACGCGTCTGGCGGGCCGTCCAGGAAGCCCGCCGCGGCGCCCCTGAGGCGTCCGGCACCGAGGGAGGAACGGCATGATCCCCGCCGCGTTCGACTACGCACGGCCCGAGACCCTCGACGAGGCCGTCACCACCCTGGCCGAGGGCGGCGAGGACGCGAAGGCCCTCGCGGGCGGCCAGAGCCTGCTGCCGATGCTTCGGCTGCGCCTCGCCTTCCCGGAACTGATGGTCGACCTGTGCCGGGTCCCCGGCCTGCGGGGCGTCCGCGACGAGGGCGACCACCTCGCCATCGGCGCCATGACCACCCATCACGACGTGCTGACCGACCCGCTGGTACGGCGGCACGCCGCGCTGCTCGCGAAGGCCACGGCCACCGTCGCCGACCCGGCGGTGCGGCACCGCGGCACCCTCGGCGGCTCCCTGGCGCACGCCGACCCGGCGGGGGACCTGCCCTCGGTGGCTCTCGCCATGGACGCCGAACTCGTCGCCGTCGGCCCGCGCGGCCGCCGTACCCTCCCCGCCCGCGACTTCTTCGACGACTACCTCCAGACCGTCCTCGAACCCGACGAACTGCTCGTCGAGATCAGGGTGCCGAAGACCGCCGGCTGGGGCTTCCACTACGAGAAGTTCCACCTTTCCGCCCAGGCCTGGGCCGTCGTCGGGGTCGCCGCCCTGGTCCGGCGCGACGACGGGCACATCGCCGAGGCACGGGTCGGGCTGACCAATATGGGCCCCACCCCGCTGCGCGCGGCTGCCGCGGAGGCAGCCCTGACCGGCGCCGACGCCACACCCAACGCCGTCGCCCGGGCCGCGGACCTGGCCGCGGAGGACACCAGCCCCGCCGCCGACCTGGGCGCCACCCCCGAGTACCGCGCCCACCTGGCCCGCGTCCTCACCCGCCGCGCGGTACTCGCGGCAGCGGGAGTGGAATGAGGCGGCCCCCTGACGACGGCCCCCCGGCGGCACGGGAACCGGCCCACGCGCCGGACGGCCCGCCGCCCGACCCGGCCCCGGCACCGTCGATCCCCGGCGGGCCGGACGGCGTACGGGCGCGGCTGGCGGAGACCGGGTACCTCGTCGACGAAGGGCTCGCCATCGCCTGCCACCTCGCGCTCACGCTGCACCGTCCGCTGTTCTGCGAGGGCGACGCCGGGGTCGGTAAGACGGCCCTCGCCGCAGCCCTCGCCCGCGCTTTGGACGCCGAACTGATCCGCCTCCAGTGCTACGAGGGCATCGACGTCTCCCAGGCCCTCTACGACTGGGACTTCCCCCGCCAACTCCTCCACCTGCGCGCCGCCGAAGCAGTCGGCGCCACCGACGCCGACCGGCTGGAGAACGAGCTGTACGCCCGCCGGTTCCTCATCGCCCGCCCCCTGCTGCGGGCGCTGGAGACCCGGCCCGCCGTGCTGCTCGTCGACGAAATCGACCGCGCCGACGACGAGTTCGAGGCGTACCTGCTGGAACTCCTCTCCGACTACGCCGTCACCGTCCCCGAACTCGGCACGCTGCGCGCCGAGACCCCGCCGGTCGTCGTCCTCACCTCCAACCGCACCCGCGAGGTGCACGACGCGCTCAAACGCCGCTGCCTGTACCACTGGTTCGACCATCCCGGCTTCCACCGCGAGCTCGCCATCGTCCGCAGCCGCCTGCCGCGCGTCAGCGCACGCCTCTCCGCCCAGGTGACCGCCGCCGTGCAGGCCCTGCGCCGGGAGGACCTGTTCAAGCCGCCCGGCGTCGCCGAGACCATCGACTGGGCCGAAGCCCTCGACGCCCTCGGCGCCGACGAACTCGACGCCGAACTCGCCGTCACCACCCTCGGGTCGGTCCTCAAATACCGCGAGGACATCGACCGGGCGCGTACCCTCGACCTCTCCGCCGTCCTCGCCGCCCCCGGGGGAGCGTGACCGCCGTGCACCGCGAACCGGCAGCCCTCACCGCCGACGCCCCCGCCGTGCTGGTCGGCTTCGCCCGCGCCCTGCGAGCGGCGGGCGTGGACGCCGGACCCGACCGGGTGCAGACCTTCCTCACCGCCGCGGCCCACCTCCGGCCCGAGCACCGCGGCGACGTCTACTGGGCCGGACGCCTCACCCTGTGCGGAGAGCAGGACGACCTCGAACGCTACGACCGGGTCTTCGCCGCCTACTTCGCCCCGCGCGGCGACCGGCCCGGCCCCGTCCGCCGCACGCCGCCGCCCACCCGCCTGCGCGTCGCGGACGACTCCGGCCCCGGACCCCGCGCCGACGGCGGGACCGACGACGCGCCCGGGCCGCCCGCAGCGGCCCTGGCCAGCACCGCCGAAGTCCTCCGCCACCGCGACGTCGCCGCCCTCGACCGTGCCGAACGCGCCGCCCTGCGCCGCCTGCTCGCCGCGTTCGCCCTCCCCGGCGCCCAGCGCCGCACGCCCCGTCGCCGCCCGGCCGCGCGCGGCGACGTCGACCCCGGGCGCACCGTCCGCGAGCTGCTGCGCGCCGGCGGGGAACCCGCCCGGCTGCGGCACCGTGCACGAACCCGCACGCCGCGCCGCGTCGTCCTCCTCATCGACGTCAGCGGCTCGATGACGCCCTACGCCGACGCGTTGCTGCGCTTCGCGCACGCCGCCTCGCACAGCGGGCGGCCCGGCCCCCGGGGCGCCGCCCGGGGCCGGGCCCGCGCCGAGGTCTTCACCCTCGGCACCCGCCTCACCCGGGTGACCCGCGAGATGAGCCACCGCGACCCGGACACCGCGCTCGCGGCGGTGGGAGCGGCCGTGCCCGACTGGAGCGGCGGGACCCGGCTCGGCCGCATGCTCCGCGGCTTCCTCGACCGCTGGGGTCAGCGCGGCACGGCACGCGGCGCCGTCGTCGTCGTGCTCTCCGACGGCTGGGAACGTGACGACCCCGCGCTGCTCGCGGCACAGATGAGCCGCCTGCACCGGCTCGCGCACCGCGTGGTGTGGGCCAACCCCCGCAAGGCCAGGCCCGGTTACGCACCTCTGGCCGCCGGGATGGCCGCTGCCCTGCCCCACGTCGACGCCTTCGTCGAAGGGCACAGCCTGGCCGCTCTGGAACACCTCGCGGCCGTCGTGAGGGGAGCCGTCGATGCGTGAGATCCTGCCCGCCCTCCACCGCTGGTACGCCGCCGGCGAGGTGTTCGGGCTGGCCACCGTCGTGGACATCAGCCGCAGCGCACCCCGCGGGCCCGGAGCCGCGATGGCCGTGGGCCCTGACGACGAGGTGGTCGGCTCTGTCTCCGGCGGCTGCGTCGAGGGCGCCGTCTTCGAACTCGCCAAGGACGTCGTCGAGACCGGCGAGGCACGCCTGGAGACCTTCGGCTACAGCGACGACGACGCGTTCGCCGTCGGCCTCACCTGCGGCGGTGAGATCACGCTGCTGGTGCGCCGGGTCTCCGCCGCCGACGACCCCGCGCTCGGCGATGTCGCCGCGTCCGTCGCCGCGCACGAACCGGTCGCCGTCGCCACCACCCTGGACGGGCCCGCCCCCCGCGGCGCGGCCCTCGCCGTCTGGCCCGACCGGACCGCGGGGACGCTCGGTGCCGAAGGACTCGACGCCGCCGTCACCGACGACGCCCGCGGCGAACTCGCCCAGGGCGCCACCGGCCGCCGCCACTACGGTCCGGAAGGCGAGCGCCGCCGCGACGACGTCGCGGTCTTCCTGCATTCCTTCGCCCCGCCGCCGCGGATGCTGGTCTTCGGCGCCATCGACTTCGCCGCCGCCGTCGCCCGCATCGGCGTCTTCCTCGGCTACCGGGTCACCGTGTGCGACGCGCGACCGGTGTTCGCCACCCCCCGGCGCTTCCCCGAGGGCGTGGAAGTCGTCGTGGAGTGGCCGCACCGCTACCTGGAGCGGACCGAGACCGACGCCCGCACGGTCGTCTGCGTCCTCACCCACGACCCCAAGTTCGACGTGCCGCTGCTGGACGTCGCGCTGCGCGCGCCCGCCGCCTACATCGGCGCCATGGGCAGCCGCCGCACCCACGACGACCGCACCGCCCGGCTCCGTGACGCCGGGCTCGGGCCGGACGCGCTGGGACGGCTGCGCTCGCCCATCGGCCTGGACCTGGGTGCCCGTACCCCCGAGGAGGTCGCCGTCTCGGTGGCGGCCGAGATCGTCGCCCTGCGCTGGGCCGGGAGCGGCGTGCCATTGACCGAGACCGGCGGCGCCATCCACGAGACGAGGAGCTGAGGACACGATGGAACTGCGGCACGAGTTCACCGTTCCGGTGCCGGCCGACGAGGCGTGGCGCGTGCTGCTCGACATCGAGCGGGTCGCGCCCTGCATGCCCGGCGCCACGGTGAACAGCTTCGACGGCGAGACGATCGACGGCATGGTCAAGGTCAAGGTCGGCCCCATGTCGGTCACCTACCGGGGTACGGCTGCCTTCCGGGAGCGCGACGAGGCCCGGCGCCGGATCGTGCTGGCCGCCGATGGCAAGGAGGCACGCGGGCAGGGCACCGTACGCGCCACCGTGACTGGCTCCCTCCTCCAGGAGGGCGAGGGCGACGACGCCGTCACCACGGTGACCGTGACGACAGACCTGACGGTGACCGGGCGGCCCGCGCAGTTCGGGCGCGGCGTCATGGCCGAGGTGGGGGACCGGCTCATCGGGCGGTTCGCGGACTGCCTGGCCGGCGAGGTCGCCGGAACGCGGCCCCCACGGAACGAGGCGGCGGTGCACGGCACGGCCGTACCCGCAGCGGGGGAGCCGCACCCGAACGGCGGGGCTCCGGCCGCGGTCGCCGGGGCGGCGGGCGACGAGGAACCGCTCGACCTGCTGCGCCTGGCCGGGATGCCCGTCGCCAAACGGGCCGCCACGGCCCTCGCCGGCATGGCCGGGCTCGCCGCTCTGCTGTCCTATCTGCGCCGGCGCCGGAAGCCGCACCGCCTGGCCCGCGCCCGCCGCTGAACGTCACCCCCGCCGACGGGGCCGCCCGCCGGGCCGAGCGCGGCGTGGACTTCGCGTACGGGCCGCCGCCCGACCGACCGGAGGAGCAGCGGCCCGGCTGCGCCTCAGCGGACGGTGAGGACCAGCTTGCCCCGGGCGCGGCGCTCGTCCAGCTCCCGGAGGGCCTCGGCGGCGCCGTCCAGCGGGTACGTCGCACCGAGCAGCGGATCGAGGCGGCCCGCCTCCAGATGCGGCATCAGGTCGTCCCACTGCTCGCGCAGGTACGCCGGGCGCGGCAGCCAGAAGGCGCCCCAACCGACCCCCACGACCTCGATGTTGTTCAGCAGCAGCCGGTTGACCTTCACCGTCGGGATCTCGCCGCCGGTGAAGCCGATGACGAGCATCCGCCCCTCGGGTGCCAGGCTGCGCAGCGAATCCGTGAACCGGTCGCCGCCCACCGGGTCGACCACCACGTCCACGCCGCGGCCGTCCGTGAGCGCCGACACGGCCGAACGGAACCCCTCGGCAGGCACCGTCTCGTGCGCCCCGGCCCGGCGGGCGGTCTCCGCCTTCGCGTCGGAGGACACCACCGCGATCACCCGCGCGCCCAGCGCCCGCGCCAACTGCACCGCGGCCGTGCCGACGCCGCCCGCCGCTCCCTGCACGAGCACCGTCTCGCCGGCCCGCAGCCGTCCGCGCCGCACCAGGCCGAAGTGCACGGTCAGGTAGTTCATCGGCAGCCCCGCCCCCGCCGCGTACGACATGCCGTCCGGCAGGGGGAAGACCATCGCCGGGTCCACGGCGGCCTGTTCGGCGAAGCCGCCGAAGGCGGGGAACGCCGCCACCCGATCCCCGGGCGAGAAGCCGGACCCCTCGGGTGCGCTGCGCACCGTCCCGGCGACCTCCGACCCGGGCACGAACGGCAGGTCCGGCTTGATCTGGTACTGACCGCGGGTCAGCAGCACGTCGGGGAAGGTCACTCCGGCGGCGTGCACGTCGATCACGACCCGGCCTGCGCCTGCCCCCGGGTCCTCGACGTCCGTGACGCCCACGTCGTCCGGGCCGGTCAGGGCGGTCACCTGCACTGCGCGCATCTGGGCGTTCCTCTCGTCACTCAGGTCGGCGGGCCGGTCCGGGGGCCGGTCCTTCCCGGACCCTAGCCCGAGGTCCGTGGTCGCCCAACCAGTCCTCGCCCTGTTGTCCGGCGCCGGGTCCGCCGCAAAATCCGTGGCACGGCCCCGGTCCCGGATGCGAGGGTGTCCGCACCGAGGGGTGTAGCTCAGCCCGGTCAGAGCAGCGGACTCCAAACCCGCGAGCCGCAGGTTCGAATCCTGCCGCCCCTGCTTCCGGCTCGCCCGTCAGGCGTCGGCGCCCACGTAGCTGCGCAGGTGACGGGCCGTGAGGGTGTCGCCGTGTGCGACGAGCTCCGCCGGGGTGCCGGTGAAGACGACCTCGCCGCCGTCGTGGCCGCCGCCCGGTCCCAGGTCGATGAGCCAGTCCGCGTGTGCCATCACCGCTTGGTGGTGCTCGATGACGACCACCGTGTTCCCCGCGTCGACCAGCCGGTCCAGCAACGCCAGCAGCTGGTCCACGTCGGCCAGGTGCAGCCCGGTCGTCGGCTCGTCCAGCACGTACGTCGCCGCCTCGGACGCCATGTGGATGGCGAGCTTGACCCGCTGCCGCTCGCCGCCGGACAGCGTCGTGAGCGGCTGGCCCAGGTGCAGGTAGCCCAGGCCCACGTCCATCAGCCGGCCCAGGATGGTGTGCGCCTTCCCCGAGGGGAAGAAGTCGTGCGCCTCGGCGACCGACATGCCCAGCACCTCGCTGATGTTGCGGCCGCGCAGCGTGTAGCCCAGCACCTCGGGGGTGAAGCGCCTGCCCTCGCACTGCTCGCACACCGAGGCCACACCCGCCATCATCGCCAGGTCGGTGTAGACCAGCCCGATACCGTTACACTTCGGGCAGGCGCCCTCCGAATTGGCGCTGAACAGGGCGGGCTTGACGCCGTTCGCCTTCCCGAAGGCGGTGCGGATGTGGTTGAGCAGCCCGGTGTATGTCGCCGGGTTGCTGCGCCGGGAGCCACGGATCGGCGACTGGTCGGCCACGACCACTCCGTCCCGCCCGGGCAGCGAGCCGTGGATCAGCGAACTCTTGCCCGACCCGGCCACACCGGTCACGACGGTCAGCACACCCAGCGGGACGTCCACGCTCACGTTTTTCAGGTTGTGCAGCGAGGCGCCCTCGATCGACAGCTGCCCGGTGGGCTTGCGCACCTCCTCACGCAGCCGCACCCGGTGTCCGAGGTGCTCGCCCGTCAGCGTGCCGGACCGGCGCAGCCCCGCCACGTCACCCGTGTAGCAGATCCGGCCGCCCTCGCTGCCCGCGCCCGGGCCGAGATCGACGACGTGGTCGGCCATGGCGACGACCTCCGGCTTGTGCTCCACCACCAGCACGGTGTTGCCCTTGTCGCGCAGCCGCAGCAGCAGGCCGTTCATCCGCTGGATGTCGTGCGGGTGCAGGCCGATGGTCGGCTCGTCGAAGACGTAGGTGACGTCGGTGATGCTGGAGCCGAGGTGGCGCACCATCTTCACCCGCTGCGCCTCGCCGCCCGACAGGCTGGCCGAGGCCCGGTCCAGGCTGAGGTAGCCCAGGCCGATCTCCACCAGCGACTCCAGCAGGTGCCGCAGACTCGCCAGCATCGGCGCCACGGACGGACCGTCGACGCCGCGCAGGAACGCGGTGAGGTCGCTGATCTGCATCGCCGAGCACGCGGCGATGTTCACCCCGCCGATCCGGGACGAGAGCGCGGCAGCGTTCAGCCGGGTGCCGCCGCAGGCGCGGCAGGCCGTGAACTTCACGGCACGGTCGACAAAGGCACGGATGTGGGACTGCATCGAGTCCCGGTCCTTGCTGAGGTAGACCCGCTGCACCTTCGTCAGCAGGCCCTCGTAGGTGATGTTGTGAGACCCGATCTTCAGCTTGGTGGCCGGCTTGTGCAGGAAGTCCTCCCACTCGGTCTCGGTGAAGTCCTGGAGCCGGGTGTCCGGGTCGTACAGGCCGGACTCCGCCAGCACCTGCCAGTACCAGGAGCCGACCGAGAAGCCGGGAGCCCTCACCGCGCCCTCGTTCAGCGACAGTCTCCGGTCCAGCAGCTCGTCCAGGTCGATGTCGGAGACCTCGCCGACGCCCTCGCAGTCCGGGCACATCCCGTCGGGGGTGTTGAAGCTGAAGGCGGTGGACGGGCCGACGTAGGGGGTGCCGAGGCGGCTGAAGACGATCCGCAGCATGGTGTACGCGTCGGTCGCGGTGCCGACCGTGGAGCGGGAGTTGGCACCCATCCGCTCCTGGTCCACCACGATCGCCGCGCTGAGGTTGTGCAGGCCGTCCACGTCCGGACGGCCCAGACTGGGCATGAAGGACTGGATGAACGCGGTGTACGTCTCATTGATCAGCCGCTGCGACTCGGCGGCGATGGTCCCGAACACCAGCGACGACTTCCCGGACCCGGAGACGCCGGTGAACACGGTGAGCCGGCGCTTGGGCAGGTCCAGCGACACGTCCCGCAGGTTGTTCTCCCGCGCCCCGCGTACCTGGATGAACCCGTGCCCGTCCGCGGGATGGACGGGGCCCGACGACCCGGACTGCGGGGCGGGCCCGGAGGGCCCGGGGTCTGCGGACGGTACGGGCAGTCCGGGCTCGGCGGGTGCGGACGGCATGGGCGGATCCCCCTGACGGTGGCGGCTGAGCGGTGCTGCGGCGGACCGGCGCGGCGCGTCCCGGCCCGCACCCCGCAGCGTCGCCCAACCTACCGACCGCCACTGACAACATCCCCTGACGTGCGGTTCCACCGACCGCGCTCCATCCGCTGCCGCAGCCGTCCGGCCGGTGCGGACAGCCGTCTGCTCAGACCTTCTCGAGCGGCCGGTGCGGTGCGGCGGGGAGCTCGACGGCGATCGGGTCGCCGGGGCGCACCACACCGCCGGCCCGGACCACGCCCATGATCCCCGACTTGCGCACCAGCCCGCCGTCCTCGTCCCGGTGGACCATGCGCTTGAGCAGGCCGTCCTGGAAGCCGTCGATCTGGACGCACGGGTTGCGCAGCCCGGTCACCTCCACGACGGCGTCCGCACCGAGGCGCAGCAGCGTGCCGGTCGGGAGGGCGAGCAGGTCGACGCCCACCGTCGTGATGTTCTCCCCGAGATCGCCGGGACGCACCGCGAAGCCCTCGGCGGCCACCTCGGCGAAGAGCTCCTCGTGGATGAGGTGGACCTGCCGCAGGTTCGGCTGCGTCGGGTCCTTCGCCACCCGGGAGCGGTGTTTGACGGTCTCCCCGGCGTGCACGTCGCCCTCCACACCGAGCCCGGCCAGGAGTGTGACGCTCGCCCGGTTCGGTTTGGTGAACGAGTACTCCGGGTTGCTGCTGACCGCCCTGACCGTTCCGCCCGTCATCCGGACCCCCTCGCATCGCGGTGCCTGAAGGCACATGACCGCCTCCGACCCTAGTCCCGCGCGCCGGGGCGTCACGGAATGCGGCGGGCTCCTGCACGCGCGCCGGAGACACGGAGCACCCCGCCGAACCGTTAACGCGGTGTCATGGAATTGCTACAGTCGGATATCATGTCGCCTCACGACACGGCCCGGGGGTGGGGAAGAGACGTGAGCATCGACAGGGAGATGCGGCGGCAGTGCGGCACAGTGCTCCGCCTGTCGGGAATCGACCGGCTGCCCGACCCCGTCACGCCGGCGGACCTGTTCGGCGCCCTCTGCGCCGGGATGACCGCCCAGCGCGGCCGGCCGGTGCAGTTCCGGCTGGTGCCCTTTCCCGCCGGCACCGTCAGCGGGCTGTGGCTGGCGACGGACGACCGGGACCTCGTCGTGGTCGAGGAACGCACCGATCCGGACCACCAACTCCTCATCCTCGCGCATGAGTTCGGCCACATGGTGCGCGGCCACGCCGGACACCGTCTGGACGGGGCGGCGGTCGCTGCGAGGCTGCTCGCCGACGAGGTCGACCTGCGGCAGACGGTGGCCCGGGTCGCCGCCCGCACCCACCTGGGCGAGCCGGAGGAGCGGGAGGCCGAAGCGTTCGGACTGCTGCTGAGCACCCGCTGCCGCGCCGTGCTCCAGGGCCGGGGGCAGCGTGGCGACGGACCCGGCGGTCGCATCGGCACCTCGCTGGGCTATCGCGCCCGGCTGGACTGACGGCGTGCACGCCCTCGCGTACTACGTCCCGGCCGCTGTCGCCGCCGTCGCGTTCCTCTGCCGGCTGCCCGGACTCGTCCGCGACCGGCGCGATCCGCTGATGCTCTCCGTCGGCGGCCTGCTGCTCATCGCCGCCGCCGTGTTCTGCCTCGCCGCACCGCCGACCATCGCCGCAGTCAACGACGTCACCGGCATCCCCAACTTCTCCGCCCCGCTGGTGTACTCGGTGCTCACCGCGTTCTGCGCGAGCTGCCTGATCCTCGTCGTCAACTGGCGCGGCGGGGACCCGCGGGCCGTCCGCCGCGCGACGCGCTGGTGCCTCGGCGTCTACAGCGCGGTCGTCGTGGCCCTGGTGGTGCTGTTCGCACTCGCGGAGGCCCCCGTCGAACGGCTCCGCGACCTCGACACCTACTACGCGCGCACGCCCTTCATGCGCGAGATGATCGTGCTGTACCTCACCGCGCACTGCGTCGCCGTCGTCGCCACCACCGTGCTGTGCTGGCGCTGGGTGCGGCACATCCACGGCTGGCTGCGCGCCGGCGTCGTCCTGATGGTCCTCGGCTACCTGCTGAACATCGTCTACGACTCGGTCAAGTTCGCCGCCGTCCTCGCCCGCTGGACCGGCCGCGACTGGGACTGGCTGAGCACCGACGTTGCGCCGCCCGTGGCCTCGCTTTCCGGCGTGGTCATCGGAATGGGCTTCCTGCTGCCGATGACCGGCCAGCGGGCCTCCGCACGGTGGCGGGCGCACCGCACCTACCGGCGGCTGGAGCCGCTGTGGCGGGAGCTGCGCGACGCCGTGCCCGGCACGGGAGTGGTCCGCATGCCCCGCTGGTCCCCGCCCGAACTGCTGCTGACCCAGCGCCGCGCCGACATCCACGACGGACTGCTGCTGCTCACGCCGTACTTCGACGCGGACCTCCGGCGCCGCGCGCACGCGACCGCCCTGCGGTACGGGGCGACGCCGCAGGAGGCCGACGCCATCGCCGACGCCGCGGTCACGGTGGTCGCCGTCCAGGCCAAGACCGGCCGCCCGCCACCGTTCCCCGCGGCCGCGCAGGGGGGAGCGCCCCAGCCCTTTGCGCCCGAGCGCCCGTTCGACCTCGTCGAGGTGTCAGGGGCGCTGCGCCACCCCGTCGTTGCAGATCTCCGTCATCGCGCGGACCGGCAAGAAAGCGTCGCCGCCTCATGAACGTGACCCCGGCCCCCGGACCCCCCGGAGAGAGAACCGGCCCCGGCAGGGCGGTCGTCGTGGGCGGCAGCATCGCCGGCATGCTCGCCGCCGCCGCCCTCGCCGGACGGGCCGACGAGATCACCGTCGTGGAACGCGACACCCTGCCCCGGCACCCGCAGCCCCGCCGGGGGCTGCCACAGGCCGCACACGTGCACCTGTTCATGCCGGGTGGCGTGCGGGCGATGGAGCGGCTGCTCCCCGGCGTGACGGAGCGTCTGGAGGAGCGCGGGGCACGGAGCCTGGCGATGCCCACGGACATGCTCGTGCAGTCGCCGCAGGGCTGGTTCCCCCGCTGGCCGCAGACCCACCGCATCCTGCTGTGCAGCCGCGACCTGCTCGACCACGTGGTGCGCCGTGAACTGGCCCGGCAGCACCCCCACGTGACCGTGCTCGACGGCGCGGAGGCGCTCGGCCCCACCGGGGACGCACGTCGCGTCACCGGCCTTCGGCTGCGCACCGCCGGCGGCGAACGCACCCTCGGCGCCGACCTCGTGGTGGACGCCTGCGGGCGCGGGTCCCGCGCCCCCGCCTGGCTCGCCGGGCTGGGGGCCGCGGTCCCGCGGGAGACCCTGCTGGACACCGGCCTGGTCTACGCCACCCGCTGCTACCGGGCACCCGGGGGCACCGAACCCTTCCCCGTCGTCTTCGTCCAGGCCGACCCTCGCTCCGGCGTCCCCGGGCGGGGTGCCGTCCTCGAACCGGTGGAGGGTGGGCGCTGGCTGGTGACGCTCTCCGGGACCCGTGGCGGCGAGCCGACGGCCGATCCGGACGCCTTCGTGGACTTCGCCCGCTCCCTGCGCCATCCCGTCGTGGGAGACCTGATCGCCGGCGCGGAACCGCTCACCGGCGTGGTCGTCACCCGCACCACCGCCAACCGTCGCCGGTACTTCGAGCGGCTGTCCGCGTGGCCCGACGGGTTCGTGGTCGTCGGCGACGCGGTGGCCGCGTACAACCCGGTCTACGGGCACGGCATGGCGGTCGCCGCGCAGGGCGCGGCCGCGCTCGGCGACACGGTCTCCGCGTGGGGCCTGCACGCCCGCGGTACGGCGCGGCGGGCCCAGCGGGCCGTCGCCCGGCACGCCTCCGCCGCCTGGGACCTGGCCGTCGGCCAGGACGTGTTCTACCCGGGCGCCACCGGGGGGCGTCCCACGGTCCGGGAACGGCTCGCCGCCCGCTTCGTCAGACGTCTGATGTACACCTCCACCGGTTCCGGCGAGACGGCCCGGGCTGTCAACGACGTGATGACACTGGAGAAGCCTCCCGCCAGCCTGCTCCGGCCGGGGGTGCTGGCTGCCGCGCTGCACGGCCCGCGTGCGCCCGCCCCACCGGGGCCTCCGCTGACCGCACGGGAGCGGGCCGCCGCGCGGCTCACTCCCGGTCCCCGGTCCGCCGCCTGACCTGGCGCGGCGGCAGCTGCGGGCGTGGCGCCGGCTCCGCTCCGGGAGCCGCCGTGCCGTCGGGCGGTTGCGGCTCCCCCTCCAGCACGTTCTCGACGATCCGGGTCACCGCGGCCAGGCCCTCGGGCGACAACTCCAGTGCGCGCAGCGCGAGGTGGCGCACGCCCAGGTTGTGCGCCACCCGGGCGAGCTGGATCTCGGCGTCCGCGCCCGCGGCCGTGGGGTCGTCGAGGAAGTACGCGACGGGTACGCCGAAGAACCGTGCCAGCGCGGCGAGCAGTTCGGTGGCGGGATTCCGCTTGGTGCCCTTGCGGAGCGCCGACAGGTAGGCGCCGCCCACCCGGATGCCCGGGTTGGCCCCGCGGATCGCCGTGGCGACCTCCTCGTTGGTGTAACGGCGGCCCCCGGCGCCGTGCGGTCGGATGTCCTCGAACAGCCGGTCCAGGTGCTCGGCCAGCGTCGGTCGCCCCTCCTGCTCGGGCACCGCTCCCTCACCTCCACGACGCACCGCTCGATCTCCCGACGATCTCACCTCGTCATTTTCAACCAGTGGTTGACATGAGCGGTCGTCACAAGTCTAGACTCACACAGTGCGACTACTCAACTACGGGTTGAGTGGGACGGGTTGATGCACCAGACGGAAGTTGTTGCCGTTCACGGGGCGACGCGCAGCAGACCCGCGCTTCCCTCACGTCGGGAGAGGCCATCGATGACCACCGCTCACCGGACGGCCGAGGAACACCCGGCGCCGTCCTCCGCCGACGCGTACTGCGAGACGTGCCGCAAACCCCTCGTCGACGGGCTCACCGGGGTGCTCGACCGGCACGAGTGGGACCGGCGCGCGACGGAGGCCGTCGCGGCCGCGCGGAGCGACGGCCTGCCGGTCGCGCTGATACTCGTCGACCTCGACTCCTTCAAGAGCGTGAACGACACCTACGGCCACCTCGCCGGTGACGCGGTGCTGCGCGCCGTCGCCGGCGTCCTCGCGGACGTCGAGGGCGGCATCGTCGGCCGCTACGGCGGCCACGCGGGCGACGAGTTCCTGATCCTGCTGCCCGGCGCCACGGCCGCCCAGGCTGTCGTCACGGCCCGTCGTACACAGGCCGCGGTACGGACGCTGGTGATCCCGGCGCGTGCCAGCCGCAGCGCGACCGTCACCATCGACGGGCAGACCGTCTCCATGGGCATCGCCGCCGAGCAGCCCGCCGCCCGTGCAGCGGTGCGCACAGGCGCCGACGCCGTCTGCGACCTGCTGCTGGACGCCGACGTCGGCCTGCGGGCCGCGAAGCGGGCCGGCGGCGACCTCGTCTGCGGCGCGGACGGCGCCCCGGGGGAGGCGGCCGGATCGTCGCTGCCGCGGCCCCGGCGCTCCCGTGTCCGGCGGCCGGCGCGACCCGTGCGCGGCGGTGGGGCGGGCGTTCCGGGGGGCGGCCCCGGTGCCGACGAGGTGCGGATACCCCTCGCCTCGTTCGGGCAGGACGCCCGTGGCGGGCCTGACGAACTCGTGCTCAGCTCCGCCGCGGCGGAGCACCTGCACCGGGTGCTCACCGAGGCGCTGGGGCGGCCACCGTCGCCACGCGTCGGGTTACCGTGAAGTGACCTCAGTCGGGCCGCGGATTCCACGAACGGAGACACCGTGCCCCACCCCGACCGTACGGCGCGCCGCCTGGCGGCGCTCTTCGCGGCCGTCTTCCCGGCCAACGTCCGCATGGCCCGGGACTGGCGGGACCGCCCGGCGCCCTCCGGTACGGCGCCTACGCCCGCCTCCCGCTGCAGGCTCCCCTGGTCCTTTGGGCCCTCCACGTCGCCCACCACGCGGAGCGCTGAGGCGCCCGCGAGCGAGGGGTCAGACGTCGACGTACAGGCAGAACGGGTGGCCGGCGGGGTCGAGCAGGACCCGCACGTTCGGCTGGGGCTGGTGGAAGGCCGGTTCGGCGCCGAGCGCGAGTGCGTGGGCCACGGCCGCGCCGAGGTCGGACACCTCGAAGTCGAGGTGCATCGTGATGTGCGGCTCGCCCTCCCGCGCCGGCCAGACGGGCCGCACATACCCCGGGGCGTGCTGGAAGCCGAGATAGGCGACCCCGTCCGGCGGGATCAGCGCCGCGCCGTCCGTGTCCTCCTTGGCCAGTTCCCAGCCGAGAAGTTCGGCGTAGAAGCGGGCCAGGGCGTGCGGGTCCGGGCACTCCAGGACCGGCCCCCAGTAGTCGGCCCGTGCCGCCCGCGGCGCGCCCGGCGCCGCGACCCGCCGTCCGCGCATACCCCCGTCACCCCTCCCCGGCGCCTGCCACCCCAGTGTCCGCGTCCGGCGATGTCCCGGCCGCGCGCAGCACCAGCGCGTACGAACCCAGCCCCGTCATCCGGCCCGCGTCCAGCGTCTGTTCGCCGACCAGGACGGTGAGCAGCGCGCCGGACTCCGGGTCGAACTCGGCGTCGGTCGCCTCGCCCACCTCCTCGCCCCGGTCGGTCAGCACCCGTTTCCCGAGCACCTCGCCGTGCTTGACGGCGTGCTTGCTCAGCGCGGGCCCCTCGGCCTTCTCCGTGCCCTCCGCGGCGTCCGCGGGGGCGGCCACCGCCATCACGGCGTCGGCGCCCACCGCCCGCACGCGCGCCCACGGCAGCACCGCGCCACGCCCTCCGGGGCGCCGCAGCCGCAGCGCGGCGAGCCTCGGTTCGTCCGGGCGCACCACGAAGCCGGACACCGTGCCCAGCGTCGACGCGTCGTCGACGCACACCACCTTCCGGCCCAGCGCCAGCGTCAGCAGCATCACGGTGCTCCCTTCCGGAGCCGTTCACGGAAGGCCCGGACCGTCTCGGCGAAACCCGGCAGGTCCTCGGCGACGAACTCGGCCGCGACGGCCGGCACCACCAGCGACTCGCCGGAGACGGCGAGCGTGTCGGGCAGCGACAGGTAGACGCGGCGCTCCTGGCGCCCCAGCGCCGCTGTCGAGGCGATCTCGTACCCCACCGCCTTCGCGACCCCGGCACCCGTCTCAAGGACCACGTCAACGACCTCGCCCAGATCGGTGCCGTCGTCGGTCAGCACGCGCGCGCCCAGCACGTCCCCGCCCCGGGCCTCCGCCCGCGCCACGACGTCGCCCCGGCTCTCGAACACGTCTTCGTCCCGGATCATCACCGCGTCCCGGCCCAGGGCGTGGACGCCGGACCACGGCAGGCTCCTCCGCTTGGGGCCGGAGAACAGACCGCGCCCGCTGAGCGTGAAACCGGCGACCACGCCCGCCGCGCGGTCGAACACGGTGTCCTTGATCTGCGCCACCGCCTCGCCGCCCAGGGTCACCACCGGCCGCTGCGTCAGCTCGCCGGCGAGCAGCAGGGCGTTCACCTCGGACCCCTCCGGCCGCCGCGGCCGCGCCCGGTCGCGATCACGCCGCCCTGCCGCCTCCGAGCCTGCACCCACAGCAGGGAGCCGGCGACGACGGCCGCGACCACCGCGATCAGGACCACCCAGAGCCACCAGTCCATCGCTCGTCCCTCCGCATCACGGGAAAGGGCCGGCAAGGGCCCGTGCACAAGCCCTTCCCATGATCGGACGCCGGGCGCGCGCTGTCCACGGGGGCGGGGCGCGGCCGCCGTCCCGGCACAGCGCGCGTCTCCCGGCAGCCGCCCCTACGCTCGAGCCCGGGACCGCCCAGCGAAGGGGATGCCATGGCCGCCGCCACCGTTGCCGACCAGCTCATCCAGGTGCTGATCCAGTCGGGTGCCCGCAGGGTCTACGGAATCGTCGGCGACAGCCTCAACCCGCTCGTCGACGCCATCCGCCGCTCGGACGGTGCACTGGAATGGGTGCACGTGCGCAACGAGGAGGCCGGGGCCTTCGCCGCAGCCGCTGAGGCGCAGGTGACCGGCCGGCTGGCGGTGTGCGCCGGTTCCTGCGGCCCGGGCAACACCCACCTCGTCCAGGGCCTGTACGACGCCCGCCGCAGTGCCGCCCCCGTGCTCGCCGTCGCCTCCCACATCCCGGCCGTGCAGATCGGCACCGGCTTCTTCCAGGAGACCCACCCCGAGCAGCTCTTCGGCGAGGCCGCCGACTGGTGCGAGCTGCTCTCCCAGCCGGAGCAGATGCCCCGCCTGGCGCGCATCGCCGCCCAGCACGCGCTGGGCGGCTCCACGGTGTCGGTGCTGGTGCTGCCCGGAGACGTCGCGGCGAAGCCCGCCCCGCTGCCCACCGGGCAGAGCGCGCCCACCCCGGCGTGCGGCACCGTCGTCCCGGCGCCGCACGCCGTGGAGGAGCTGGCCGAGGTGCTCAACGCGTCGCGGAAGGTCGCCCTCTTCTGCGGAGCCGGGGTTCGTGGCGCCCACGGGCAGGTGATGCGGCTGGCGGAGACGCTCCACGCGCCCGTGGGGCACACACTGCGCGGCAAGGAGTGGGTGCAGTACGACAATCCGTACGACGTCGGCATGATCGGTCTGCTCGGCTACGGCGCCTGCCACGACGCCGTGCACGAGGCCGACCTGCTCGTGATGCTGGGCACGGACTTCCCCTACGACGCGTTCCTGCCGCAGGCGAACACCGTGCAGATCGACCACGACGCGCGGCGCCTGGGCCGCCGGACCCCGCTGCGGCTGGCCGTGCACGGGGACGTCGCCGCCACCCTGGAGGCCGTGCTGCCCCTGCTGCGTCCGTCCGCCGACGGGCGGTTCCTGGGGTCGATGCTGCGCCGCCACGAACGGGCCCTGACCACGGCGGTCGACGCGTACACGCGCAACGTCGACCACCACGTGCCGATCCACCCCGAGTATGCCGCCAGTGTCCTGGACCGCCTCGCGGCCGACGACGCGGTGTTCACCGTCGACACCGGCATGAACAACGTGTGGGCGGCCCGGTACCTCACGCCCAACGGCCGTCGGCGCGTTCTCGGTTCGTTCTCGCACGGCAGCATGGCCAACGCCCTCCCGCACGCCGTCGGCGCGGCGTGCGCCGACCCCGCACGGCAGGTGGTCGCCCTCTGCGGGGACGGCGGACTGGCCATGCTGCTCGGCGAGCTGCTGACGGTGCGGCAGTACGACCTGCCGGTGAAGATCGTGGTCTTCAACAACGCGTCGCTCGGCATGGTCCGGCTGGAGATGATGGTCGACGGTTTTCCCGCCTACGGCACCGACAGCCCCGCCGTCGACCACGGCGCCCTGGCGGAGACCGCCGGAATCCCCGCCTGGCGCGTCGAGCAGCCCACCGGCGTGGCCGACGCGCTCCGCGAGGCCTTCGCCACGCCGGGCCCCGCCCTGGTCGAGCTGGTCACCGATCCCAACGCGCTGTCCGTGCCGTCACACGTCAGCCTGCAGCAGGTGCGCGGCTTCGCCCTGGCCGCCGGGCGGACCGTGCTGGAGGGCGGCGTCGGCGACATGCTGAACCTCGCCCGCGCCAACCTGCGCAACATCCCCCGGCCGTAGCGGGCGGAGAGGCTGCGAGGGCGCAGAAGCTGCGAGGGCCCGGCCGAGGTGTCGCGGCGGAGCCGCAGGCTCACTTCAGCAGCCGGGACATGCGCCGGTCCGCCAGCGGCCGGCCTCCCGTCTGGCAGGTGGAGCAGTACTGGAGTGAGGAGTCGCTGAACGCCACTTCCCGCACCGTGTCGCCGCACACCGGGCAGGGCAGCCCAGTACGGCCGTGTACCCGCATGCCGGTCTTCTTCTCCGCCTTCAGGTCGCCGGCCGCCAGTCCCCGGGACCGCTCCACCGCGTCCCGCAGCGTGCCGACGACGGCGTCGTAGAGCCGGTCCGTCTCCTCCTCGGTGAGATCGGCGGCGAGGCGGAACGGCGACATCCGCGCCACGTGCAGGATCTCGTCCGAGTACGCGTTCCCGATGCCGGCGATCGTGCTCTGATCCCGCAACAGCCCCTTGGCCTGACGCCGTTCACCGCACAGCAGTGCGCCGAACGCCTCCCGGGTGAAGCCGTCGCCGAGCGGATCGGGTCCCAGCCGGGCGACGCCCGGTACCTCCTGCGGATCCCGCACCAGGTGGACCGCGAGACCCTTCCGGGTGCCGGCCTCGGTCAGGTCGAACCCGTCGCCCCCGGCGCCCGTCGCCGGATCGTCGGCCAGCGCCAGGCGCAGCGCCAGCGGCCCCCGCCCGGGGCGGGGCGGTGCGGCCGGCAGTCCGTCCTGCCACCGCAGCCACCCCGCCCTTGCCAGGTGCACCACCAGATGGAGCGCGCCGCCGTCCCCCGACCAGGCCAGGTCGAGGAACTTGCCGTGCCGCCCGGCCCCGGAGAAGGTACGGCCGTGCAGCGCCGCCGGCGGCGGGTCGTACGTCTTCAGTACGCTCACCGCCACCGGCAGCACGCGGTCGACCGTGCGGCCCGCGAGCCGTTCGACCAGAAAACCGCGCAGCGCCTCGACCTCGGGCAGCTCCGGCACGGGGAACCTCCGGTGGTGCGCCGGCCGTCAGGCCAGCTTGGCCGACAGGGTGATCTCGGTCCCCGTCAGCGCCTGGCTGACCGGGCAGTTCTTCTTGGCGTCCTCGGCCGCCGATACGAAGGCGCTCTCGTCGATGCCCGGCACCTCGCCCTCGACGGTCAGGTGGACGCCGGTGATGCCGGTGCCCGGCTGCAGGGTCACCTCGGCCTGCGTGGTGAGGCGGGTGGGCGGCGTGCCCGCCTTGCCCAGACCGGCGGACAGCGCCATCGAGAAGCAGCTCGAGTGGGCGGCCGCGATCAGCTCCTCCGGGCTGGTCCTCCCGTTCGGCTCCTCCGCACGTGACGGCCAGGAGACCGGCTGCGAACCGATGCCGGACGAGTCGAAGGTGACGGTTCCCTCGCCGTCCTGCAGAGCGCCGTTCCATACGGTGTGCGCGGTGCGCGTGGTGGCCACGATCAGTCCTTCCGTCTCATCCGTCCGTCTACGGGGCGCGGCAGGCGCCGCGACGTCCCGTGCCCCCGATCCTCTGCCCCGACGGGCACGAAGTCGAGCGCGGCGCGCGGCCGGAGCGTTCCCGCGCCGCCCTCGCGTCTTCCCCCTCCGGTCACCGGGGAAGCGGCCGGCGGGGGAGTTCAGGGGGCCCACACCCCGGGTCCCCTGTCCTGTCACGTCGAATCCAGACCGGTCCGGCATCAACGGGGGCATGACCACCACCGTTCAGCCCCAGCCCTCCGCCGCACCCACCCGCTACACCGTCTCCCTGGCCCGGGACGAGGCGCAGGTACGCGCCGCGCAGCGCCTGCGCCACGACGTCTTCGCCGGTGAGCTGGGGGCCCGGCTGACCGGCCCGGAACCGGGCCTCGACATCGACCCGTTCGACGCCTACTGCGACCATCTGCTGGTGAACGACACCCTCACCGGGGAAGCCGTCGGCACCTACCGGCTGCTGCCGCCCGAACGCGCCCGGATCGCGGGACGCCTCTACGCCGAGACCGAGTTCGACCTCTCCGCGCACGCGGGCCTGCGGCCGGACCTGGTCGAAGTGGGCCGCTCCTGCGTGCACCCCGGCCACCGCGACGGCGGTGTGATCTCCCTGATGTGGGCCGGCATCGCCCGCTACCTCACCGACCGCGGACTCGACTGGCTGGCCGGCTGCTGCTCGCTGCCGCTCGCCGACGGCGGCGCGGAGGCCGCCGCCGTCTGGCGCACCGTCGCCGCACGCCACCTCGCTCCCGAGACGTACCGCGTGCGCCCACACCTGCCGTGGCTGCCGCCGCGGAACCACGACACGGCCTCCGTCGCGGCGCACCGGCTGCCGCCGCTGCTCCGGGGCTACCTGCGACTCGGCGCCCAGGTGTGCGGCCCGCCCGCGCACGACTCCGCGTTCGGCGTGGCCGACCTGTACGTGCTGCTCGACGTGCGCCGCATCAACCCCCGCTACCTGCGGCGCTTCCTCTCCCTGGTCCCCGCGTGACCGGCGCGGGCGTGACCGGCGCGGGCGGGTACGGCTGCCGGGGGAGTGGCACCCGCGCCGGGCCGCACCCTTGGCTGCCCGTGCCGGCGTGCACCACCGCCCGCTGCCTGCCCGCCGCCGCGCCCGTCGTCGGCACGGCCCGGCGCCTGGCCCGGTGGGGCGCGCTGGCCGCCGTCCTCGCCGCCGGTCTCGTCTGCGCCCCCGCGGTCCGCGGGCGGCCCGTGGCACCGGCCGTCGCCCGCCTCTGGGCCCGGACCCTGCTGCGCGCCCTCGGCGTCCACCTGCGGCCGTCCGCCGTCCCGCCCCCAGCCGGGCCGGTGCTGGTGGTCGCGAACCACATCTCATGGCTGGACGTCGTGCTGCTCGCGGCCGTACGGCCCGGGCGGATGCTGGCCAAGGCGGAGATCGCGGGCTACCCGGTGCTCGGCCGGCTGGCCGCCTGGGGCGGCACGGTGTTCGTTGACCGGGCACGTCTGCGGGCGCTGCCCGGCACGATCGCCGCACTGGCGCGGCTCCTGCGCGCGGGGTCCACCGTGGTGGCCTTTCCCGAGGGCGGCACGTGGTGCGGCCGCGGCCGGGGAGGCCGGTACCGGAACGCCGTCTTTCAGGCGGCCCTGGACGCCGGGGTCCCGGTGCAGCCCGTCGCCGTCCGCTACCTCGGGCGCCCGCCCGGCGGCGGGAGTCGTTCGCCGCGGGGCGGCGGGCGCCCGGACGACGCCGCGGCCGTCGCCGCGTTCGTCGGCGACGACACCCTGCTCGCCTCCCTCCGCCGGGTGATCGCCGCGCGGGGACTGGCCGCCGAGGTCGCGGTGCTGCCGGCGATACCGGCCGGCGCGCACCACTCCCGTGCCGCACTCGCCGGGGCGGCCGGGCGGGCGATCATCCGTGCGGGTAACCTCCCCTTCCCGGGCCACCGCAGGGGGCCGGGGGAAGGGGAAGGTGAGGTTCGGCGATGGCCGCGCACGGGGACGACCAGGTGGACGGCTCGGAGGAGCGCCGGGGTGAGGACCGTACTGGCGGGGAGCCCGCGGGTGCCGGCGCCGCGCCGCCCGTCTCGCTGACCACGAAGAGCCCGCCGGCGCCCCCCGGCACCGCATCCCAGGACGGGCCGGGCGACGCGTCCGACGGGGACCGCGAGCTCGACGGGGGCGTTGCGGAAGGCGACGAGGACGAGGCCGAAGCCCCGGAACCGCGCACGGGAATGACGCCGCGTCAGGCGCGCAGGGTGCGCGCGGTGGTGTCGGGTGTGGTGATGTGCGTCGTCGCCGTGGCGCTGGTGCTGCGCCTCGGCAGCGCCCCGTCCCTGCTGACCGTCGGCGGCTACGGCGTCGCCCTCATACTCTCCGGCACCGCGATCGTGCTCAGCCGCCGCGGCCGCACCCGCGTCGCCACGGCCGTTCTGGCGTCCGGATTCGTCACCATCATCCTCGCCGAGCGGGCCCTGGCCGGCGCCTGAGGTGAGGTCCCTCCCCGCCCGGGAACCGTCCGGACGGGACGCTGGCGCGGTGCCACCGCGTGGGCTAGGTTCCGTGCCCATGACAGGCATGGGCAAGCTGAGGCGTACGGTGTCGGCCGCGGTGTGCGGGGCGGTGACGGTCGCGCTGCTCGGCACGGGCGCGGCCACCGCGGGCGAGCGGGGCGCACGCGAGGCGCGCGGCGACGTCGCGAGGCTGTTGGGCGGCGCGGATTCGGGCTCCGTCTGGTCGTTGAAGGACACCGGTACCGATTCCCGCTTCCGCGGCCTGGACGCGGTCGACCGCCGTACCGCCTGGGTGGCGGGCAGCGGCGGCACGGTGCTGCGCACCACGGACGGCGGCCGCGGCTGGCAGGACGTCTCTCCGCCCGGGCAGGAACTGGAGTTCCGCGACGTGGAGGCCTTCGGCGCGCGCAGCGCCGTGGTGCTGGCGATCGGGGCGGGAGAGGACTCCCGGGTCTTCCGCACCGACGACGGCGGCGCCACATGGACGGAGACCTTCCGCAACGACACGCCAACGGCGTTCTACAACTGCATGACCTTCTTCGACCGGCGACACGGACTGGCCGTGAGTGATCCCGTCGACGGCCGTTTCCGCATCCTGTCCACCCACGACGGCGGCCGGAGCTGGGAGGTGCTCCCCGACGACGGCATGCCGCCAGCGCAGACCGACGAGTACAACTTCGCCGCCAGCGGCCAGTGCCTGGTCGGTCACGGCACCCGCGACGTGTGGATGGCCGGCGGAGGCGCGGAGAAGGCCCGGATCTACCACTCCGCCGACCGCGGCCGCACCTGGACCGTCTCCGACGCCGCGATCCCGGCCGGCGAACCGGCCCGGGGCGTCTTCGCCCTCGCCTTCCGCGACCGGCGGCACGGCATCGCGGTGGGCGGCGACTACGAGCCGGGCGAGCAGTCGCCGAACGCCTCCGCCGTCAGCGTCGACGGCGGCGCCACCTGGCGGGTCAGCGACCGTCCGGTGCCCGAGTACCGTTCCGGCGCCGCGTGGCTGCCGTACTCCCGTCACCTCGCGCTGGCCGTCGGTCCCACCGGCACCGACCTCACCCTGACCGGCGGCCGCACCTGGCACACCGTCGACGACGGCTCGTTCGACACGGTCGACTGCACCGCCGACCTCGCCTGCTGGGCGTCCGGCGAGGACGGCCGCGTCGCCCGGCTGGGCTGGTAGCACGCTCACCGCGGCGCGCTCCCGCCGGACGCCGGAACGCCGGGACTGCCCCGGGTCCGGGTCCGGCGTCCGGCGTCCGCGTTGAGCGGGGATACTGGATGGATGGACAATGCGGCGGTGGCGGCGTACCTGCAGCGGATCGGAGCCGAGCGCCCGGAGGGCGCGACGGCGGAAGCACTGCGGGACCTGCACCGCCGTCACCTGACCTCCGTCCCCTTCGAGAACCTGTCGATCCACCTGGGTGAGGACATCGTCCTCGCCGACGAGGCGCTGGTGGACAAGATCGTCGGTGGTCGGCGGGGCGGCTTCTGCTACGAGCTCAACGGGGCCTTCGCCGCGCTGCTGGACGCCCTCGGCTACCGGGTGACCCGGCTCGCCGCGCGGGTGTTCTCCGACGGGCGCCCCGGCATCCCGTACGACCACCTGGCGCTGCGCGTCGAGGCCGCCGACGGATCGGCGTGGCTGGCCGACGTCGGGTTCGGCAAGCACAGCCACCACCCGCTCGACCTGGCCGGGACCGGTGACCAGCACGACCCCGGCGGGACGTTCCGGCTGGTCCCGGCCGCCGAAGGCGACCTGGACGTGCTCCAGGACGGCAGCCCGCAGTACCGGCTGGAGCAACGGGCCCGCGAGCTCCGGGACTTCGAGGTCGGCTGCTGGTACAACCGGACCTCGCCGCGGTCGCACTTCACCCGCTCCCTGGTCTGCTCCCGGCTCACAGAGGAGGGCGGACGGGCCACCCTCAGCGGCCGGAACCTGGTCCTCAGCGCGCCCGACGGCCGCCGGGAGGAACGCGAACTCGCGGACCAGGACGAGGTGCTGGCCGCCTACCGCGACCACTTCGGCCTCGCCCTGGACCGCGAACCCGTGCTGCTCAGCGCGTCACGACCGTGAAACCGCCGGGAGCCACGGTCACCCTCACGTCCGTACCGGGCCGGGTGTGCGACCGGTCCACGAGACGGCCGGACGCGTCGTGGACGCGCACGGTCGCCGGGCCGTCGCCGGGCACGGCGAGGGTCACCGTGCGGCGGTCGGCGGCGAAGCTGCGCAGCAGGGCGCGGCCGTGCCGGCCGTTCTCGCTCGCCGTCACCACGTGCTCGACCAGCGGTTGCAGCACGACCGCGTCGATCCGTGCCTGCGCGCCGCCCATGCTGCGCGCTGTGACCGTCAACTCCGCCTCGCCGTCGGCCAGTACGCGGGGCAGGGTGACCATCTCCAGGGCTCCCGGTGCGGCGGTGACGCCCTGCGCTCCGGCGCCGTCGTGCCGCACCGTGCCCAGCGTCCGCCCGTCGCCGTCGCGCCAGCGCGTGTTGACACCCGTGCGGTTCTCCGACCGGTGAGCGACGGGGAGCACGAGCCGGTCCTGCCCGCCGGCTTCGCCCGCGCCGACGCGCAGTCGCCCGCCGTCGGCCAGGGCCACGTAGGCGCCGCCGCTCCACTGGCTCTCGCCGGTCCAGGCGGACTCGGGCGTCACGACCCGGGCGCCGTCGCCGGGACGGGCGTCCTCGGCCTCGACCGTCCGTCCCGTCTCCCGCGCCGTCACCCGGGCGATCCGGGCGCCGTCGCGCACGCCCGGGGCGTCGTCCAGGGCGAGCATCGTCAGCAGTCCGTGGATGGTCGACTCGGCACCGGAGTTGCGGTTCACCGTGCCGTCGGCGTTCACCCCGTCGTAGGTGCGGCCGGTCGCCGGGTCGTACATCCGGGCGCCGGCCGGGTTGGCCCCGAAGTACCAGGACGCCGCCGCGGCCGCGACGTCGCGCAGGCCGGGGCGTCCGGTTTCCTCGGCGACGGCCAGCAACGTCTGCACCCGTGAGTCGGCGCCGTAGGCGATCTGCGAACGGTCGCCCGGGGTGGGGAGCCACCCGTTGTCCGGCCCGCCGGCGACCAGCAGGTGCGGGGTGAAGGAGGCGGCGTCCCGGACGGCGGGCCGCAGCAGCGTGCGGTCGTCCAGCACGTCGGCGGCGCGGGCCAGCCCGGCGGGGGCGAGGCCGCCCCAGCCGTGCCACATCGTGCGGGACTTCGCCCACGGCAGGACCGCGCCGAACGGCCACGTGCGGGTGCCGCCGGCGGACTGCTCGGCGACCCCGCGGGCGAACCGCAGCAGCGCGCGCCGTACCGCGCGGACCTCCCCGCCCTCGCCGCCACTTCCGTCCTCCGCGGCCTTGACGTACGCCGACAGGCCCAGCAGTGCCTCGCCCGTGGCGTCCGCGCCGTCCGCAATGAGCCAGGCCGGCACCCGCCGTCCGTCGGCCCGCAGGTACGTGCCGTAGTGCGGGGCGAGCACCTGGCGGTCCAGCGCGTCCACGGCCAGCAGCAGCCGTTCACGCAGGAAGCGGGCGAAGTCCGGGTCGGAGTCCTTCAGCGCCGCGTAGCCCTCGCCGAGCGCCCACACCGTGCGGGCCAGCCAGTACGAGGGTGCCGAGTCGGAGGGGTCGGGCTCCTCCTTCGGCTCGGCGCTGCGGTTGAGGGTGCCGTCCGGCTGCATCCAGAGCACCACGTTCCCGGCGTCCGGGCCGGTGGTGGTCTGGAGGTAGGCCAGGCCGCGCAGCAGGTCGCGGGCGGCGCGGCGGCTGTGCTCGTCGCCGTGGGCCCGGTAGTGCCGCAGGTGGACGACGGCCGCGCGGGAGACGTCGTCCGCGTTGAAGGCGCCCTGCGACCAGGTGCCGGCCTTCTCGTCGTGCGTACCGCCGCCGATCCTGCGGTACGGGCCGTCCGGATGGTCCGGGTCCGGTTCCGCGTAGGTCCACAGCACGCCGATCGGCTCCTCGGCGGGCCCGTACGTGGAGTGACCGTCCTGGACGGGCGGAGTGACCGAGTCCCGCAGGAAGTCCAGGTGCGCCAGGTTGGTGAGACGGTCGTGCTTCCCGGCCGCCGAGCCGGCCGGGCGCGGTTCGGGAATGGCCGCCGGGGCGACCGCGACGCCGGTCACCAGGCCCAGCGCCACCAGCAGCGACACCGTCACGCCGCGCCCTCGCGCGGCTCTTGCTGAACGTACCCTCATGCCCGGCCTCCGCAGTCCTCGGGGCAGATCGTGTCGGGGTAGGTCCTATCTTCAAACCGGTTTGAAAACAAGGCGCGGAACGTCTTGACAGGGAATCGTTCAAACCGGTTTGGTAATCCACGAGCACCACGCAGCGTGACCGCCGCCCGAGGCCCGCCACGGCCCTCCGGCGCTGCGCAGACCGCCCACACCGACCTCGGCCGCCCTGGAGAGCCCGTGCGCAGAAGCCCGACGATCGCCGACGTAGCCCGCGCCGCGGGCGTCTCCAAGGGCACGGTGTCCTTCGCGCTCAACGACCGGCCCGGCGTCGCCCCGGCCACCAAGGCCCGCATCCTCGCCGCCGCCGAGGAGCTGGGCTTCCGCCCCAGCCACCGGGCCCGGGCGCTTTCCCATTCCCGCGCCTTCGCGCTCGGCCTGGTGATGGCCCGCCCGCCCGAACTGCTCGGCGCCGACCCGTTCTTCCCCGCCTTCATCGCCGGCGTCGAGACCGAACTGGCCGAGGCTGGGCACGCCCTGCTGCTGCGCGTGGTCACCGGCGGGTGGGAGGAGGAGGCCGAGGGCTACCGGCGGCTTGCCGCCGACGGCCGCGTCGACGGCGTGTTCCTCACCGACCTGCGCGTCGGGACCGACCCGCGGCTGAAGCTCCTGACCGATCTGCGGCTTCCCGCTGTCACGCTGCAGCTCCCCGACGCCGACTCGCCGTTCCCGGCCGTCACGCTGGACGAGCGCAGCGGCGTCGGGGCTGTCGTCGAGCACCTCGCCGGGCTCGGCCACCGGCGGATCGCGCACGTCGCCGGACCGCAGGAGTTCGTGCACGGCAGCGGCCGTCGCACCGCCTTCCGGGAGGCGATGACGGGCCTCGGCCTGCCGCCCGGCGCGGAGGTCGTCGGCGACTTCACCGCGGCCGGCGGCGCCACCGCCACCCGCGGGCTCCTCGCATCCCCCGAGGCACCCACCGCCATCGTCTACGCCAACGACCTGATGGCCATCGCCGGCATCACGGTCGCCCACGAGCGGGGCCTGCGCATCCCCGACGACCTCTCCGTCACCGGCTTCGACGACACCGAACTCGCCGGCCACGTCCATCCGCCGCTGACGACCGTGCGGGTGGACGCGCTCGGCATGGGCCGGGCCGCCGCCCGCCTGCTCCTGCGCCACGTGGAGCAGCCGGACGGCGGCACCACGGAACACGTCGCGCTGCCGCCCGCCGAGCTCGTCCCGCGGCGCTCCACGGCACCGCCGCCGCGCACCCCCGGCCCGCCCGCCTCCCCGCGCCCGCTCTCCCCACCCCCCGCGCCCACCGCACCCGAACCAGGGAGTCCCGCATGAAACGCGCCCGCGCCCTTCCCCTCGCCGCCGCACTGCTGGTCCTGCCACTGGCGGCCTGCGGCACCGGTTCCGGACAGAGCAGCGACGAGGCCGCGAAGTCCCGGGGGCCGATCAAGATCTGGTACGCCAACAACCCGGAGGAGATCGCCTGGGCCGAGCAGATGGTGACGGCGTGGAACGCCGACCATCCGGACCAGAAGGTCACCGCCCAGGAGATCCCCGCCGGCAAGTCCTCCGAGGAGGTCATCGGCGCCGCCATCACCGCCGGCAACGCGCCCTGCCTGGTCTTCAACACCGCCCCGGCCGCCGTGCCGAAGTTCCACAAGCAGGGCGGGCTGGTGCCGCTGAACGACTTCCCCGGCGCCGCCGAGCACATCGAGAAGCGTTCCGGGGCGCTCGCCGGCCAGTACACCTCCGAGGACGGCAGCTACCACCAGCTGCCGTGGAAGTCCAACCCGGTGATGATCTCCTACAACAAGAAGGTCTTCGAGAAGGCCGGGCTGGACCCCTCAAACCCGCGCCTCGCCACCTACGACGACTTCCACGCCGCCTCGAAGAAGCTGGTGGAGGACGGTGGCGTCAAGGCCGCCATCTGGCCCGCTCCCAGTTCCGAGTTCTTCCAGCCCTGGTTCGACTTCTACCCGCTGTTCGCCGCGGAGAGCGGCGGCAGGCAGCTCCTGGAGGACGGCGAGGCCGCCTTCGACGGCCCCGAGGGGCGGCGCGTCGCCGACTTCTGGCACACCATGTACGCCGAGGGGTACTCGCAGAAGGAGAAGTACAACGGCGACGCCTTCGCCGATGGCGAGGCCGCGATGACCATCGCCGGCCCGTGGGCGCTCAAGGTGTACGACGGCAAGGTCGACTTCGGCACGGTGCCCGTCCCCACCTCGAAGGGCGTTCCGGCCGAGCAGACCCGCACCTTCAGCGACGCCAAGTCCGTCGGCATGTACACCTCCTGCCAGAACCGGGCCACCGCCTGGGACGTGCTGAAATTCGCCACCGGTGAGCAGCAGGACGGCAAGCTGCTGGAGCTGACCGGGCAGATGCCCGTGCGCGAGGACCTCACCACCGCGTACGCGGACTTCTTCGAGAAGAAGCCGCAGTACACCCCGTATGCCGAGGCCGCGTCCCGCACCGTCGAGGTGCCCGGCGTGCCCAACTCGATCACGATCTGGCAGACCTTCCGCGACGCCTACTCGCGCTCGGTGATCTTCGGCAAGGAGGACCCGTCCGACGCGCTGCGGAAGGCTGCGGACGAGGCCGAGAAGCTGGCGGCCCGGCAGTGACGCGCGGCGGAGCCCGGCCCGGGGTGGCGCGGCGGTCCACGGGGGGCGCCCTGGGCCGCAACCTCCTCGGGCTGGGGTTCGTCGGCCCCTACCTCGCCTTCGTGGCCGTGGTGTTCGCCTATCCCTTCGGCTTCGCGGTGTGGATGTCCTTCCACGACTACTTCTTCGCCGCGCCCACCGCGGTCGTCGAACACCCCTTCGTGGGTCTGGACAACTACGCGACGGTGCTGACGGACCCCGGCGTCCGGCAGGCGTTCGGCAACGTGATCGTCTTCCTGCTCATCAACGTCCCGCTGACGGCCGGTCTCTCCCTCGTGCTGGCCGCAGCCCTGAACGCCAAGCTGCCGCTGCGCGGCTTCTTCCGCGCCGCCTACTACGTCCCCTACATCACGGCCTCGGTCGCGGTGGTGGGCGTGTGGCTCTGGCTGTTCAGCACCGGCGGGCTGGTCAACAAGGTGCTCGGCCCGCTCGCCCCCGAGCCGTCCTGGCTGGTCAACAGCACCCTGGCCATGCCGCTGATCGCCGTGTTCGTCGCCTGGAAGCAGCTCGGGTTCTTCATCATGCTCTACCTCGCCGCGCTGCAGAACGTCCCGAAGGAGCTGTACGAGTCCGCGGGCATCGACGGCGCCTCGCGGCTGCGCACGTTCTGGGCGGTGACCGTCCCCGGCGTACGGCCCGCCACCACGCTGGTCGTCATCGTCGCGACCATCACCGGCGCCAACCTGTTCACCGAGCCCTACCTGCTCACCGGGGGCGGCGGCCCGGACGGCGCCTCCGCCTCGCCGGTGCTGCTGATGTACCAGCGCGGCATCGAGCAGGGGGAGCCGGACGTGGCGGCCGCGATCGGCGTGCTGCTCGTGCTCTTCGTGCTGCTGGTGTCGCTGGTCAACCGCAAGCTGCTGGAGAGGGGCTGACACGGCATGCACGCCACCACCACCGCCGCCACCACCGGGCCCGTCCAGCGTCGCGGCAGGAGCCGGACCGTACGCCTGCTGCTGCTGACCGCCGGCGCAGTCGTCTTCCTCTTCCCCTTCGCCTATATGGTGATCGGCTCGCTGCAGCCCGAGCCCAGCTCCGACCCGTCGGCGATCCTGCCCGACCCGTCGGCCCTGACCTTCGCCAACTACGCGGCCATCAACGAACGGGTGCCGCTGCTGCGGGCGCTGGCCAACTCCGGCGTCTTCACCGGGGGAGTGCTGCTGTGCACCGTCGTGTTCGGTCTGATGGCGGGATACGCCCTGGCCCAACTGCACTTCCGTGGGCGCGGGGCGGTCTTCGGCACGGTACTGCTGGTGCAGCTCGTGCCGTTCCACCTGCTGATGATCCCGCTGTACGTCCTGATCGTGCGCGGCTACGGCCTTGCCGACACCCACCTCGGGGTGATCCTGCCGTTCGCGATCAACTCCACCGCGGTGTTCGTCTTCCGGCAGTTCTTTCTCCAGCTCCCGCGCGAGCTGTTCGAGGCCGCCCGGATCGACGGTGCGAGCGAGCTGAAGATCATGCTGCGGATCGCCGTCCCGCTCTGCAGGCCCGCGCTGCTGACGACCGTGCTGCTCACCTTCATCGGTCCGTGGAACGAGTTCCTGTGGCCGTTCCTGGTCACCAAGGACCCGGACATGCAGCCGCTCGCGGTCGCCCTCGCCAACTACATCTCCAACGTCGCCGGGCGGGCAGCCAACCCGTACGGCGCGATCCTCGCCGGGGCGTGCGTCCTCGCCGGCCCGGCTGTGGCGCTGTTCCTCGCGTTCCAGCGCCGCTTCCTGTCCACCGACATCGGCTCAGGCGTGAAGGGTTGACCTCTTGAGCACCGACATCCCCACTCGCACCGACATCCCCTACACCCTCACCCGCCTCGGCATCGTCATGGCGCCCGACCCCGCGGACCCGAACGAGGCCGAAGGCGTCCTCAACCCGGCCAGCGGCCGCACCCCCGACGGCCGGCTCCACCTGCTGCCCCGCATCGTGGCCGAGGGCAACGTCTCCCGTGTGGGCCTCGCGGAGGTGACTCTCACGGACGGCGTGCCCTCGGGCGTCGAGCGGCGCGGCGTCGTCCTCGCCCCCGACGAGGGCTGGGAGCGCGGGCTGAACAACGCGGGCACCGAGGACCCGCGCATCACCTGGGTGCCGCGCCTCGGCCTGCACGTGATGACGTACGTCGCCTACGGGCCGCTCGGCCCGCGGCTGGCCCTCGCCGTGTCCGAGGACCTGCGCGACTGGCGGCGCCTGGGGCCCATGCACTTCGCCTACCAGGCCGGCCTGGACACCGACCTGAACCTCTTCCCGAACAAGGACGCCGTTCTCTTCCCCGAGCCGGTGCCCGGCCCCGACGGCGAACCCGCCTACGCCATGCTGCACCGTCCGATGTGGGACCTCGGCTGGTTCCGCGACGGCGAGGGTGTCCACCTCCCGGCCGGGGTCACGGACGACCGCCCCGGCATCTGGGTGTCGTACGTGCCCGCCGCCGAAGTGGAGCGCGACGTCACCGCGCTGGTGCGGCTGCGCGACCACCGGCTGGTGGCGCTGTCCGAACACCCCTGGGAGGAGCTGAAGATCGGCGCCGGCCCGGCACCGATCCGGGTCGAGGTGGGCTGGCTGCTCCTCCACCACGGCGTCGCCGGGGCGATGGCCGACAGCCACGACCCGCAGGACCAGCAGCGGCTCACCTACTCCGCCGGCGCGATGATCCTCGACCCCGAGGACGTCAGCCGGGTCCTGGCCCGCAGCGACGCGCCGATGCTCGCCCCGGAGACCGAGGAGGAGAAGTCCGGCACCGTGCCCAACGTGGTCTTCCCCACGGCGATCGAGGAGGTCGACGGCGTCCGGTACGTGTTCTACGGCATGGCCGACGCGCACATCGGTGTCGCCCGGCTGGACCGCGTCGGCGGCTGACCGCGGCCACAGCACTGGGGTGCGCGGTCATGGACGTGATCACCGGCCGCGGGGCGCCGCCCGGCGCTCCCTGGCCGCGCACCGAGGCGGAGGCGCTCGCCGTGCAGGACGCGCTGCGGGCGCGGATCGAGCGCGCGGACCGGACGCCGGCCCCCGGCGCCCCCGGGGCGCTCGTCACCGGCGTCGACGTCGCCTACGACGACGACCGGGACGCCGTGGCCGCCGCGGCCGTCACGGACCGAGGTCGGACCGAGGGGAAGGAAGCCCAAGCCGGGGGCGCATGTCGGCGGGGGCGCGTACCGTGAGGGCGTGAGCCCCAAGAAGGAGACGCCCGGACCCCCGCCGAAGGCGGCGGTGCGCGCACGCGACGCGGTGCGGGACTTCGCGCTCGGCCTGCCCGGTGCGGCCGAGGAGTTCCCGTGGGAGGACGACGCGGTCGTCAAGGTCAACAAGAAGATCTTCGTCTTCCTCGGCAGCGACGGCGGCGGCTACCCCCTCGGCGTCACCCTCAAGCTCCGGGATCCGGACCTCCACGAGCACGCGCTGTCCTTCCCCGGAGCGGCGCCCGCCGGTTACGGCCTGGGCCGGTCGGGATGGGTGTCCGTGCCGCTGGAGGAGAAGGGTGCGCCCGCCGCGGAGCTGCTGTGCGAGTGGACCGAGGAGAGCTACCGCCTCATCGCGCCCAAGAAACTGGTGGCACTTCTCGACTCCAGGTGAGGCGGGGGACCGAAACCGGCCGCGCGGCCTAATCTGTGCGCCTCCACAGCGCGAACAGGGAGGCGCACGTGACGGACGGGCAGAGCAGCGCAGGCGGGGTCGCCGTCGTACTGGGCGGGAGCATCGCGGGGCTGCTGGCTGCGCAGGCGCTCACCGAGGCGTACGGCGAAGTGATCGTGTGCGACAGGGACGCACTCCGTACCGAGACGAGTTCCCAGCCGCGGCGCGGCGTACCGCAGGGACGCCATGCGCACGGCCTGCTCGCCGCGGGCCGGGAGGCCATCGAGGAGTTGCTGCCCGGCTCCACCGACGCACTCGTGGCGGCCGGTGTGCCGACCGGCGACGTCCTCGGCGACCTGCGGTTCTTCACCATGGGCCGCCGCCTCAAACAGACCCCGATCGGGCTGACGGGCCTCGCCGCGAGCCGCCCGTTCCTGGAGAGCTACGTGCGCCGTCGTCTCGCCGCCCACCCCGGCGTCCGGCTGCGCGAACGCACCGAGGTGGTGGGCCTGGAGGCCTCGGGCGACCGCACCCGGGTGACCGGCGTACGGGTGCGGCCGCTCGCCGAGAGCGCCGTGGAGGAGAGCCTCGCCGCCGACCTGGTCGTGGACGCGACCGGCCGCGGCTCGCGCACGCCGCACCGGATCGCCGAACTGGGCTACGACGAGCCCGTCGAGGAGCGGGTGGGCGTCGACCTGGCGTATGTCACCCGGCACTACCGCCGGGAGCCGGGCATGCTCGACGGCGACGTGGCGGTGATCCTCGGGCCCACACAGGACAGCCTGCGTGGCGCGTTCGTGCAGGTCGTCGAAGGCGAGCGGTTCGTCGTCACGCTCTTCGGGCTGCTGGGCGACCACCCGCCCACCGACGACCAGGGCTACCGCAACTTCGCCAAGTCGCTGTCCCGGCCGGACGTGCATGAGGTGGTGGAGGCCGCGGAGCCGCTCGACGACCCCGTGCTGCACCGCTTCCCGTACAGCGTGCGCCGCCGGTACGAGCGGCTGCGCCGGTTCCCGGCCGGGCTGCTGGTGGTCGGCGACGCCGTGTGCAGCTTCAACCCGCTCTACGGGCAGGGCATGAGCGTCGCCGCCCTCCAGGCGCGGGTGTTGCGACGGCAGCTGGCCGGAGGGGCGGTGCCGGATTCGAAACGCTTCTTCTCGGACATTCGGCCGGTTGTGGACGCCCCGTGGCAGATGGCCGCCGGGGCGGACCTCGCCTTCCCGGGCGTTGAGGGGCGGCGGACCGCCGTGAACGGACTGGTCAACCGCTATGTGGCCCGCCTGCAGGCGGCGGCCGAGCACGATGCCTCAGTGGCCCGGACCTTCACCCGTGTGTCCAATCTGCTCGATCCGCCGAGCCGGCTCATGCGGCCCGACATGGCACTCCGTGCCCTGGTGGGAGGCCGGTCGCGGACGTGACCGGAAACACACCTTGCCGCCGCTTTGCCATTCCGTGATGCTGGCGAATGCCTGGCGCAGACATGTCAATGTAGCGCTGGGCAGCGGCCGTCCCCACCGGCCGTTCCCCCACAGCACCGGAGGATTTCCGTGAGGATCAGATTCGCAGGACGTGCGCGCACCATGGCAGTGGCCACCGGACTCCTGGCGGTCGGCGCGCTCGTCACCCCCACCGCCGCAGCGGTCGAGAACGACGGCCCCAAGGCCACGGCGGCTCAGCTCAAGGCGGTTGACAGCGCCGTGCTGAAGTCGGACATCGCGGGTACCGCCTGGTACACCGACGCGAAGTCCGGCAAGGTCGTCGTCACCGTCGACAGCACCGTGAGCAAGGCGGAGATCGCCAAGATCAAGCAGACCGTCAAGACCGACTCCGCCCTCGAGATCAACCGCACCAAGGGCGAGTTCACCAAGCTGATCGCCGGCGGCGAGGCCATCACCACCGGCGGCGCCCGCTGCTCGCTCGGCTTCAACGTGCAGAACGGCAGCGGCACCAAGTACGCGCTCACCGCGGGTCACTGCACCAACATCGGCAGCTCGTGGTCCATCGGCACCCGCGCCGGCACCAGCTTCCCGGGCAACGACTACGGCATCATCCAGCACTCCAACCCGGGTGCCGCGGACGGCCGCGTCTACCTGTACAACGGCAGCTACCAGGAGATCACCGGGGCCGGAAACGCCTCGGTCGGTCAGTCCGTCCAGCGCAGCGGCTCCACCACCGGCCTGCACGGCGGCTCCGTCACCGGCCTCAACGCGACCGTCAACTACGGTGCCGACGGCATCGTGTACGGCATGATCCAGACCAACGTCTGCGCCGAGCCCGGCGACAGCGGCGGCGCCCTGTTCTCCGGCAGCACCGCCCTGGGTCTGACCTCCGGCGGCAGCGGCAACTGCTCCTCCGGCGGCACCACCTTCTACCAGCCGGTCACCGAGGCGCTCAGCGCCTACGGCGTCAGCATCATCTGACGGGCAGTACACCAGCACCTCCGCACCACACGGCGGGCCGTCCCTCGGGGCGGCCCGCCCTCCTGTGTCCGGCGGGGCTTGTGCGAGGGCAAGCGACTGCTTAGCATCATCGGTGTTACATCATTGGTGTCATACAGATGGTCGACGGGCATGCCGCCGCCCGGAACCGACTGGGGGTTCGATGACTGCGGAGCACGGCACGGCCCGGGACACCCGCGAAGGCGGTCCGCTGGCGGGTGTCCGGGTGGTGGAACTGGCCGGAATCGGCCCCGGCCCGTTCGCCGCCATGCTGCTCGCCGACCTCGGGGCCGACGTGGTCCGCGTCGACCGGCCGGGCGGGCCCCTCCTCGGCATCGACCCGGCCGCCGACCTGACCAACCGCAACAAGCGGTCCGTCGTCCTCGACCTCAAGACCCAGGCAGGCGTCGCCGCCGTGCTGGACCTGGCCGAACGCGCCGACCTGCTCGTCGAGGGCAACCGGCCCGGCGTGGCCGAGCGCCTCGGCGTCGGTCCCGACGAGTGCCTCGCCCGCAATCCTCGCCTGGTCTACGGCCGGATGACCGGCTGGGGACAGGACGGGCCGCTCGCCCCGCGCGCCGGACACGACCTCGGCTACATCGCCGTCACCGGCGCCCTCGGCCTCGCCGGACCGGCCGGCGGACCGCCGTACGCCCCGGCCAATCTGCTCGGCGACTACGCCGGCGGCTCGCTCTACCTGGTGATCGGCCTGCTCGCCGCCCTCCAGCACGCCCGTACCCCCGGCGGCGCCGGCCAGGTCGTCGACGCCGCCATCGTCGACGGCACCAGCCACCTCACGACCATGATCCACGGCATGATGGGCGCCGGCAGCTGGCAGGACGCCCGCGGCGCCAACCTGCTCGACGGCGGTGCACCGTTCTACGGCACCTATGCCACAGCGGATGGCGGGCACATGGCCGTCGGAGCCCTGGAGCCCGCCTTCTACGCCGAGTTCCTGGACCGCCTGGGTCTCAGCCCCGACGAGCTGCCGCCGCGCGAGGACCCCACCCGGTGGGCGGAGCTGCGTGAGCGGATCGCCGCCCGTTTCCGCACCCGCACCCGCGACGAGTGGAGCGAAGACTTCGCCGGTTCGGACGCCTGCGTGGCACCCGTCCTCTCCCTCACCGAGGCCCCCCGGCACCCGCACCTCGCCGCCCGCGGCACCTTCGTCGAGCACGACGGCCGCGTCCAGCCCGCCCCGGCACCCCGGTTCTCCGCCACGCCCGGAGCCGTGCGCACCCCGCCCGCCCGGCCCGGTGCGCACGCCGCCGAAGTGGCCCGCGACTGGGACCTGCCGGCACACGCCACCCCGTGGAAGGAAGCCACCGCCTGATGCAGCGACAGATCTTCACCCCGGATCACGAGGCGTTCCGGCAGACCGTGCGCACCTTCCTCGCCAAGGAGGTCGAGCCGCACTACGCGCAGTGGGAGCGGGACGGCATCGTCTCCCGCGACGCCTGGCTCGCCGCAGGACGGCAGGGGCTGCTCGGCCTCGCCGTGCCCGAGGAGTACGGCGGCGGCGGGGAGCCCGACTTCCGCTACGCCGCCGTGCTCGCCGAGGAGTTCGCCCGCGCGGGAGCCCCCGGCCTCGCGATCGGCCTGCACAACGATGTCATCGGCCCCTACCTGACCTCGCTGGCCACCGACGAGCAGAAGCAGCGCTGGCTTCCCGGGTTCTGCACCGGTGAGAGGATCACTGCCGTCGCCATGACCGAACCCGGCGCCGGTTCCGACCTCCAGGGCATCCGCACCACCGCCGAGGACCGCGGCGACCACTGGCTGCTCAACGGCGCAAAGACCTTCATCTCCAACGGTATCCTCGCCGACCTCGTCGTCGTGGTCGCCAGGACCACTCCGGAGGGCGGCGCCAAGGGCCTGAGCCTGCTCGTCGTCGAACGCGGTGCGCCGGGCTTCGCCCGCGGCCGCAACCTCGACAAGGTCGGCCAGAAGTCCCAGGACACCGCGGAGCTGTTCTTCGACGACGTCCGCGTGCCCAAGGAGAACCTGCTGGGCGAGCTCCACGGCGCCTTCGTCCACCTGATGACCAACCTGGCGCAGGAGCGGCTGACCATCGCGGTCTCCGCCGCGGCGGCCGCCGAGCACGTGCTGGACCTCACCACGGCCTACGTGAAGGAGCGCCAGGCGTTCGGCCGTCCGCTGGCGAAGCTCCAGCACGTCCGGTTCCAGATCGCCGAGATGGCCACCGAGTGCGCCGTCACCCGGGCGTTCGTCGACCGGTGCATCGCCGACCACGCCGCGGGCACCCTGGACGCGGCACACGCCTCCATGGCCAAGTACTGGGCCACCGAACTCCAGGTGCGCGTCACCGACCGCTGCCTCCAGCTCCACGGCGGCTACGGCTACATGAACGAGCAGCCCGTCGCCCGGGCGTACACCGACGCGCGCGTCCAGACCATCTACGGCGGCACCACCGAGATCATGAAGGAGATCATCGGCCGCTCCCTGCTCTCCTGACGATCCGGCGCCCCGCCCCGCCCCGCCTCGACCCGCCCCGCCCCGACCGGATCCCGGACCCCCTTTCCGAGCACGCACGAAAGGCTGCTGACCTTGAGCACCGAAGCGTACGTCTACGACGCCATCCGCACCCCGCGCGGGCGCGGCAAGGCGAACGGCGCCCTGCACGGCACCAAGCCCATCGACCTGGTCGTCGGGCTGATGCACGAGATGCGCCGCCGCAACCCCGGCCTGGACCCGGCCGCCATCGACGACGTGGTGCTCGGCGTGGTCGGGCCCATCGGCGACCAGGGTTCCGACATCGCGAAGATCGCCGCCATCGCCGCCGGGCTGCCCGACACCGTGGCCGGGGTGCAGGAGAACCGCTTCTGTGCCTCCGGCCTGGAAGCCGTCAACCTCGCGGCGGCCAAGGTGCGTTCCGGCTGGGAGGACCTCGTCCTGGCCGGCGGGGTGGAGTCCATGTCCCGCGTGCCGCTCGGCACCGACGGCGGCGCCTGGGCCATGGACCCCATGACCAGCTTCGAGACGGGCTTCGTCCCGCAGGGCATCGGCGCCGACCTCATCGCCACCATCGAGGGCTTCAGCCGCCGCGACGTGGACGAGTTCGCCGCGCTCTCCCAGGAGCGGGCGGTGGACGCGTGGAAGGAGGGCCGCTTCGAGAAGTCCGTCATCCCGGTGAAGGACCGCAGCGGCCTGGTCGTGCTGGACCGCGACGAGCACATCCGCCCCGGCACCACCGCCGACACCCTCGCCGGGCTCAAGCCCTCCTTCGCCGACATCGGCGACCTCGGCGGCTTCGACGCCGTCGCCCTTCAGAAGTACCACTGGGTCGAGAGGATCGACCACGTCCATCACGCGGGCAACTCCTCCGGCATCGTGGACGGTTCGTCGCTGGTCGCCATCGGCAACGCCGAGGTCGGCACGCGGTACGGCATGCGGCCGAGGGCGCGCATCGTCTCCGCCGCCGTCTCCGGCGCGGACCCGACGATCATGCTGACCGGACCCGCACCCGCGTCGAAGAAGGCCCTTGCGAAGGCGGGTCTGAGCATTGACGACATCGACCTGGTCGAGATCAACGAGGCGTTCGCCGCGGTCGTGCTCCGCTTCGTCCGCGACATGGGCCTTTCCCTGGACAAGGTCAACGTCAACGGCGGCGCCATCGCGATGGGCCACCCGCTCGGCGCCACCGGCGCGATGATCCTCGGCACGCTCGTGGACGAGCTGGAGCGGCGCGACCAGAGGTACGGCCTCGCCACGCTCTGCGTGGGCGGCGGCATGGGCTGCGCCACCGTCGTCGAACGCCTCTGAAACGCCGCACCGCCCCCTTCGCCCACCCTCACGGAGCTCACACCGCCATGGCAGAAACCGCCGCGTCCTCCACCATCCGCTGGGAGCAGGACGACACCGGAATCGTCACCCTCGTCCTCGACGACCCCGACCAGTCCGCCAACACCATGAACGAGGCGTTCAAGGCCTCGCTCGCCGCGACCGCCGACCGTCTGGAGGCCGAGAAGGACTCCGTCCGCGGCATCGTCGTCACCTCCGCCAAGAAGACCTTCTTCGCCGGCGGCGACCTGCGCGACCTGATCCGGGCCCGCCCCGAGGACGCGCAGCGGGTCTTCGATGCCGGCATGGGCATCAAGCGCGACCTGCGCCGCATCGAGACCCTCGGCAAGCCCGTCGTCGCCGCGATCAACGGTGCCGCGCTCGGCGGCGGTCTGGAGATCGCCCTCGCGTGCCACCACCGGGTCGCCCTCGACGCGCGGGGCTCCAGGATCGGGTGCCCGGAGTCCACCCTCGGCCTGCTGCCCGGAGGTGGCGGCGTGGTCCGCACCGTCCGCCTGCTCGGCATCGCCGACGCGCTGCTGAACGTCCTCCTGCAGGGGCAGCAGCACCGGCCGGAGAAGGCGAGGAAGGTCGGACTGGTGCACGAGGTGGTGCAGACCGAGGAGGAGATGCGGGCCGCCGCCCGCGCCTTCATCGACGCGCACCCGGAGTCTGCCCAGCCCTGGGACACGCCCGGCTACCGCATGCCCGGCGGCACCCCTTCGAACCCGAAGTTCGCCGCCAACCTGCCCGCCTTCCCCGCCAACCTCAGGAAGCAGACCAGCGGCGCCCCCTACCCCGCACAGCGGAACATCCTCGCCGCCGCCGTCGAGGGCGCGCAGGTCGACTTCGAGACCGCGCAGGTCATCGAGAGCCGGTACTTCACCGAACTGGTCACCGGCCAGATCGCGAAGAACATGATCCAGGCCTTCTTCTTCGACCTCCAGGCCATCAACTCCGGCCGCAGCCGCCCCGACGGCGTCGAGGAACGGACCGTGCGCAAGGTCGGTGTGCTGGGTGCGGGCATGATGGGCGCCGGCATTGCCTACACCTGCGCCCGCGCCGGCATCGACGTCGTCCTCAAGGACGTCTCCCGGGAGGCCGCGGAGAAGGGCAAGGGTTACGCGGTGAAGCTGGAGGACAAGGCGCTGTCCCGCGGCCGCACCACCGAGGAGAAGCGCGCGGCGCTCCTCGCCCGTATCACCCCGACCGCCGACCCGCAGGACCTCGCCGGCTGCGACGCCGTCATCGAGGCGGTGTTCGAGGACCCGGCGCTCAAGCACAAGGTTTTCCAGGAGATCGAGGACGTCGTCGCCCCCGACGCACTGCTGTGCTCCAACACCTCCACCCTCCCCATCACCGCTCTCGCCGAGGGCGTGCAGCGGCAGGAGGACTTCGTCGGCCTGCACTTCTTCTCGCCGGTCGACAAGATGCCTCTGGTCGAGATCATCAACGGCGCCCGCACCGGCGACACCGCGCTCGCCCGCGCGTTCGACCTGGTGCGGCAGATCCGGAAGACCCCCATCGTCGTCAACGACTCGCGCGGCTTCTTCACCTCCCGCGTCATCGGCCACTTCATCACCGAGGGCGTGGCCATGCTGGCGGAAGGCGTCGAGCCCGCCACCGTTGAACAGGCCGCCGCCCAGGCCGGCTACCCCGCCAAGGTCCTCTCGCTGATGGACGAGCTGACCCTCACCCTGCCCCGCAGGATCCGCAACGAGACCCGGCAGGCGCTCGAGGCGGAGGGCAGGACCCTGCCGGACCACCCGGCGGACGCGGTGATCGACCGGATGGTCGACGAGTTCGGCCGTACCGGCCGCAGCGGCGGCGCCGGCTTCTACGACTACGACGAGGACGGAAAGCGCCTCGGCCTCTGGCCCGGACTGCGCGAGCACTTCGGCGCCGGCACCCGGGCGGGGGAGCGGACGGACCTCGGCGAACTCCAGGAGCGCATGCTGTTCGTGGAGGCGCTGGACACCGTCCGCTGCGTGGAGGAGGGCGTGCTCACCTCCGTCGCCGACGCGAACATCGGCTCCGTCATGGGTATCGGCTTCCCGCCGTGGACCGGCGGCGTTCTCCAGTACGTCAACGGTTACGCCGGCGGTCTGCCCGGCTTCGTGACCCGCGCCCGCGAGCTGGAGGCCCGCTACGGCGCGCGGTTCGCCGTACCGCCGCTGCTCGCGGCGAAGGCGGAGCAGGGCGAGACCTTCACCGACACGCCGTAGGCCCCGGTCGCCGGTTCAGCGGTCCCGTGCCCCGTCGTCCCCTGCCGGGGCACGGGACGGCGCGCCCTCCGGTGCGGCCTCGGCGGGGAACACCTCGCGCAGCTCCTCGTTCATCGAGCGCTGGAAGGCGGTGACCAGCGCCTGCACCACCATCGGCTGCATGTGCGCGGACAGCGACTTCATCCGGGCGACCTGCTCCGGGTCGTCCTCCCGCTCGCGGTAGGGCTGCCACACCTCGTCGCGGAAGAGCGTGCTCAGCGCACGCGCCGCGGACCGGGTGTGCTCCAGCATCACGTCCCGCGCCGCGAGGATGGCCTGCTGCGAGATGGGCACGTCCAGCAGCCGGACGCCCAGGTGGATCATGCCCGGGTCGACCCGGAACAGGTCCGGGTCGCCGGTCGGCTCCAGCACGCTCAGCGCTTCCAGCCGCCGTAGGTCGTCGTCCGTCAGCGCCCTGCCGACACGGCTCTCCAGCTGTCCGCGCGTCGCCTCGTCGACGGTGTCGGGCATCCAGGAGGCGACCATCGCCCGGTGCAGGGCCAGCTCGTGCGGGGAGATGTCGTCCGGCAGGCGTTGGAGGTAGCGCTCGATCGCGGCGAGGGTCATGCCCTGCGCCTGCAGCTCCTCGATGAGCGCCAGCCGGGACAGGTGGTCCGGGCCGTACCGGCCCACCCTGCGGGGCCCGATGGTGGGCGGCGGGAGCAGCCCCCGGGTGCTGTAGAAACGGATGGTGCGCACGGTGACCCCGGCGCGCGCCGCCAGCTGGTCGACGGTCAGCGCGTCCGCCTCCGGCGGCGCGTCCCGCGCGGCCCGTGCACGGTCCCGGCCGTCCTCGTGGTCGTCCATCGCCGGCGCCTCTCCGTTCCTCGCTGACCGTCCGTGGTGTAACAGTATGGCTGTCTCACCATCACTGTAAAAGCCTGCGGGAACCGGTCGCGCAGGCGCATCATGGGAACGTGCACAAGGACACCGCCGCCCCACGGCCGGTGCGGCACCCGCCGCAGGAGCCCGGGCCGCCGCCGCCCGGCGGCCTCCTCTGGGACCTGACCGGCGACGTGCGCACCGTGCTCACGCTGCCCCCTGCAATGGCCCTCCAGGTCGCCCACCCCGCCGTCGGCGCGGGCGTCGACGATCACTCCGTCTTCCGCACCGACCCGTGGGGCCGCGCCCGGCGGTCCCTGGACAGCGTGCTGCTGTGGGTCTACGGCGGCGATCGGGCGCGGGAGGAGGGGCGCCGGCTGCGCACCCTGCACGCCGGCGTCCGCGGTACGGATGCGCACGGACGGGCCTACCGGGCCCTCGACCCCGCGACGTACGCCTGGGTGCACGCCACCGGCTTCCCGGTGATGCGGCACGCCCGCGGCTACCTGGGCCGCCCGTTCACCGAGGAGGAGGAGCGCCGGCTGTACGCCGAATGGCTCCAAGTGGGCCGTGTGCTGGGCCTCGGGGACCGCGACATGCCGCAGACCCTCGCCGCGTTCTGGCCCTACTACCGGCGGATGCTGGACGACGAGATCGAGAGCACCCCCGTGCTGCGCGAGCTGGTCTCGCTCACGGCCGCCGTACCCGCACCGACCGGTGGTCCGGCGGCGCTGCGGACGCCACTGCGGGTGTTGTGGCCGCTGCTGCGACCGCCGTTCCTCCGGCTGCGGGCGTTCGTCACCGTCGGCCTGCTGCCGCCCGAGGCGCGGCAGGCCGCCGGACTGCCCTGGACGGGCCGTCAGGAGCGGCGGCTGCGCCGGTTCGGGTGGGCCGTGCGCGTGACCGCGGTCGTCCTGCCGGAACGGCTGCGGTACTTCCCCGCGGCCCGGCGTGCCCGCGCGCAGCACCGCGCGGGCACCTACCCCGGCTGACGCCCCGAGGAGCACCCTCAGCGATGGCCGTGGCCTCCCTCGTGGGCGGCCTGGATCTTCTTCCACGACTCCGGCTGGTCCGGCACTCCCGCGGAGGCGGCGCTCCGGTCGACTCCGCCTGCCGCGCCGTTCGGCCCGACGGCCGGCTTCGACGGCTGGAACAGCCAGGTGTCGAACAGCGCGTCGAGCTGTTCGCCGGACTTCCGCTCGGTGTAGGCGACGAACTCGTCGATCGACGCGTCACCGCCGGCGTGCTTGCGCTGCCAGCCCTTCAGTGCGGCGAAGAAGTCCCGGTCCCCGATCTCGGTGCGCAGCGCCTGGAGGGCCATCGCGCCGCGGTTGTAGACCGCGCCGTGGAACTGGTTCTCCGGGCCCGGGTCGCCGGGCTCGACCGTCCAGAAGTCGTCGTCGGCCGGGACGGAGGCGTAGGCGTAGGCCGCCAGTTCCGCGACCGTGCCCTCACCGGCGTGTTCCGACCACATCCACTCCGCGTAGCTGGCGAAGCCCTCGTTGAGCCAGATGTCGCTCCAGCGTTCCAGCGACACGCTGTTGCCGTACCACTGGTGCGCCATCTCGTGCACCACGACCGAGACGTTCGAGCCGTGCTGGAACTTGCGCGGGCTGTAGAACGGCCGGGTCTGCGTCTCCAGGGCGTAGCCGGTGTCGGTGTCGGGCACGTAGCCGCCGATCGCGTGGAACGGGTAGGCGCCGAAGTACCCCTCCAGCCACTCGGTCACCTCGCCGGTGCGCTCGATGCTGGCGCGCGCCGCGCCCTCGTGCGGGCCCAGTTCGCGGCTGTAGGCGTTGAGCACGGGCAGTCCGCCGGCGGTGGTGTCGGTGGTGAGGTCGAACTTTCCCACCGCCAGCGTCGCCAGGTAGGTGGCCTGGGGCTCGGCCGACCGCCAGTTCCAACGGGTCCAGCCGGCCTCGGAGCGCTGCGAGGCGAGCACACCGTTGCTGACCGCCTGGGTGCCGTCCGGGACGGCGACGCTGACGTCGTAGGTGGCCTTGTCGGTCGGGTGGTCGTTGCTGGGGAACCACCACCAGGCGGCCTCCGGCTCGTTGGCCGCCACGCCGCCGTCCGGGGTGCGGTGCCAGGAGGTGAAGCCGTTCACCTCCACCTCCGACGGCGTGCCGGCGTAGCGGACGACGACGGTGGCGCGCTGCCCGTTCGTCAGCGGCCGGTCCGGCGTCACCTCCAGTTCGTGGGCGCCGGTCGCGGCGACGTCCGCGACGCGGCCGTTCACCCGGACCTCGCGGACGTCCAGGGCGAAGTCGAGGTTGAAGCGGGAGAGGTCCTGGGTGGCCTTCACCAGGAGGGTGGCGGTGCCCTTCAGGTGGTCGTTCCGGGGCTGGTAGCGCAGCCGCAGATCGTAGTGCGCGACGTCGTAGCCGCCGTTGCCGTAGTCGGGGTAGTAGGGGTCGCCCACCCCGGGCGCCCCGGGCGTGGGCTCGGCCGCCGACGCCGGGATCGCCAGCATCAGGGTGGCCGCGGCCGCGGCCGCGGCGAGGAAGGTTCTGCGCACGAGTCCTCCAACTCGGTGGGGATTGCGAAGACGTGGAGGTGTCTATCGCTGCTACCCGCGTCATGTCCATGGCGTCTTGGTTTCCGGCGGAGCACCCCGCGGGGCCCGGTCCGGACCGCACGGAGCCTCCCGGGACGGCGCGGGCGTCAGCCGGGTCGGTCCCCGAGGGCCGCGCGCACCAGGTCGGCCGCCTCCCGTGCGGAGCCCCAGGACGCGGTCACTCCCGCCCCGCCGTGGCCGTACTGTTGCACGCACACGCTGCCTCCGGGCAGCTCCTCGCGTTCCAGGCGGACCCCGGCGGCGCGGCACGGGCGCAGGCCCACGCGGTGTTCCAGGACCGGGGCGTCGGCCACCGCGGGATGGACGCGGGCGCAGCGCTCGCGTATCGCCGCGGCCGTCGCCGGGTCCGGGAGCGTCCCCTCGGCGCCCTCCTCCGCCGTACCGCCGAGGATCAACCCGTACGGCTGCGGCAGCAGGTAGGTGGAGTTCGACGCCCCCGGTTCCGACGACACGTGCCAGTCCCGGACGCCGGGATTCTCCACGACGAGCAACTGACCGCGCACCGCGGTCATCGTGGCGTCCCCGGCCAGCTCGCGGGCGCCCAGCCCGGTGCAGTGGACCACCACCGGCGCCTCCTCGCCGGCCTCGGCCAGCGAGGAGACGTCCCGCTCTGCGTACCGCCCGCCGGCGGCCTCCAGGCGTCCTCGCAGATACGGAAGATAGGCCGTCATGTCGACAAGCGGCGTCCGGCACCGCTCGCCGACCAGCGCCGACCAGCGTTCCGGCGTGTCGTCCATGACCATGCGGCCCGGCACGAGCCGGACGCCGGTCTCCGCCGGACGCTCGGCCAGCCAGGACAGGGTGCGGAAGCCGTGCACCGCCCACTCCAGCGCCCGTTCCGCCGGCTCGATCCGGTACGGCCAGCACAGTCCGCCCGCCACCGCGGACGTCGTGCGCTCGGCAGGCTCACGGCTCCAGACCCGGACGCGCACGCCCTCCTCGGCCAGGACGACCGCCGTCGTCAGCCCGATGACGCCGCCTCCGACGACCAGCACTTCTCGCATGCGCGCACGATACGTCACCCCTCCCAGAGTTCCTCGGGATCGACGGTGGCGAGTGCGCCGTCCAGCCGCAGCCACCGGGTCGGCTCGATCGCGTGCAGGAACGGCACATCGTGACCGGCCACGATCAGCGCCCCCTCGTAGGACCGCAGCGCGTCGGTGAGCTGCCGGACGCTCGCCATGTCGAGGTTGTTCGTCGGCTCGTCCAGCATCAGCAGCTGCGGCACCGGCTCGGCGAGCATCACCGCCGCGAGCGTCGCCCTGAAGCGCTCGCCCCCGGACAGCGTGCCCACGACCTGCTCCGCGCGCTTCCCCTTGAACAGGAAGCGGGCCAGCTGCGCCCGGATGCGGTTGTCGGTCGCCCCCGGAGCCAGCCGGGCCACGTTCTGCACCAGGCTCAGCGACTCGTCCAGCAGGTCCAGCCGCTGCGGCAGGTAGCGCAGCGGCACGTGCGTGGTCAGCTCGCCGCCCTCCGGCGGGATCAGCCCGGCGACCGTGCGCAGCAGCGTCGACTTGCCGGCGCCGTTGCGTCCGGTCAGCGCGATCCGCTCCGGGCCGTGCACGTCCAGATGAGCGCGGGCGCCGTACCGCAGCTCGACCTCGCGCGCGGTGAGGACCTGCCGTCCGGCGGGCACGGCCGTGAACGGGAGGTCGACCCGGATCTCGTCGTCGTCACGTACGGCCGCGGACGCCTCGTCCAGCCGCTCCCTGGCCTCCTCCAGTCGCTGCTCGTGCAGGATCCGGTGCTTGCCCGCCGACTCCTGCGCCGAGCGCTTGCGCAGCTTCATCACCGCACGAGGCTCGCGCTTGGTGGCGTACATCTTGTCGCCGTAGCGGACGCGCTTGGCCAGCTTGGTCTGTGCCTCCGCGAGTTCGCGCTTCTGCCGTCGCAGATCGCCCTCGGCGACGCGCACCATACGCTCGGCCGCCTCCTGCTCGGTGGCCACGGCCTCCTCGTACGCCGACAGGTTGCCGCCGTACCAGTGCACCTCGCCGGCCCGCAGGTCGGCGATCTGGTCGACCAGTTCGAGAAGTTCCCGGTCGTGGCTGACCACCACCAGGACGCCGCTCCACGACGCCACCGCGTCGTACAGCCGCCGCCGGCCCTCCCGGTCCAGGTTGTTCGTCGGCTCGTCCAGCAGCAGGACGTCGGGGCGGCGCAGCAGCAGCGCCGCGAGCCGCAGCAGCACCGACTCGCCGCCGGACACCTCGCCGATGGTGCGGTCCAGGGTGATGTGGGTCAGGCCGAGCTGGTCGAGCGTCGCCCGGGCGCGCTCCTCCACGTCCCAGTCGTCGCCGACCGCGGTGAAGTGCGCCTCGCTCGGGTCGCCCGCCTCGATGGCGTGCAGCGCCGCCCGGGTCCCGGCGATGCCCAGCGCCGCGTCGACGCGCAGGCCGGTGTCCAGGGTGAGGTCCTGGGGCAGGTAGCCGACCTCCCCGGCCACTCGCACGCTGCCCTCCTGGGGCGCCAGCTCCCCGGCGACCAGCTTGAGCAGAGTCGACTTCCCGGTGCCGTTGACCCCGATCAGCCCGGTGCGGCCAGGCCCGACGGCCAGTTCGAAGCCGTCCAGCACGGACGTGCCGTCCGGCCACGCGAAGGACAGGCGGGTGCAGGTGATGGATGTGGTGGGTGCAGACATGCGGTTCTCCGGTCGCGTCGTCCTGGAAAGGGGGCAGCGCTGGGAGACACCGGCACCCGCGGAGCAGGCCGCGCGGGAGGAGGAGACCGGCCGGAGGGGGGCCGCTCGCTTCCGAGGTCGCACTCGTGGCACGCACGCCCTACGGCGGTGCACACGGTGTCTCCGACCTCAGACGAGCAACGGCCTCTCCTATCGACGGCAACAGGGCCGAGGAGAACGCTACGGCTCCCGCACGGGCCGAGCAACGGGATTATCCGGTGTCGTCGCGCCTCACGCCGTGCCAGGGTGGGCCGTCGCGACGAGGGAGCGGACATGCGTGAGCTGTATCCGGAGATCGAGCCGTACGAGCACGGCATGCTCGACGCGGGGGACGGCGACCACGTCTACTGGGAGGTGTGCGGCAACCCCGACGGCAGGCCCGCGCTGGTGGTGCACGGCGGGCCCGGATCCGGCTGCCGCCCCCGTCACCGCCGCTACTTCGATCCCGAGCGGTACCGGGTGGTCCTCTTCGACCAGCGGGGCTGCGGGCGCAGCACACCGCACGCCGGGGACCCGTCGACCGGCGTGCGGCACCACACGATCCACCACCTGATCGCCGACATGGAGCTGCTGCGCACACACCTCGGCATCGACCGGTGGCTGCTGGAGGGCGGCTCGTGGGGCTCCACATTGATCCTCGCCTACGCCCAGCGGCACCCGGAGCGGGTCACCGGGATCGTCGTTCCCGCCGTCACCACCACCCGCCGCTCCGAGATCGACTGGCTCTACCGGGGCGTGGGCCGCTTCTTCCCCCGCGAGTGGGAACGCTTCCTCGCCGGGGCCCCCGGGACACCGCCCGACGGCGACGTCGTCGGCGCCTACGCCGCCCTGACGGAGCATCCGGACCCGGCCGTACGAGACCGGGCGGTCCAGGAGTGGTGCGCCTGGGAGGACGCCGTCGTCTCCGGGGAGACGCAGGGCGCCCCCGGTCCGTACGGCGACCGGCCCTCCGCGGACCGCACCGCACTGGTGCGCCTGTGCGCCCACTACTTCTCGCACGGCGCCTGGCTGGAGGAGGGACAACTGCTGCGCGAGGCCCACCGCCTGACCGGCATCCCCGGCGTGCTGATCCACGGCCGGCTCGACCTGGGCAGCCCCCTGGCCACCGCCTGGGAGCTGTCCCGCGCCTGGCCGGACGCGGAACTGCACGTGGTGGAGGACGCGGGTCACCTGGGCGGCGGGACGACCCGCGACATCCTGCTCGCCGCGCTCGACCGGTTCGCCCGGGGCTGACCGGGACGTACGGCCGGACGGACGACTCCGCCTGCCCCGCCCGGCCCGGTCAGCCGCCGTTGACCAGTCGCCCGCCGGCCAGCACAGCCCGCACCTCGCGCAGCGCCTCCAGGTCGGCGAGCGGATCGCCGTCCACCAGCAGAAGGTCCGCGCGGTAGCCGTCCGCGAGGCGCCCGGTGTCGTCGCCCAGCCCGACCGCGGCCGCGGCGTCGGCCGTGGCCATGGCCACCACGCGTGACGGCGGCAGGCCCAGGTGGACGAAGAAACCCAGGCTGGACACCAGGTCGTCGAAGACGGCACCCGGCACGCCCGCGTCGGTTCCGGAGATCAGCCGCACGCCCTGCTCGTGCATCCAGCGCACCCGTGCGAACATCTCCTCCGCCCGTTCCGGTCCGAACCGTTCGGCGAACGCCCGCCAGCCTGGGCTGGCCGCCGGGCACACGGCGATGCCGCGCGCGGCGATGTCCGCGACCACGTCCTCACGGACGTCGAAACCGCCGCGCCCCATCCACGTGCAGTGCTCGACGGTGTCCACGCCCGCCGCCACGGCCGCCGCGATGCCGTCCGCGCCGTGCGCGTGGGCGGCCACGGGCAGGTTGTGCGCACGGGCCTCCTCGACCACCGCCCGCAGCTCCTCCGGGGAGAACTGGGCCTCCCAGATCGCCGGGCCGCCCTTCGTCAGCCCGCCGCCGGTCGCCATCACCTTGATGACGTCGGCGCCGTCCTTCGCGTTGCGCCGCACCGTCTCGCGGATCGCCTCCTCGCCGGAGACCTCGCCGCCGAGGAACCAGCAGTGGCCGCCGGGCACCGTCAGCGGAGCACCGGCCGCGAGGACCCGCGGACCGCTCACGGCCCCGGAGGCGACGGCGTCCCGCAGCCGCAGCGCCAGACCGCCCCGGTCGCCCAGGTCGCGCACCGTCGTCACACCGGTGGCCACCATCCGCCGGGCCCGGTCGGCCATGGCGAGCAGCAGCGCGGTGTCGTCCGCCTCGCGCAGCGACGTCACCGGGTCGGGCCCGGCGTCGAAGCACAGGTGCACGTGGGTGTCGATCAGGCCGGGCAGGAGCGTGCCCTCCGGGCGCGCGAGGCGCACGGCGCCGGCCGACGCCCGGGCCTCGACCTCGGCGCGCGGTCCGGCGGCGACGATGCGGTCGCCGCGGACGAGGACCGCGCCGTCCGGCGTGCGGTCGCCGTCCGGTCCGGAGAGCAACTGTCCTGCCGACACCAGGAATTCCATGGGTGGTACGTCCCCCTTGTCGGGTCGGGTGGGTTCTGTCGGTCCGGGTGAGCGGGGCGCGGGGTCGACGCCTCAGCGGGCGGCGGCGTGGAAGGCGTCGGAGAGGGTGACGAGCTGGCGGGCGTCCCCCTCGAGGGTTTCCTCCGCGGGCATCGGCAGCAGCACGGCCTTCGAGGGCGCGACTCTGGAAGGCGCCGGGGCACCCGCCGCGTGGTCGTGCAGCGCGGCCCGCAGCCGCGCGGCCAGGTCGGCCGCCCAGCTCTCGGACGGTTCCGGGCGTGCCGGGGGAGCGGCGTCCCGCGCGCCTTCCTCTTCGCCGTCGGCGTCCGGACGCGCCAGGTACGGGCTGATCCGCACCAGCCCGTCGCGGCACTCGATGACCCGCCGGTAGTAGCGGCGGTGCACGCCGCGCAGGAGCAGCCGGTCCCCCCAGGGCCGGGTCGGCACCCGGGTCAGCTCGTCCTCCGGGAACGCCTGGTGCAGCGCGGCCCACAGCGGACGCAGCCGGTGGTAGGCCCGCCGGTGCCGCCACCACAGCCGCAGCGCCGCGATGCGGGTCGCCGCGCCCGGGTAGCTCACACCGATCACGAACACGGGCACGGCGATCGACAGCGTGAGGTTGGCGCCGGTCAGCAGCGGCGACTCGTCCGGGCCGCCGGCCCACCGCACCACGACGAACACCTGGCGCACCACGTCGGCCAGCACCATGGCTGCCATCGCCACGGCGGTCAGCCGCAGCCCGGTGGCCAGCGACCCCTGCGAGAGGCGGATGTAGCGGTACGTCCACCACAGGGCCATAGCCAGGGCGTACCCCAGGTACAGACCCGCGGAGAGGTAGAAGCCGGCAACGCCGGCGATCTGCATGTCCGCGGTGTCGTAGGTGCCGCCGCGCGCGCCGGGCGGGGTGGCGGCCATCGACACCGCCGCGAGCCCCGCGGCCAGACCCAGCGGAACCAGTTCCAGGCGGGCCCGTCGCCGGCCGCGCGCCGGGTCGAGGGCGGCCGAGTGCAGGTAGAAGCACATCAGGAAGTACACGCAGCACAGCAGCAGCACGTTCTGCAGCAGCTCCGCCGCCCCCGCGCCCAGGAGCCCGTCCGCCGCCCGGGCGCCCGGCCCGGTGCCGAACGGGAACGCCAGCGCGGCGGACACCAGGCACAGCGTCACCGACCGCAGCGGCAGGTCCGCCGGGGCGCGCGAGAGCTGGTAGCCCTTCCATGCGACGGCCGCCACCAGCAGCACGCCGAGTACAGCAGTCATGTCACAACCACCCCTGCCGGTCGCCCAGCGCCGTCTGCACCCGCTGCAGCGCGGGGTTCTTCGACGCCCGGGGCGTCACGTGGTCCAGCACGGACGCCCACTCCAGGATGATGGTGGCCACCAGTTCGGCCTCCCGCTCGTGCTCCTCGTCGTACGACGTGCGGCGCAGCGCCCGCCGGACCGCCCCCAGGGAGAGGTCGCCGGGCGCCGACCGCCAGAACTCCGGATCGTCGTCGTCGCTGCGGTGGTCCGCCAGGATGTGGCCCACCTCGTGCAGGATGATGTGGTCCTGGTGGGCCTTGCTGGTCTCCTTCTGGTACAGGATGTGGTCCGTGGTGTCCGTGGCCACCCAGAGCCCGAACGGTCCCGGGGCCGGCAGCGCATAGGGCAGAAGCCGGATCGGCCGGCCGCGCTTCTCACCCAGCAGGCGGCACAACTCCTCCACCCGCAGCGGCGGTTGCACCCCCAGTGAGCGCAGTTCGCGCCTGCACCGCCGCCGTAGCTCTCGCTCCTTCACCCCTCGCTCCCCACCCGATCGTGTCTGAGCCCCCGCCGCGAAACTACACCTTCGCCCCCGCGCGGACCACGGGTGGGCGCCCTGAGCTGCGCGTCCGCGGCCCGGAAAATGCTTCGCGGAGTGAGGGGCCGGTGGCGTACGGTCCTGGCGCGAGTGAGAGGTCGAGGGAGGAACGCGTGACGCCGGAGGAGATCGTCGGACTGCTGGCCGAGCCGGGGCGGTTGCGGGTGTTCTCCGCGGTCGTGCTGGGTGCCGGGACGCCGTCCGAGGTGACGGACCGGGCCGGGATCCCGCCGAAGGAGGCGGTGGCGGCGCTGCGGCGTCTCCAGGAGGGCGGGCTCGTGCAGGCCGCCGGCGGACGGCTGGTGGCGCGGGCCGGGCAGTTCAAGGACACCGCCCTGCGGGCCGCCCGGAGCGAGGACTCCGCACGGCCCGGCGTGGACCACGGCTCCGGCGACCCACGCGTCGAGACGCTGCTGCGCACCTTCCTGCGGGACGACGGCGGCCGCATCCGCAGCCTGCCCCGGCAGTTCGGGCGGCGGCGCATCGTGCTGCACCACCTGGCGCGGCGGTCGTTCGAGACGGGCGCCGCCTACCCGGAGCGGGAGGTGAACGCCGTCCTGCGCGGGTGGTGCGAGGGCGCCGGGGTCGACCACGTGACCGTGCGGCGATACCTCGTCGACCACTGCCTGCTGAGCAGGGCGGACGGCGTCTACCGACTGCGGGAGGACGCTCCGGCCGTGCTCTGACCGCTCGGTCACGACCGTTCGCGGGTCAGCGGTTCGCGCGGGCGGCCCTGCGCGCGGCGCGGGCGGCCAGCCGCTCGTCGAACTTCCGCGCTTCGCCGTCCAAGCCGTTCATGAACAGCCCGAGTTCCTCCTGCGCCTTGAGCCCCTCGGGGTCGAGGCCGTCGATGTCCAGCACCTTCAGGAAGCGCAGGACCGGCTGGAGCACGTCGTCGTGGTGGATGCGCAGGTTGTAGATGCCGCCGATCGCCATCTGGGCGGCGGCACGCTCGAATCCCGGCATGCCGTGACCGGGCATCCGGAAGCCGACCACCACGTCGCGCACCGCCTGCATCGTCAGGTCGGGGGCGATCTCGAACGCCGCCTGCAGCAGGTTGCGGTAGAAGACCATGTGCAGGTTCTCGTCCGTGGCGATGCGGGCGAGCATCCGGTCGCACACCGGGTCGCCGGACTGGTGGCCGGTGTTGCGGTGGGATACGCGGGTCGCCAGCTCCTGGAAGGAGACGTAGGCGACGGAGTGGAGCATGCTGTGCCGGTTGTCGGATTCGAAGCCCTCCGACATGTGTGCCATCCGGAAGTTCTCCAGCTGCACCGGATCCACTGCGCGTGAGGTGAGCAGGTAGTCCCGCATCACGATGCCGTGCCGGCCCTCCTCCGCCGTCCAGCGGTGCACCCAGGTGCCCCAGGCGCCGTCCCGCCCGAAGAGGCTGGCGATCTCGTGGTGGTAGGAGGGCAGGTTGTCCTCGGTGAGCAGGTTGACCACGAGCGCGGTCCGGCCGATGTCGGTGACCTTCGACTGCTCCGGCGCCCACGGCTCGCCCTCCAGCGGGCCGTCGAAGTTGCGGCCGTCGCTCCACGGCACGTACTCGTGCGGCATCCAGTCCTTCGCCACCGCCAGGTGCCGGTTCAGCTCCTTCTCCACCACCTCCTCCAGCGCGTAGAGGAGCCGGGCGTCGGTCCAGCCGTCCGTACCGGCGTGCTGTCGGGGGGTGACGGTCACGGATGCTCCTGACGTGCGGGTGCGATTCACCTACGGCTGCGTAGGTTACGAGACCGTAAGTTATTACCGTCGGAACAAGCAAGAGCGGCCCGGTGACCAGGTACTACGCTCGGTTTTGTGGAATCCCGCCTTGCACACGAGGACATGCCGCTGTTCGTCTACGGAACGCTCTGCTTCGAGGAGGTGCTGGGGGCCCTGCTGGGGAGGGTTCCGTGCGCCGAGCCGGCCGCGCTGGCCGGCTGGCGGGCCGCGGCGCTGGCGCGGCGGCCCTACCCGGGGCTGGTGCCCGCGCCAGGCGGCCTCGCGCGGGGGTGCCTGCTGCGGGGGCTGACGCCCGAGGAGTGCGCCGTGCTCGACGCGTTCGAGGGGGCGGAGTACACGATGCGCGCCGTCGCGGTGGACGGGGGGCGTGCGGCCCGCACGTACGTGTGGTGCGGCGGCGACGTGCTCGCCGAGGACTGGGATGCGGAACGCTACGCGGAGCGCGTCATCGCGGCGTACGGCCGCTGAGTTCTGCCCCGCCCCAGTCCCAGCCCCAGCCCTCTGCCCCTGCCCCGCTCGGTGACGCGTCCGTCGGCGACGGCCGGGCGCAGCGGCGGGGCAGGGGGACCGTACCGGGTTCGTGCGTGAACGTGTCCATCACGAGCCATTCGTCCAGCTCGGGGTCGCAGAGGTTCTGCACGCCGAACTGCAGGACCCGCCAGAAGGTGCTCCGGTCCTTCTGGCCGACGTAGACGTCCCCGAGCGCCAGCGGGGAACCACAGGTGGTTCCCGGGTGGCGCCTCCGGCACCACGATCCCGACCCGCCAGTGGTGCACGTACCGGTCCGGCCGGTCCGGGCTCTGCCTCCCCCGTTCGGCGGGGTGAGGGACGCGGCCGGGGCCGTGCACGGGAGCGGTGCCCCCGTGCACGGCCCCGGCGCGCGCTAGCGGAGGCCCGCCCGGCGGAGCGCCTCGGCCATCTCGCTGTTGACCGGTGCGGGGCGCTGGTCGCGGTCCCGTCGGGGACGGCCGCCACTGCCCTGCCGCTGGCGCGGCGCGGAACCCTTGCGCCGGTCGCCCCCGCCCCGGCGCCCTTCGCCGCCCTTCGCCGAGCCCGCGACGGCCTCGTCCTCGAGCCGCAGCGTCAGCGAGATCCGCTTCCGCGGCACGTCAACGTCCAGCACCTTGACCTTCACGATGTCGCCGGGCTTGACCACGTCCCGCGGGTCCTTGACGAAGGAGCGGGACATGGCGGAGACGTGCACCAGACCGTCCTGGTGGACACCCACGTCGACGAAGGCGCCGAACGCCGCGACGTTGGTGACGACGCCCTCCAGCACCATGCCGCTGGCCAGGTCGCCGATCTTCTCCACGCCCTCCTTGAAGCTGGCGGTCCGGAAGGCGGGACGCGGGTCGCGGCCCGGCTTCTCCAGCTCCTTGAGGATGTCGGTCACCGTCGGCAGGCCGAACGCGTCGTCGACGAAGTCGGACGGCTTCAGCGCACGCAGCGCCGTCGCGTTGCCGATCAGGGACGGGACGTCGGTCCCGGCGGTCTTCACCATCGTGCGGACCAGCGGGTACGCCTCGGGGTGCACCGACGAGGCGTCCAGCGGGTCGTCGCCGCCGCGGATGCGGAGGAAGCCCGCGCACTGCTCGAACGCCTTCGGGCCCAGCCGCGCGACGTCCTTGAGGGCCTTGCGGTCGCGGAACGGGCCGTGGGCGTCCCGGTGGGCGACGATGTTCTCGGCGAGGCCGCCGCCGATGCCGGAGACCCGGGAGAGCAGCGGCGCGGAAGCGGTGTTCACGTCCACCCCGACGCCGTTCACGCAGTCCTCGACGACCGCGTCCAGCGAACGCGAGAGCTTCACCTCGGACAGATCGTGCTGGTACTGGCCCACTCCGATCGACTTGGGGTCGATCTTCACGAGTTCGGCCAGCGGGTCCTGGAGGCGCCGGGCGATGGAGACGGCGCCGCGCAGCGAGACGTCCAGCTCCGGCAGCTCCTGCGAGGCGTAGGCGGAGGCGGAGTACACCGACGCGCCGGCTTCGGAGACCATCACCTTGGTCAGCTTCAGCTCCGGCCGCCCGGTGAGGAGTTCGCCGGCCAGCTTGTCCGTCTCGCGGGAGGCGGTGCCGTTGCCGATGGCGATCAGGTCGACGTCGTGCCGCTCCGCCAGCGCCGACAGCCGCTCCAGGGCCTCGTCCCACTTCTTCTGCGGGGCGTGCGGGTAGATCGTGTCGGTGGCGGCGACCTTGCCGGTGGCGTCGACCACGGCGACCTTCACACCTGTACGCAGCCCCGGGTCCAGTCCCATCGTGGCGCGGGTGCCGGCCGGGGCGGCCAGCAGCAGGTCGCGCAGGTTGGCGGCGAAGACCCGCACGGCCTCGTCCTCGGCGGCCGTGCGCAGCCGCAGCCGCAGGTCGATGCCGAGGTGCACCTGGATGCGGGTGCGCCAGGCCCAGCGGACGGTGTCGGCCAGCCAGCCGTCGGCGGGACGGCCCTGGTCGCGGATGCCGAAGCGGTTCGCGATGCTGCGCTCATACGCACCCGGGGTGCCGTCGGCGGGCGCGTCCGCGGGGTTCTCGGGCTGGAGCGCGAGGTCGAGGACCTCCTCCTTCTCGCCGCGCAGCAGTGCCAGTACCCGGTGGGAGGGCAGCTCGGTGAAGTCCTCGGCGAAGTCGAAGTAGTCCTTGAACTTGGCGCCCTGCTCCTCCTTGCCCTCGCGGACGGAGGAGGCGACGCGGCCCTTCTCCCACATGCGTTCGCGTAGTTCGCCGATCAGGTCGGCGTCCTCGCTGAAGCGTTCGGTGAGGATCGCGCGGGCGCCCTCCAGCGCGGCCCCGGCGTCGCCGACGCCCTTCTCGGCGTCCACGAACGCGGCGGCCGCCGCCTGCGGTTCGGTCGAGGGGTCGTTCAGCAGCCCGTCGGCGAGCGGTTCGAGGCCGGCCTCGCGCGCGATCTGCGCCTTGGTCCGGCGCTTGGGCTTGAACGGAAGGTAGATGTCCTCCAAGCGGGCCTTGGACTCGGCCGCCCGGATGCGGGCCTCCAGGGCGTCGTCGAGCTTGCCCTGCGACCGCACGGACTCCAGGATCGCCGCCCGCCGCTCCTCGAGCTCACGCAGGTACCGGAGCCGCTCCTCGAGGGCGCGCAACTGCGCGTCGTCGAGCATTTCGGTGGCTTCCTTGCGGTACCGGGCGATGAAGGGCACCGTCGAACCGCCGTCGAGCAGCTCGACCGCGGCCTTCACCTGCCGCTCCCGTACGCCGAGCTCCTCGGCGATCCTGCCTTCGATGGTGGTCGTCACGTTGATCCGTTCCGCCGTCCCGTTGCTGTTCCCCGCCCGGGGGTTGTCCCGGGTGAGGTACGCATTCTGGCAGGTGCCGCGGCCGGGACGGCGGCCGGACGCGCGCGGACCGCCGGACCGGTACGGGGCCGGTACCGGCGGTCCGCGCGGCGCGGGGGATTCTCAGACCCGGCGGCCACCGCGGGACATGCCGCCGAACAGCCGCGCCACCGCGCGGAAGGGAAGGGTCACGACCGTGGCGATGGCGCCGCCGATCATGCGGAAGATGTCAGCTATTGCACGCATGGCTGTCGGGTCCCCGTCTCGTGCCGGGCCAAACAACGGAGGCCGCGCCGCACCCCGTCGGGCGGCGGGTCAGCCCTTGCCGAACACCTCGCCGGGGAACGCCCCGTTGCCGAGGGCGGTGGCCGTGAAGCCGCCGGCGAGTTCGGTGAGACGGGCGGTGCCCTCGGCGCCCAGCGCGGCGTACGGGCGTCCGTCCAGCCGGTCGGTCTCCGTCTCCAGCAGCTTGCGCAGCGTCAGTCCGGACTCGGTGAGGTCACCCGCCTCGTCGAGGAGCCCGCGGACGCGCAGACGGTCCTGGGCGCCGTGCCAGTCCTGCTCGTTGTAGCCGCGGGTGGTCAGCAGGAACGACGGCACCATGCCCCGTCCGGACGCGGAATGGCTGACCAGGGCTTCCAGCGGGTCGAGTTCGGCGTGCTGGAGCACGGCGACGTGCGCGTCGCCGCGGTGCTCGCGCAGCAGCGTGGCGGCGTGCCAGAGCGCCAGGTGGGCGTCGTCGGGAACGGGCAGGTCGGCGTGCGCGGCGTACAGCGGCCGCCCGGGGCGGGTGCAGCCCTCGGCGGCGCGCAGCGCCAGGTCCGCGGCCTCGCGCATCTGCGGCGAGGCGACGGCGTCGTCGCCCAGCAGCCGCCGCAGCATGGCGTCCACCGCACGCATCCGGGCGGCCAGCACGGTCGACGGTGAGGCGAAGTCCCACACTTCGGGCAGGAAGCGGGAGATCAGGTGGTGGCTGAAGTTGTAGAAGGCGGCCGTCACCGTTCCGGCGGAGACCGCGCCCATGGCGGCGGCGCGTCCGGCGAAGTAGACCGCGCTGGGGTCCTCGATGCCGTACGGCGCCAGCTCCTTGGCCAGATCGGGGGCGAAGTAGACGGCGGAGTGCAACGGGTTCAGCGCGTTGTGGCAGTGGCGGCCGGCTCGGTCGTCGGGTGTCGTCGTCATGCCCGCACGTTACCGATTGGTAATCCCTGGGGGGAAGGGCCGTCCCCCCGAGAACACGCGAGGTCACGTGCTCCAGGTGAAGCGCGGTTCACGGCGCTCCAGGAAGGCGGCGACCCCCTCGGCCGACTCGTCGCTCGTCGCCGCCTCGCGCGACCAGTGGGCGACCCGTTCCCGGCCGACGTGCCCCTCGGCGAACTCCTTGGCGGCGGTCTGGGTCAGCTGGGAGCGGGAGACGAGCAGGCGGGTGTACGCGGTGGTGCGGGTGTCGAGGCCGTCGCCCGGATGCACCTCGTCGACCAGGCCGCAGCGCAGCGCCCGTTCGGCGCCGATCAGCTCGGCGGAGAACAGCAGGTGCTTCGCGGTGGACGGTCCCACCAGGCGGACCAGCCGCTGCGTGGCCGAGGCGGGGTAGACGATGCCCAGCCGTGCCGGGGTGATGCCGAAGAGCGCGTCCGCGGCGGCGAACCGCAGGTCGCAGGCGGCGGCGAGCTGTGCCCCGCCGCCCACGCAGTGACCGCGGACCACGGCGAGGGTCGGCTTGGGGAACGCGGCCAGCGCCTCCTCCGCGGCGAGGGCGAGGTTCCTGCCCTCGTCGGCGGACGTGCGGAGCGTACCGATGTCCGCCCCGGCGCAGAAGGTGCCGTGCGCGCCGGTCAGCACCATCACGCGTACGGCGGCGTCGGCCGCCAGCCGGTCCAGGAGCGGCGGCAGCGCGCGCCACATGGCGGGCGTCATCGCGTTCCGTTTGGCCGGGTGGTCGATGGTGACGGTCGCGACGCCCTCGGCGCACGCGGTGGCCAGCTGCATGAGTCCGATCGTATCCGCCGGGCTGTCAGACATCGTCCGGGCACTGGCGCATTTCCGGTCACGGAAGGCCATGAATCGAAGGTCGAGTGGCACATGTCGTCGATAGGTGACGACTTGCGGTCAGCCGGTCGGTTCGGGGGTGTGAGCTATCAACACTCGATGCAAGAACAGATGCAAGAACACAGCGTGGAGGGAGCGGGGTGCGGCAGATGGACATCCGCGGGAGTGAGCCGCCGGCGGCCGGTGGCGGTGCCCCGGTGGCGACACCGGTGCAGGAGTGCGCCCGGCCGGCGAGCTACGAGGGCACCTGGCGCCTCACCGCTCCCGCGCTCGACTCGTCCGTGCCGCAGCTGCGGCACGCCGTACGTGACCTGGTGCGCCGGCAGCGCGCGCCGGTCACCGACGACATGCTGCAGGGGCTGCTGCTCATCCTCTCCGAGCTGGTCACCAACTCGGTGCGGCACGCGGCGCTGCTCTCCCCGGAGATCGGCGTCGAGGTGTCGCTGGGCTCGGGCTGGGTCCGGATCGCCGTGGAGGACGCACACCCGTACCGGCCCAAGGCGCTGGAGGCCGACCCGGACCAGCAGCACACCGGCGGTCGCGGCCTGCTTCTGGTGAAGACGATCACCGCCGAGGCGGGCGGCCTGTGCGACGTGGAACAGACCGGGGCGGGCGGCAAGGTCGTCTGGGCGGCGTTCCCGCTCCCGCCCGGGGCCTGACCGCCGGGCCCCAGCCCCGGGGCCCGGCGGTCAGGCCCCGCGCGGGAGGCACGCGCCCGCCGGGTGGCGGGCGCGTGCGCGGCCGGGGCTACCAGCCTGCCGCGCCGCCCGTCACCTCGCGGATCGCCGGCCGCGCGGCGTCCAGCACGGTCATGAACCACGCGGAGAAGGTGTCCTCCGCGTGCCGCTTCTCCAGCTCCGCCGGCGTCACGAACGCCGTCTCCGCGATCTCCTCCGCGTCCGGACGCAACCGGTCCCGCACCACCCCGGCGAACAGGTGGTTGAACTCCTTCTCCACCAGCCCCGACGCCGGGTCCGGGTGGTGGTAACGGACCGTGCCGGCCTCCCGCATCGAGAACGGCGCCACGCCCAGTTCCTCGCCCACCCGCCGGGCCGCCGCCGCGAACGGCGGCTCACCCGGATAGGGATGGCCGCAGCAGGTGTTGGACCAGACGCCGGGGGAGTGGTACTTGCCCAGCGCGCGCCGCTGGAGCAGCAGCCGGCCGGTGTCGTCGAGGAGGAAGACGGAGAACGCCCGGTGCAGCCTGCCCGGCGGCACGTGAGCGGAGAGCTTCTCCGCGGTTCCGGTCGTCGCGCCGTCCTCGTCGACCAGTTCGAGCAGAATGGGTGCCGCTGGGCTGTTCGCCATGTTCGTCCTTCTCCAGGTGGTATCCGGCTGCTCGCCCAGTGTGCCGCACCTCAGTGGCACAGCCGCGCTTCGTGCGCCGCATGTCCGTGCGGCTCGAGCTGGAACGTGCAGTGCTCGACGTCGAAGTGCGCCCCCAGGCAGCCCTGCAACTCGTGCAGGACGCGTTCGTGGCCCATCGCGTCCAGCACTTCCTGGCTGACCACGACGTGCGCCGACAGGACGGGCATGCCCGAGGTGATCGTCCACACGTGCAGGTCGTGCAGGTCCTCCACGCCCGGCACCGCCAGGATGTGTGCCCGCACCTCGGCCAGATCCACGTCCTTCGGCGCGGCCTCCAGCAGCACGTCCAGGGCCTCCCGCGCCAGCCGCACCGTCCGCGGGACGATCATCAGCCCGATCAGCAGCGAGGCGATCGGGTCGGCCGCCTCCCAGCCGGTCAGCATCACGGCCACCGCCGAGACGATCACCGCCAGCGAGCCGAGGGCGTCCGCCAGGACCTCCAGGAACGCGCCGCGCACGTTCAGGCTCTCCCGCTGCCCGCGCAGCAGTAGCGCCAGCGACACGCTGTTCGCCACCAGGCCGACCATGCCGAAGACCAGGGTGAGTCCGCCGTCCGTCCCGGCCGGGGTGAGGAAGCGCTGCACCGCCTCGTACAGGATGTAGCCGCCCACGCCGAGCAGCAGCACGCAGTTGGCCAGCGCGGCGAGGATCTCGGCCCGCGCGAAGCCGTAGGTGCGCCGCTCGCTGCTCGGACGGTTCGCGAAGTGGATCGCGAGCAGCGCCATGCCCAGGCCCAGTGCGTCCGTGGCCATGTGGCCCGCGTCCGCCAGCAGGGCGAGTGAGTCGGCGAGGAGGCCGCCGGCGACCTGCACCGCCGCCATGGTCAGGGTGATGCCCAGGGCGATGCGCAGCCGGGTGCGGTGCGCCGCCGAAACGGTGCCTCCCGAGCCCGCCCCGAGCCCGCCGTGATCGTGCCCCGCACCCATGCGCCGCCTCCGTCGCTCGACTCGGAATGTCTGCAGGCGGTCCCCAGTGAACTACGGGCGGGGGGTAGGGGCAACGCGACGCTGAACACCGTTGTCATGTGCTCTGACCTGGCGTTTTCTTCCGTACTCTGGTCTGCCGGAGCAGATCCCCGGGGAGCGCGGTCAGGGGTGGCGCAGGCGCCATCCCTCCCATGCGGAGACGATCATGTCGCGCACGTCGTGCCGGGGCTTCCAGCCCAGCTCCCGCCGGATCAGCTCTGCCGAGGCGACCACGCGAGCCGGGTCGCCCGGACGGCGTGCGACCACCTGCGGGGCCGGCTCGCGCAGACCCGTGACGTCGGCCACCAGGCCGGCGATCTCCTGGACCGAGACACCCGCGCCGGTGCCGATGTTCACGGTCAGATCCTCCGCGCCGGCACCCGCCTCGCCCGCCGCCGCCACGTGCCGGGCGGCGACGACGTGCGCGTCCGCCAGGTCGGCGACGTGCACGTAGTCGCGGACGCAGGTGCCGTCCGGCGTCGGGTAGTCGTCGCCGAAGACCCGGGGCGCCTCGCCGCGGGTGAGGGCCTCGAAGAACATCGGGATGACGTTGCTCACGCCCACGTCCGACAGCTCCGGTGCGGCGGCTCCGGCGACGTTGAAGTAGCGCAGGCACGCCGTCGCGAGCCCGTGCCGGCGGCCCGTGGCGCGTACCAGCCACTCACCGGCCAGCTTGGTCTCCCCGTACGGGTTCATCGGCACGCACGGGGTGTCCTCCGTGACCAGGTCCACGTCCGGCATGCCGTACACCGCTGCCGAGGAGGAGTACACGAACCGGTCCACCCCCGCGGCGACGACCGCCTCCAGCAGCACCGTCAGCCCGTGCAGGTTCTCCCGGTAGTACCGCAGGGGCTGCTCGACCGACTCGCCGACCTGCTTGCGCGCCGCCAGGTGGACCACGCCCCGCACATCGTGGCCGGCGAGCGTCCGGTCCAGCAGGTCCCGGTCCAGGACGGAGCCCTCGATGACCGTAACCTCCGCGGGAAGCCGCTCGGGCAGCCCGCTGGAGAGGTCGTCGAGCACGACGACCCGCTCGCCGGCGGCGCCCAGCGCACGGACGACGTGCGCGCCGATGTAACCCGCGCCACCTGTGATCAACCACGTCATGGCGGCACCCTATCCGCCGGACCGGGCCGGAACCGCCGGGCGCCCCCGCGTCGTCCCTGGTCCGTGGCGCCCCGTCCGGCGCCCGGGCCCTTCCGCCCGGCGCGCGGTGTCCGGCGAACGCGCGATGAACGGCGCACGTCGTTGATCCGATAGCCTCATGGCCGATGCCGCCCCGCCGTGTCCCCGGTGCGGGCGTGCCCTGCCGCTGCCCGGCCGCCCGACGCCCGGCACGGCGACCTGCCGCACGTCAAGGAGTGAGTTCCGCTGCCGACCGCCATCCTCACCGGTCCACCGGTCGACGGGTCGTCACTCGAGGACGGCCTGCGGACGCTGGGCTTCGACGTCCGCACGGCCGCCGACGCCGCCGCCGCCGCGGCCGAGGTCCGGCGGGTCCCGGCCGGTGAGCGCGTCGCGCTGGTCGACGCCCGGTTCGTCGGCCACCTGCAGAGCCTCCGGCTCGCCCTGACCGACCCCCGCTTCCCCGCCGCCGCGGTGCCCGGTGCCCTGACGGCCCAGCCACAGGCCCGGCCGGCACTGCTCCGTGCGCTGGACGGACAGGCCGTGCCCGCGCCCGGGGGCGCGCGGCACGATGGCCTGACCGCCGCCGGCACCGTGGGGACGCCGCACACCGACGGTCTCGCGTCCGCCGGTGCCGGTACGCGCACCGGCACCCTCGACGGCCCCCGTCCGGCCGCGGACGGGGGCCCCGCGATCCCCGCACAGCCAGGAGAAGGACGCGGCCGCGTCCCGGGCCTCGCCGACGGCGCGGACGCCGACGGCGCACCCGCACCCTCCGCCTCTCCGGGCGCGACCGAGCGCGGCATCGGAGCCTCGGAGACGGACGCCCCCGTGGACGACCTGCTCGCGGACGAAGGGGCCGGTGCGGCGCCGTCCCGCGCCGCGTCCCCACCCGCCGAACCCGGCACCGACACCCTCCCGGACGCCCTCGCCGCGGCCCTGGACGCCGGAGGCGCCGCCGTGCAGCGCCCGGCGCTCGGCGTCCTCGTCGCGGAGGTGCCCGACGGGCCGGACGCCCGCCGGGCAGCCGAGGAGGCGGTGGCCGGCGTCGATGAGGAGGCCGTACGGCTGCGGGGCGCGGTGAAGCCGCGAGACGGCTTCTTCACCACGTTTGCGATCAGCCCGTACTCCCGCTACCTGGCACGCTGGTGCGCCCGTCGCGGGCTGACGCCCAACCAGGTCACCACCGCGTCCCTCGTCACCGCCCTGATCGCCGCCGCCTGCGCCGCCACCGGCACCCGCGCCGGGTTCGCCGCGGCCGGGGTGCTGCTGCTCGGTTCGTTCGTACTGGACTGCACCGACGGCCAGCTCGCCCGCTACTCCCTGCAGTACTCCACCCTCGGTGCCTGGCTCGACGCCACCTTCGACCGGGCCAAGGAGTACGCCTACTACGCGGGTCTGGCGCTGGGCGCGGCGCGCGGCGGCGACGACGTGTGGGCGCTCGCGCTGGGGGCCATGGTGCTCCAGACCGTGCGCCACGTCGTGGACTTCTCCTTCACCGAGGCCAACCACGACGCCGCCGCCAACACCAGCCCCACCGCCGCCCTTTCCGGACGCCTGGACCGGGTCGGCTGGACGGTCTGGGCGCGCCGCATGATCGTGCTGCCCATCGGTGAACGCTGGGCGCTGATCGCCGTCCTCACCGCCTTCACCTCGCCGCGCGTGACGCTGACCGTGCTGCTCGCGGGCTGTGCACTGGCAGCCTGCTACACCACCGGCGGGCGCGTACTGCGCTCGGTCACCCGGCGGGCACACCGCACCGACCGCGCGGCCCGCGCGCTGGCCGACCTCGCCGACACCGGTCCGTTGTCCGGGGCCGTCGCCCGCCTGGCCGGCGCCGGTGCCGTGCGCGGTCCGCTGGCGCCGGCGCTCGCCGCGCTGGGCGCCGCGACGGTGACCGGCGCCGCGTTGCGGGCCCCCCTCGGCAGCTGGTGGCCGGTGCTCGCGGCCGCCGGATACGTCGTGCTCGCCGGGCTCGCCGTCGCCGCCCCGCTCAAGGGCGCGCTCGACTGGCTGGTCCCGCCGCTGCTGCGGACCGCCGAATACGCCACCGTGCTCGTGCTCGCCGCCCGGTCCGAGGTGAACGGCGCCCTGCCCGCCGCTTTCGGACTGGTGTCCGCGGTCGCCTACCATCACTACGACACGGTGTACCGCATCCGCGGCGGCACCGGGGCGCCACCGGCCTGGCTGGTGCGCGCGACAGGGGGGCACGAGGGGAGGACGTCGGCGGTCACGGTCGCCGCCGCGCTGCTCCTCGGGGGAACGGGCCAAGGCTTCACACTCGCGCTGACCGCGCTCGCCGTGGTCATCGCCGTGGCGGTGCTCGTCGAGAGCGTCCGCTTCTGGGTGTCCGCCTCTGCGGGCGGAGCACCCGCCGTACACGACGAAACAGGAGAACCCGCATGATCGGCCTCGTGCTGGCCGCCGGCGCCGGAAGGCGTCTGCGCCCCTACACCGACACCCTGCCGAAGGCCCTGGTGCCGGTCGACGGCGACACCACCATCCTCGACCTGACCCTCGGCAACTTCGCCGAGATCGGCCTGACCGAGGTGGCGATCATCGTGGGCTACCGCAAGGAGGCGGTGTACGAGCGCAAGGATGCCCTGGAGCAGAAGTACGGCCTCACGCTCACCCTCATCGACAACGACAAGGCCGAGGAGTGGAACAACGCCTACTCCCTGTGGTGCGGGCGTGACGCCATCAAGCACGACGTGATCCTCGCCAACGGCGACACCGTGCACCCGGTCTCCGTCGAGAAGACCCTGCTCGCCGCGCGCGGCGACGGCCAGAAGATCATCCTCGCCCTCGACACGGTGAAGCAGCTCGCCGAGGAGGAGATGAAGGTCGTCGTCGACCCCGCCAAGGGCGTCCAGAAGATCACCAAGCTGATGGACCCGTCCGAGGCCACTGGCGAGTACATCGGCGTCACCCTCATCGAGGGCTCCGCGGCCGACGAGCTGGCCGACGCCCTGAAGACCACCTTCGAGCGTGACCCCGACCTCTACTACGAGGACGGCTACCAGGAGCTGGTCAACCGCGGCTTCAAGGTCGACGTGGCCCCCATCGGCGACGTGGCCTGGGTCGAGATCGACAACCACGACGACCTCGCCAAGGGCCGGGAGATCGCATGCCGGTACTGACGAGGCTCATCCCCTCGCCAGTCGTCGTCGACATCCGGGCCGGCGCGCTGGACGACCTGGCCGACGTCCTCGCCGACCGGCGGATCTCCGCCATCGGCAAGCTGGCCGTCGCCATCAGCGGCGGTTCCGGGGCCAAGCTGCGCGAGCGGCTGGCACCGGCCCTGCCGGGCGCCACCTGGTACGAGGTGGGCGGCGGCACGCTGGACGACGCGATCAAGCTGGCGGAGGCCATGAAGTCCGGCCACTACGACGCGGTGGTCGGCCTGGGCGGCGGGAAGATCATCGACTGTGCGAAGTTCGCGGCGGCCCGCATCGGCCTGCCGCTCGTCGCGGTCGCCACCAACCTGGCCCACGACGGCCTGTGCTCGCCCGTGGCCACCCTCGACAACGACGCGGGCCGCGGCTCGTACGGCGTGCCCAACCCGATCGCGGTCGTCATCGACCTCGACGTGGTACGCGAGGCGCCCGTGCGGTTCGTGCGCTCCGGCATCGGCGACGCGGTGTCCAACATCTCCTGCATCGCCGACTGGGAGCTGGCCAACCGGGAGACCGGCGAGTCCATCGACGGCCTCGCGGCCGCCATGGCTCGCCAGGCCGGCGAGGCCGTGCTGCGGCACCCCGGCGGTGTGGGCGACGACGACTTCCTCCAGGTGCTCGCCGAGGGCCTGGTGCTCACCGGGATCTCCATGTCGGTCGCGGGCGACAGCCGTCCCGCGTCCGGCGCCTGCCACGAGATCAACCACGCGTTCGACCTCCTCTACCCCAAGCGCGCGGCCAGCCACGGCGAACAGGTCGGCCTGGGCGCGGCGTTCGCCATGCACCTGCGCGGCGCCGAGGAGGACTCCGCGCACATGGCCGAGGTGCTGCGCCGGCACGGCCTGCCGGTGCTGCCGGAGGAGATCGGCTTCAGCGTCGAGGAGTTCGTCCGGGCGGTCGAGTTCGCACCGCAGACCCGTCCGGGCCGCTACACCATCCTCGAGCACCTCGACCTGTCCACCGACCAGATCAAGGACGCGTACGCCGACTATGCCAAGGCCATCGGTAGCTGAACTCCGCCCGGTCGTGCACCCCGAGGGGGTGAAGGACCGGCGCAGCGGTGAGCACTGGGCGGGACGCCTCTACATGCGCGAGGTGTCCCTCCGCGTCGACCGGCACCTGGTCAACACGCGGGTCACGCCCAACCAGCTCACCTACCTGATGACGCTCGCCGGTGTCCTCGCCGCCCCGGCCCTGCTGGTCCCCGGCATAGCCGGGGCGGTGCTGGGCGTGGTGATGGTCCAGCTGTACCTGCTGCTCGACTGCGTGGACGGCGAGATCGCCCGCTGGAAGAAGCAGTACTCGCTCGGCGGCGTCTACCTGGACCGGGTCGGCGCCTACCTCTGCGACGCCGCGGTGCTCGTCGGACTCGGCCTGCGCGCCGCCGACCTGTGGGGCGAGGGCCGGGCCGAGTGGCTGTGGGCGTTCCTCGGCACGCTCGCCGCGCTCGGCGCCGTCCTGATCAAGGCGGAGACCGATCTCGTCGGCGTCGCCCGGCACCAGGCCGGGATGCCGCCGGTGCAGGAGGCGGCGTCCGAGCCGCGGTCGTCCGGCCTGGCACTGGCCCGCAAGGCGGCGGCGGCGCTGAAGTTCCACCGGCTGATCCTCGGCATCGAGGCGTCCCTGCTCATCCTGCTGGTGGCCGTGCTGGACGCCGTGCGCGGCGACCTGTACTTCACCCGGCTCGCGGTGGCGGTGCTGGCGGGCATCGCCCTCCTCCAGACGGTGCTCCACCTGGTGTCCGTCCTCGTCTCGAGCAGGCTCAAGTGAGCGCGCGCGAGAAGGCCCCGGCGGCCGGTGTGACCGTCGGGGCGGTCGTCATCACCATGGGCAACCGCCCCGACGAGCTGCGCGCTCTCCTCGACTCGGTCGCCGCGCAGGAGGGCGCCCCGGTCGAGATCGCGGTGGTCGGTAACGGGGCGCCGCTGCCCGCGTTGCCGGCGGGTGTACGGACGGTCGAGGTTCCGGAAAATCTCGGCATCCCCGGCGGCCGCAACGTCGGCATCGAGGTGTTCGGCCCCGGAGGCCGGGACGTCGACGTGCTGCTGTTCCTGGACGACGACGGTCTGCTCCCCCGCAAGGACACCGCCCAGCTGTGCCGGGAGGCGTTCGCCGCCGACCCGGAGCTGGGCATCGTCAGCTTCCGCATCGCCGACCCGGAGACCGACGTCACCCAGCGCCGCCACGTCCCCCGGCTGCGCGCGTCGGACCCGCTGCGGCCGTCCCGCGTCACCACCTTCCTGGGCGGCGCCAACGCCGTCCGGACCGCCGTGTTCCAGCAGGTGGGCGGCCTGCCGGACGCCTTCTTCTACGCCCACGAGGAGACCGATCTCGCCTGGCGGGCGCAGGACGCGGGCTGGGCCATCGACTACCGGCCGGACATGGTGCTGCACCACCCGACGACGCTGCCCAGTCGGCACGCCGTCTACCACCGCATGGTGGCCCGCAACCGCGTGTGGCTGGCCCGCCGCAATCTCCCCGCCCCGCTGGTGCCCGTCTACCTGGGCGTATGGCTGCTGCTGACGCTGGCCAGACGCCCGTCGCGGCCGGCGCTCAGGGCGTGGCTGGGCGGGTTCAAGGAGGGCTGGACCACCCCGTGCGGGCCGCGCAGGCCCATGAAATGGCGCACCGTGTGGCGCATGACGCGACTGGGCCGACCGCCGGTCATCTGACAAGCTCGGATCTGAGAACATCGGGTCTTCCGAGTCACTGGACAGTGTGAGGACGAAAGTTTCAACGTGAGCGAGACAACGCACGACGGTGCGGTCGCCGTGAACCCCCCGCCATCACCGGACGACGGCCTGTCCCCGGCCGAGCTGGCGGCGAAGTACGGCCTGACGGTCAGCGGCAAGCGGCCCTCCCTGCCGGAGTACGTCCGGCAGCTCTGGGCCCGGCGCCACTTCATCCTCACCTTCTCCCGCGCGAAACTGCACGCGCAGTACAGCCAGGCCAAGCTCGGCCAGCTCTGGCAGGTCACGACGCCCCTGCTGAACGCGGGTGTGTACTTCCTGATCTTCGGGTTGCTGCTCGGTGGCCGGGAGGGAGTGCCGGGCGGCGAGCACAACTACGTGCCGTTCCTCGTCACGGGCGTCTTCGTTTTCACCTTCACGCAGACCTCGGTGCTGAGCGGCGTACGGTCGATCGCCAATAATCTGGGTCTGGTCAGAGCCCTGCACTTTCCACGCGCAGCCCTGCCCATCTCGTTCTCGCTGCAGCAGCTTCAGCAGTTGCTCTACTCGATGATCGTGCTGGGAGTGATCCTGGTCGCCTTCGGTGAGTTCCCCGACTGGTCGTGGTTCTTCATCGTGCCGGTGCTCGTGATGCAGCTCATGTTCAACACCGGGCTCGCCCTGGTCTTCGCAAGGCTCGGCAGCAACACACCCGACCTGGCTCAGCTCATGCCGTTCGTGCTCAGGACGTGGATGTACGCCTCCGGGGTTCTGTTTCCCCTGCATCACATGGTGACGGAGCGCGCGGACGGACCCGAGTGGCTTGCTCAGGTGCTTCAGTACAACCCTGCAGCCCTCTACATGGATCTGATGCGCCGTGCTCTGATCGACGACTACACGATGGCGTACGTGGCGCCGTGGGGCTGGCTTGCCGCCCTGGGCTGGGCGCTGCTGATCGGCGCCTTCGGATTTGTGTTCTTCTGGAAGGCGGAGGAGCGTTATGGCCGTGGCTGAGAAGTCCAGGGAGACGGAATCGTCGGCCCCCGCGCAGTCGCGGGTGCCGACCGTCATCGCCGAAGACCTGCACATCGTCTACCGGGTCAACGGTGCCTCCAAGGGCAAGGGCAGCGCCACCGCGGCGCTGAGCAGGATGCTGCGGCGCGACCCCGACCGGGGGGTCCGCAGGGTGCACGCCGTGCGCGGCGTCAGCTTCACCGCGTACCACGGCGAGGCCATCGGTCTCATCGGCTCCAACGGATCGGGCAAGTCCACCCTGCTCAAGGCCATCGCCGGCCTGATCCCCGCCGAGAGCGGCACGGTCTACAGCGACGGCCAGCCTTCGCTCATCGGCGTGAACGCCGCACTGATGAACGACCTCACCGGCGAGCGGAACGTCATACTCGGCGGGCTCGCGATGGGCATGACCCGCGAGCAGATCCGGGAGCGCTACCAGAGCATCGTCGACTTCTCGGGCATCAACGAGAAGGGCGACTTCATCACGCTGCCGATGCGCACCTACTCCTCCGGCATGTCGGCCCGGCTGCGGTTCTCCATCGCCGCGGCCAAGGAGCACGAGGTGCTGATGATCGACGAAGCGCTGGCCACCGGCGATCCGCGCTTCCGCAAGCGGTCCGAGCGCCGCATCGCGGAGATGCGGAAGAAGGCGGGGACCGTCTTCCTGGTCAGCCACAACAACAAGTCCATCCGGAGCACCTGCGACCGGGTGCTCTGGCTGGAGCACGGCGAGCTGCGGATGGACGGCCCGACCGAGGAAGTCCTCGAGGCGTACCAGGAGTTCAACGGCAAGTAGCCGCACACCCGTCGGGCCCGCGCCCTCCGGTCCTCCGGAGGGCGCGGGCCCGACGCGTGTGCGCTCAGACGCCGGCCGGGGTGCGCTCCCGTTCCGCCGCGGGCGCGGTGCCGCCGCCCTCGTCGAGGCCGACGCGGCCGTGCACCCGGCGCAGCCACCGCGGCGCGTACCAGGCGTGGCGGCCCAGCAGCCGCATCGCGGCGGGGACCAGCACGCCGCGCACCGCGACGGCGTCGATGAGGATCGCCAGGCCGCTGCCGAGCCCGAACATCTGGAGGAAGCTCACCTCCCCGCTGACGAACGCGAAGAAGCTCACGGCCAGCAGTCCGGCGGCCATGGTCACGATGCGCCCGGTCCGGGCGAGACCCCTGGTCACCGCCGTGGTGTCGTCGGCGCCCGCGTCGTGCAGCTCCTTGATCCGGCTGGTCACGAACACCTCGTAGTCCATGGACAGCCCGAAGACGATGCAGAACAGCAGCACCGTCATGGAGGTGTCCATGGGCATCGGTGTGAAGCCGAGCAGGCCCGAAAGGTGGCCGTCCTGGAAGATCCACACCATGGCGCCGATGGCCGCGGTCAGGCTCACCGTGTTGAGGACCAGGGCCCGCAGTGGCTGGACCACGCTCCCGGTGAAGAGGAACAGCAGGACGAGGGTGGTGCCGACCACCATGCCGATCGCGGCAGGCAGCCGGTCGGCGATGGCCTGCTTGGAGTCGACGAGCTGCGCGTCCGGGCCACCGACGAGGGTGCCGACGCCTCCCGGACCGTCGACGGCCCGCACCTCGCGCACCAGGTCCTGCGCCTCGGCGGACTTGGGCTCCAGGGTGCTGACGACGGTCACCCGCTGTGCGTCCGGCCGGGCGAGGGCCTCGGCCGCCCGGCCCGGGGGAGTGGCACGGCCGTCGGTGTAGACGCCGGTGCTCGCCTGCACGCGCGCCACGCCGTCCAGCCGTGACAGTCGCTCGGCGTACGGCGCCAGGTCGCCCGCGGGGGCGGCGCCCTCGGTGACGACCTGGATCGCTCCGGCGTCGTTGCCGGGGAAGCCTTCGGCGACCGCGGTGGAGACCTGCCGGCTCTGCGCCTGCTCCGGGAGGACTCGCTCGTCCGGCGTGCCGAAGGTGGCGCCGAGCAGCGGGCTCGCCGCCAGCAGCAGGACCGCGAGTACCGGCAGCGCGGTCAGCGCGGGGCGCCGCATGACCAGCCCGGCGAGGCGTCCCCACACCGGGGCGTCGGCGCGTCGCACGGTCTTCGCCCAGGGCACCCGTCCCGCGTTGACGCGGTGTCCGAGGACGGCCAGCAGGGCGGGTACGACGATCAGCGCGGAGAGTGCGGCGATCGCCACCACGCCGATGCCCGCATAGGCGAACGAGCGCAGGAAGAACTGCGGGAACAGCATCAGTGCGGACAGCGCCGCGATGACCGTGGCCGCCGAGAAGGCGATCGTGCGCCCGGCCGTGGTGACCGTCGTGCGCAGCGCCGCGGGCACCTCGTCGCCCTCGGCCAGCCGCTCCCGGAACCGGCTGACCAGCAGCAGTCCGTAGTCGATGCCGAGGCCCAGGCCGAGAGCGGTGGTGAGGTTGACCGAGAACACGGAGACGTCGGTGAGCGAGCCGAGCACGTACAACTCGGCGAAGGTGCCGAGGATCGCGATCAGCCCGATGGCCAGCGGCAGCAGTGCCGCGACCACGCTGCCGAAGGCGATGACCAGCAGGATCAGGGTCAGCGGCACAGCGATGGCTTCGGCCAGCGCCAGATCCTCCGAGACCTGGGAGGTGATGTCGTTGTTGAGCGCGGCGAAGCCCCCGGCCTGCACGGTGACCGCGCCGCGGTCGCCGGCCCACTCGTCCGTCACGGTCTTCGCCCGGTCGGCGAGGGTGGTGCTGTCGCCCTCCACGTGGGCGAGGACCAGCGCCCGGTCTCCGTCCCCGGAGGCGAGCGCGGGGTCGGAGGTGGTGAACCAGGAGACGACGCGGGTGACGTGCGGCGCGTCCTGGACGCCCGCGGTGAGCTCGCGTCCGGCGTCCAGGGCGGCGGGGGAGTCGAGGCCGTCCTCGGCCCGGACCAGCAGCACCAGGTTGGTGTCGCCGCCGAACTTCTCCTCGATCACCCGCTGGGCGCGGCTGGAGGGTGCGTCCGGGTCCTCGAACCCACCGCCCTGGAGCTTTCCGAACGCGCCGAAGCCGACGGCTCCCATGGCCACCACCGCGACCAGACCGAGGAGCAGGAGTGCGCGGGCCCGGCGCAGGGCGAGCGCGGCGATGCGATCCAACACGGTGGGATCCCCCTTCATGTTTACGCTGTCAACATCCACTCAAGCAGGCGATGTTTATGCTGTCAACATCGGGCAGGATGGACGACATGGGAGAGACCTCGGGGAAGACCGGCCACCGCGCCGCCTACCACCACGGCGACTTGCGCAACGCGCTCATCGATGCCGCGACCGACCTGGCCCGGGAGGGCGGGCCCGACGCCGTCGTGCTGCGGGCGGCCGCCCGGCGGGTGGGCGTGTCGCCCACCGCCGCCTACCGCCACTTCAACGGTCAGGGCGACCTGCTCTTCGCGGTGAAGGTGTGTGGCCAGCGGCGCCTCGCGGAGTCCATGGCCGCCGCGGGTGAACTCGGTCAGGACGCGACCGGCGACGAGGTGGAGGACGCCGTCCTCGCGATGGGTCGCGGCTACATCTCCTTCGCCCTGCGGGAGCCGGGCCTGTTCCGCTCCGCGTTCTGCGACACGCCCGAGCTGGCGATGGTGCTCAACGAGAGCGGTGTGCCCAGCCCCTCGTCCGGCGAGTGGCAGTTCCGCTCCTTCGAGATGCTGATCGACGTCCTCGACCGGCTCGTCGCCTGCGGTCGGATGCCCGCCCATAGGCGCCCGGGGGCGGAGGTCGCCGCCTGGTCGATGGTGCATGGCCTGTCCGTGCTGCTGCTCGACGGTCCGTTCGCGCAGCTTCCGGACGACCGGCGGGAGGCCGCCGTGGACCGCACGCTGCGTACGCTCCTCGCCGGATTCACCGCTCCCTGAGTGTTGCCGTGTGAGCGGGTGGGAGCCGGGTTCGCGGGCGGGCACCTCCGATGGGCGTGTCCGAAATGGGGCATACCGTAGTGAGGGTGTAGAAACGGACATGTGACGGTTCCGGATCATGGCAGCCCGCGGTGACCGCGCAAGCGGACGCACGGACGCGCGCCGTGCTCGACAAGGCCGCGCACGAGAACTTCCCGGTCGCGCCCCGGATGCTGCCCAAGGCCTGGCGCCGCGACCTGATGGCCGTCTACGGCTACGCCCGGCTGGTGGACGACATCGGCGACGGCGACCTCGCCCCCGGCGGCCACGACGCCGCACTGCTCGGCGTCGGGCCGGAGAGGGCCCACGACCGGCTGGCCCTGCTCGACGCCTTCGAGGCGGACCTGTACCGCGCCCTCCACGCCGCGACGGGCCGCCCGGACACCACGGGCGCGGGACCGCCCCGCCACCCGCTGCTCGCCGCGCTCGTCCCGACCGTACGGGCCCACGCACTCGGTCCCGAGCCCTTCCTCGACCTGATCGAGGCCAACCGGCAGGACCAGAAGGTCCGCCGCTACGAGACCTTCGCGGACCTCGAACGCTACTGCGAACGGTCCGCCAACCCCGTCGGCCGGCTGGTGCTCGCCGTCACCGGCACCGCCACCCCCGAACGCCTCCGCCACTCCGACGCGGTGTGCACCGGCCTGCAGATCGTCGAACACCTCCAGGACGTCGCAGAGGACCTGCGCCGCGACCGTGTCTACCTCCCCGCCCGGGACATGCGGCGCTTCGGGGTCACTGAGACGGACTTGGCCGCTCCCACGGCCGGCGCCCCCTTGCGGGCCCTCATCGCCTTCGAGTGCGAGCGCGGACACCGGCTGCTCGACCAGGGCACCCCGCTGGTCCGCAGCGTCCGCGGCAGGCTCCGCCTGCTGCTCGCCGGCTACGTCGGCGGGGGACGTGCGGCGCTCGCCGCGATCCGGCGCGCCGGCCACGACGTACTGCCCGGACCCCCCGCACCCACCAAGGCCGGCCTGCTGCGCGGCGCGGGTGCGGCCCTGCGAAGAGAGGGGTGACCGAACCACCGTGGTCACAGCCCAGTGCGAACTCCGGCTGTCCCCGCCCGTCCTCGCCGCCTACACGTACTGCGAGGCCGTCACCGGCAGCCAGGCCCGGAACTTCTCCTACGGCATCCGCCTGCTGCCGCCGGGCAAGCGGCGCGCCATGTCAGCCCTCTACGCCTTCTCCCGACGGATCGACGACATCGGCGACGGCCCGCTCGGCGTCGCCGCCAAGGAGGCGCGGCTCGCCGAGGCGCGCGCCGTCCTCACCCGGGTCCGCGGCGGCGGCGTGTCCGAGGACGACACCGACCCGGTCGCCGTCGCCCTCGGACACGCCGCGCGCAGCTACCCCATCCCCCTGGAGGCGCTGGACGAGCTGATCGACGGCGTCCTCATGGACGTGCACGGCCGCCGTTACGAGACCTGGGAGGAACTGCGCGAGTACTGCCGCTGCGTGGCGGGCACCGTGGGGCGGCTCTCGCTCGGGGTCTTCGGCACGGCTGCCGGCCTGGGCGCCGGAGCACGCGGCGGTGCGCGCGAGTCGGCTCGCGCCGCACAGTACGCCGATACGCTCGGCCTCGCCCTCCAGCTCACCAATATCCTCCGCGACGTCCGGGAAGACGCAGGGCGCGGACGCACCTATCTGCCCACCGAGGACCTCGACACCTTCGGCTGCTCCGGCGGCTTCTCAACCGACTCGCCACCCCCCGGCGCCGACTTCGCCGGGCTGATCCATTTCGAGGTGCGACGCGCCCGCACCCTCTTCGACGAGGGGTACACCCTGCTCCCCATGCTCGACCGCCGGTCCGGCGCCTGTGTCGCCGCCATGGCCGGCATCTACCACCGTCTCCTGGACCGCATCGCCCACGACCCGCTCGCTGTGCTCCGCGGCCGCGTCTCCCTGCCCTCCCGCGAGAAGGCCTACGTCGCACTGCGCGGGCTCGTCGGCAGCGACAGCAGACAGGCCGCCCGCAACGCCCGCCGCGCCCTCACCCTGCGGAGCGGTGCATGAGCCGCAGCCCGCACGCGCACCCCGCGGCGGAGCCCGAGCCCCCGCCGGAACGGCGCGCCGTCGTCGTCGGCGGGGGAATCGCCGGCACCACGGCCGCGCTGAGCCTCGCCGACGCCGGACTGCACGTCACGCTGCTGGAGTCCCGACCGCGCCTCGGCGGACTGGCCTTCTCCTTCCGCCGCGACTCGCCGGCCGGCCCGCTCACGGTCGACAACGGCCAGCACGTGCACCTGCGCTGCTGCACCGCCTACCAGTGGTTCCTCGGCCGCATCGGCGGCACGCGCCTCGCTCCCGTCCAGCGGCGGCTGGACGTCCCCGTCCTGGACGCGGCGACCGGCCGACTGGGACGGCTGCACCGCACGGCCCTGCCCGTCCCGCTGCACCTGGCGGCGAGCCTCGCCGGCTACCCGCACCTCTCGCCCGCCGAACGGGTGAGCGCCGCACGCGCGGCACTCGCTCTGCGCAGCCTCGACCCCGCCGACCCCGACCTGGACCGCACCGACTTCGCCTCCTGGCTGCACCGCAGGGGCCAGACACCCCGGGCCGTCGAGGCCCTCTGGGACCTGGTGGGCGTGGCCACCCTCAACGCACGCGCCCCGCACGCCTCCCTCGCGCTCGCCGCGAAGGTCTTCCGCACCGGACTGCTGTCCGCGCCCGGCGCCGCCGACATCGGAGCCGCCCGCGTCCCGCTCGGCGACCTCCACGACACGCTCGCCCGCACCGCCCTGGACCGCGCAGGCGTGGACGTCCGGCTGCGCGCCCGCGTCCGCGACCTCACCCCCGCCGGGCCCCCGCCGGGCCGCCCCGCACCCTGGTGGGTGACCGCCGACAGCGGCCCCGGCCCGTCCGAGGAGTTCACCGCAGGCACCGTCGTCCTCGCCGTGCCGCACCGCGAGGCGTACCGGCTGCTGCCCGACGGTGCCCTGCCCGAAGCACGCCGGCTGCTCTCGCTCGGCGACGCGCCCATCCTCAACGTCCACGTCGTCTACGACCGGCCGGTGCTGCGCCGTCCCTTCTTCGCCGCACTCGGCAGCGACGTCCAATGGGTCTTCGACCGCACCGAGCCCTCCGGCCTCACCGGCCCCGGCCAGTACCTCGCCCTCTCCCAGTCCGCCGCACACGACGACATCGACCGACCCCTGAAGGACCTCCGCGCCCGCTACCTGCCCGCGCTGGAACGCCTGCTGCCCGCCGCACACGGCGCGCGGGTGCGCGACTTCTTCGTCACCCGGGAGCGCACCGCCACCTTCGCGCCCGCTCCCGGCACCGCCCGGCTGCGCCCCGGGAGCCGTACCCGGCTGCCCGGTGTCCAGCTCGCCGGAGCTTGGACCGATACTGGCTGGCCAGCAACCATGGAGAGCGCCGTACGGAGCGGCCTCGCCGCCGCGCGGGCGGCCCTCGACGCAGCAGGCCGCCCGCACGACGCAGATCCATCGCACCGCATCGAGAGAAGGGCCGTGGCATGAGCGCCACCACCGAACGCGCAGAAGAGGCCGCCGCGCCGGCAGACCGGGGGAGCGGCACGGCCGGAGCGGGCCTGCCCGAGGGCCCCAGCGCGGCCGACACCGCCAAGGTCACCGCCCTGCTGGACCGTGGCCGCGCCCTGTCCACGCCCGTGCTGCGCGCCGCCGTCGGCCGGCTCGCCTCCCCGATGGACACCGTCGCCGCCTACCACTTCGGCTGGATCGACGCCCACGGCGACCCCGCCGACGGCGACGGCGGCAAGGCCGTACGTCCCGCCCTGGCGCTGCTCTCCGCCGAGGCCGCCGGCGCCGCCGCCGAGACGGCCCTCCCTGGAGCAGCCGCGGTCGAGCTGGTGCACAACTTCTCGCTGCTGCACGACGACCTGATGGACGGCGACGAGCAGCGCCGCCACCGCGACACCGTGTGGAAGGTGCACGGCCCCGCCCAGGCGATCCTCGTCGGCGATGCTCTGTTCGCCCTGGCCGGCGAAATACTGCTGGAGCTGGGCACCCCCGAGGCGGGCCGCGCCACCCGGCGGCTCACCGAGGCCTCCCGCAAGCTGATCGACGGGCAGGCCCAGGACATCTCCTACGAGCACCGCGAACGGGTCACCGTCGAGGAGTGCCTGGAGATGGAGGGCAACAAGACCGCCGCCCTCCTGGCGTGCGCCACCTCCATCGGGGCCGTGCTCGGCGGCGCCGACGAGGGCACCGCCGACGCCCTGGAGGACTACGGCTTCCACCTCGGTCTGGCCTTCCAGGCCGTCGACGACCTGCTCGGCATCTGGGGCGACACGGCCACCACGGGCAAGAAGGCATGGAGCGACCTGCGGCAGCGCAAGAAGTCGCTGCCGGTCTCCGCCGCCCTCGCCGCGCCCGGCGACGCCGCCTGCCGCCTCGCCGAGCTGATGACGGCCGACGCCAAGAAGAGCCAGGCCGAGTTCGAGGACTTCGACGAGGCCGAGTTCGCCGCCCGCGCCGCCCTCATCGAGGAGGCCGGCGGGCGCGCCTGGACGGAGCAGGAGGCTCGCCGCCAGCACGCCGGGGCGCTGCGGGCCCTGGATCGCGTCGCCATGCCCGGCCACGTGCGAGAGCAGTTCACGGCGCTCGCCGACTTCGTGGTCGTGAGACAACGGTGAGGAAGGAGCAGGTATGACCACCACAGCCGGGAGCGGCAGCGCCGCCGTCCCCGCCGCCACGCTCGGGCAGGTGCACGGCACCCCGCTGCGGAGAACCGCCGAGGACGCCGCCGCCCGCGCCGTCGAGCACCTGCTGGCCCGTCAGGACACGGCGGGCTGGTGGAAGGGCGACCTGGAGACGAACGTCACCATGGACGCCGAGGACCTGCTGCTGCGCGAGTTCCTCGGCGTGCAGGACGCCAAGCTCACGGAGGCGAGTGCCCGCTGGATCCGTTCCCGGCAGCGTGAGGACGGTGCCTGGTCCACCTTCCACGGTGGGCCCGGCGACGTCTCCACCACGGTCGAGGCCTACGTCGCGCTGCGTCTGGCCGGCGACGACCCGGCGGACGCGCACATGGCGCGGGCCTCCGCCTGGGTGCGCGGGCGCGGCGGAGTCGCCACCGCCCGCGTCTTCACCCGCATCTGGCTGGCCCTGTTCGGCTGGTGGCGCTGGGAGGACCTGCCGGAGCTGCCGCCGGAGCTGGTCTACCTGCCCCGCTGGTTCCCGCTCAACATCTACGACTTCGGCTGCTGGGCGCGGCAGACCATCGTGCCGCTCACCGTGGTCTCGGCGCACCGCCCGGTGCGGCCGGCCCCGTTCGCACTGGACGAACTGCACCGCGACCCCGCCCGGCCCTGCCCGCCTCGCGGTCGCACGGCCTCCGCGTTCACCTGGGACGGCGTCTTCCAGCGCCTCGACCGCGCGCTGCACGCCTACCGGGGCGTCGCCCTGCGGCCGCTGCGACGCTCCGCACTGCGGGACGCCGGCCGGTGGATCGTCGAGCGCCAGGAGAACGACGGCTGCTGGGGCGGCATCCAGCCTCCGGCGGTGTACTCCGTCATCGCGCTGCGGCTGCTCGGCTACGACCTGGACCACCCGGTGCTGCGCGCCGGGCTGGAGTCCCTGGACCGCTTCGCTGTGTGGCGGGAGACCCCCGACGGGCCGGTCCGCATGGTCGAGGCCTGCCAGTCACCGGTGTGGGACACCTGCCTGGCCACGCTCGCCCTCTCCGACGCCGGCCTCCCCGCCGACCATCCCGCGCTGCTGAAGGCCGGCGACTGGATGCTGGGCGAGGAGATCACCCGGCCCGGCGACTGGTCCGTGCGCAGACCCGGACTGCCGCCCGGGGGCTGGGCGTTCGAGTTCCACAACGTCACCTACCCCGACCTGGACGACACCGCCGAGGTGGCGCTCGCGCTCCGGCGCCTGCGGCACCCCGACCCGTCACGGATCGACGCCGCCGTCGCCCGTGCCGTGCGCTGGTCGCTGGGCATGCAGTCCCGGAACGGGGCCTGGGGTGCGTTCGACGCCGACAACACCAGCAGCCTCCCCAACCGGCTGCCGTTCTGCGACTTCGGCGAGGTCATCGACCCGCCGTCGGCCGACGTCACCGCGCACGTGGTGGAGATGCTGGCCCACGAGGGCCGTGCCGACGAGCCCGCCACCCGGCGCGCCGTGCGCTGGCTGCTCGCCGAACAGGAGGCGAGCGGAGCCTGGTTCGGCCGCTGGGGCGTCAACCACATCTACGGCACCGGCGCCGTCGTGCCCGCACTCGTCGCGGCCGGCGTCCCCGACGGCCACCCGGCGATCCGACGCTCCGTCGCCTGGCTGGAGAAGGTCCAGAACGACGACGGCGGCTGGGGCGAGGACCTGCGCTCCTACCCCGAGCCCGACTGGGTCGGCCGCGGCGCCTCCACAGCCTCCCAGACCGGCTGGGCGCTGCTGGCCCTGCTCGCCGCCGGCGAACGGGACGGCCAGGCCGCCCGCCGGGGCGTGGAGTGGCTGGCCCGAACGCAGCGGGAGGACGGCTCCTGGGAGGAGCCGTGGTTCACCGGCACCGGCTTCCCCTGGGACTTCTCCATCAACTACCACCTCTACCGGCAGGTGTTCCCGCTGATGGCTCTCGGCCGCTACCTGCACGGCAATCCGGAGCCCCGGGCCGCGGCGTGAACGGGCGGCCCGGTCCCGTGCCCGCCCCGCCGCCCGGGGCGGGCACCCGGCTGCCTGCCGCCGCGCCCCTGCTGGTCGCCTGCGCGCTCGGCGTCGAACGGTTCGCGCTGACCCGCCGCACCGGCACCGCTGTCGGCCCGGGTCCCGTGACGGTGCTCCGCACCGGCATGGGCCCCGCGGCCGCCCGCGGTGCCCTGGCGCGGGCCCTGCGGGACGAGCCGGTACCGGGCGGCACCGCCGTGGTCGCCGCGGGGTTCTGCGCCGGGCTGCTGCCCGGGATGCGCCCCGGCGACCTGGTCCTCGCCGACGAGACCCGCGACGCCGCCGGCCGCACCCCGTGCACCGGAAACACGCCGCTCGCCCGGGCCCTGGCGGAGCTCGGCACCGTCCACACCGGCCCGATCGCCGGATCCGACCACGTCGTGCGCGGGGGGCGGCGCGCCGCGCTGCGCCGTACCGGAGCGGTCGCCGTGGACATGGAGTCCGCCGCGTCCCTGGGCGCCGCCGTCCGTGGCGCCCGGGACCGCCCGGTGACCGCCGTACGGGTGGTGGTGGACGCTCCCGGGCACGAGCTGCTGCGGATCGGGACGCTGCGGGGAGGAATATCGGCATTCCGTGTCCTGTGCACCCTGCTGCCGGCGCTCCTCGCCTGGCACCGATCCCTGCCGCTCTCCCGGAGGTGAGCCGCCATGGCCATGCCGCTCCGTCAGACCGTCCGCATCGGCACCTACCTGGCCCAACAGAAGCTCCGCAGGCGGGACAAGTTCCCGCTGATCGTCGAACTGGAGCCGCTCTACGCCTGCAACCTGGCCTGCGAGGGCTGCGGCAAGATCCAGCATCCGGCGGGCGTGCTCAAGCAGCGCATGCCGGTCGCGCAGGCGGTCGGTGCGGTCCTGGAGTCGGGCGCGCCGATGGTGTCGATCGCGGGCGGCGAGCCGCTGATGCACCCGCAGATCGGCGAGATCGTGCGGCAGCTCGTCGCCCGCCGCAAGTACGTCTTCCTGTGCACCAACGCGATGCTGCTGCGCAAGAAGATGGACCTCTTCACGCCGTCGCCGTACTTCGCGTTCGCGGTGCACATCGACGGGCTCCGTGAGCGCCACGACGCCTCGGTGGCCAAGGAGGGCGTCTTCGACGAGGCGGTGGCCGCGATCAGGGAGGCCCAGCGGCGCGGCTTCCGAGTCACCACCAACTCGACGTTCTTCAACACCGACACCCCGCAGACCGTCGTGGACGTGCTCGACTACCTCAACGACGAGCTGCGGGTCGACGAGATGATGATCTCGCCCGCCTATGCCTACGAGAAGGCACCCGATCAGGACCACTTCCTGGGCGTTGAGCAGACCCGCGCGCTCTTCCGGAAGGCCTTCGCGGGCGGCAACCGCCGCCGCTGGCGGCTCAACCACAGCCCGCTCTTCCTCGACTTCCTGGAAGGCCGGGCCGACTTCCCCTGCACCGCGTGGGCGATCCCCAACTACTCCCTCTTCGGCTGGCAGCGCCCCTGCTACCTGATGAGCGACGGCTATGTGGCCACCTACCGCGAGCTGGTGGAGGAGACCGACTGGGAGGCGTACGGCCGCGGCCGCGACGCGCGGTGCGCCAACTGCATGGCGCACTGCGGGTACGAGCCCACAGCCGTGCTGGCGACGATGGGCTCGCTCAGGGAGTCGCTGCGGGCCGTGCGCGAGACCGTGGGCGGCTCGAAGGCGTGAGAGGCTCGCCGCCCGTCGCGCTCAGTCCTCGAGCAGGCGGGCCCGGAGCCGTTCGCGCGTCCCGTCCGACAGCTTCAGACCCTGCCCGAGGTAGCTCTCGACCCCGCCCCACGTCTCCTCGATGGCGTCGTACGCCGCCGCGAGGTAGGCGGGGCGGGCGTCGAAGAGCGGCGCCAGCAGCTCCATCACCTCGGGCGACAGCCCGCCCTCCGCGCCTTCGGAGCGGTGCACCTTGTAGCGGCGGTGCGGGGAGTTCGACGTGAGGTAGTCCGCCTCTATCGCCTCCCGGTCCACGCCTACCGCGAGCAGCGTCACGGCGACGGAGAGGCCCGCACGGTCCTTGCCCGCGGCGCAGTGCATCAGGGCGGGCAGGCTGTCCTCGGCCATGGCGTGCAGCACTCTGCTGTGCTCGCCCGTCCGGTGCCGGATGATCGACCGGTACGAGGCGGTCATCCGGCCGGCCGCCTGCCCGTCCGAGAGCGCCCGGCGCAGCTGCGCCATGTCCCCGTCCCGCACCATCCGCCAGAACTCCGCGCCCTCCGCCGGGTCCGTCAGCGGAATGTTGACGTTGCGGACGCCCGGCAGCCGGGCGTCCGGCCCCTCCAGGGCCTGGTCGGCCGCGTTGCGGAAGTCGAAGACCGTGTGCAGCCCCAGGCCGCCGAGGAACTCCACGTCCTCCGCGGTCGCGTGCGCGAGATGGCCGCTGCGGAACAGGACGCCCGGACGCACCCGACGCCCCTCGGCGGCCGGCAGTCCGCCCACGTCGCGGAAGTTGCGCACCCCGGTCAGCTTCGGCTCGGCGGACTGCTGCGTCACATGCGCTCCTTGAGGGTATGCCCCGGCCCGGTGGGCGGTCGGCGATGGCTCGATTCCGGCCCTCCCGACGATACGGCACTCGCACAGGGGTTCACGTTCCGTGGCGAGGCATATACCGTACGAGCATGCGTGCCGACTCAGACGTCCCGGGCTTGGGCCGCTGCGCTCCGGACGACTCCTCGGTGTCTCTCCGCCGCCCGGCGGCCGCTGTCCTTCGCTGGGTCAACTCGTGTACACCACACCGGGGTTACGCTCCGCATGCTTCCCCTTTCAGGGTGTCGGGCGTCACTCGATCGGGTCTGGCGAGGGTGGCGAACGGCGCGGAGACGACTCTGTGTGGTCGCGGGGGCGTATAGCGTGACGGTTCTCCGCTGTCCGGCCTTCCCCCGAGCCCCCGAGGACGTTGCCCATGCCTGACCTCGCCGACGCCTTGCGCCCCCTCGTGGAGGCGGCGCTGGTGTGTGCGCTGGTCTTACTGTCCCTGCGGCTGCGGACCCTGCGCCGACTGCGCCGCGAACTGGCGGAGTCCCGCGCGGAGGTACGAGCCGGGCAGGACGAACTGGCCCGGCACCGGGCCCGTGTGCTGCCCGAAGCGCTCGCCGAGGCCCACCAGCAGGCGGAAGAGGCGACACAGGGCCTGCTGCGCTCGGTGGCCCGCACGGTGCAGGGGCTCGCCAACAGCCAGCAGAAGAAGATCACCGACATGCTGCGGCGCCACGACGACCCCGACTTCGTCGAGGACCTGCTCGTCGTCGACCACACCAACGCCCAGATCCTCCGCCGGTCCGCCGGGATCACGGTGGTCTGCGGCTCCTGGCCCGGGCGCCAGCACGACGCCACCCCGCTGGTCGACGTGGTGCGCGGTGCGGTGGGCCGCATCCTGGACTACCGGCGCGTCCGGCTCGTACGGGTGGAGGACGGCAGGGGGGTCGTCGGCCGCGTGGTCGAGGGACTCGTCCTCACGCTCGCCGAACTGCTGGAGAACGCCACCCGTTACTCCAACCCCAGCACGCTGGTGCAGGTGCACCTCCAGCTCACCCACCACGGACTGGCCGTCGTCATCGAGGACGCCGGCATCGGGCTCAACCCGGCCGAGCGGGAACGCGTCGCCCGCGTCCTCGCTCCCGACGGGCCTGCGCCGGACCTGACCGGACTCGGCAACCCGCCGCACTTCGGACTGGTCGTGTGCGCCCTGCTGGCCCGCCGCTACGGCTTCACCGTGCACGTCGACGGGAGCTCCGCCTTCGGCGGCGTCCGGGCCGTGGTGAACCTGCCCAGCGACCTGCTCACCGACGCCGTCCCGCCGCCCGGCCACGACGACGCGGCCGTCCCCGCGGTGGCCCCTGCGGTACCCGCACCGCCGCCGCGGTGCACCGCCCCCGCGGCACCCGCACCGCCCCGGCAGCGCACCGCCCCCGCGGACCCACCCGTCACCGCCGTCGGACTGCCCCGGCGCGTCCCCCGCACCGACGGCGAGGGGCCTCCCGCACCCCCGCCCGGGCCGCCCGCCACGGCGGACCCCGACCTGTCCCCGGCGCCGCTCGGCGGCTTCCTCCGCGGCAGCCGCGCCGCCCGCCACGCACGACCGACCACCGAAGGGAACCCAGAGCCATGACCGACAACCGTGACGCCTGGATGCTCCGCCAGGTACTGGACCAGCCCGGTGTGCTCGATGCGATCCTCGTGTCCGCGGACGGCCTCCTGCGGGCCTTCTCGCCCGGCCTGGACCGGGACGACGCCGAGACCGTCGCCGCCGCCCTGGCCGGCGTGCAGGCGACCAGCCGGGCCACCGCGCGGTTCTGCCGGGCCAAAGAAGACTCCTGGGAGCAGTCCCTGGTGCAGTTCGGCGGCGGCTTCGTGCTCACCGTCCGGGCCGGGGAAGGGATGTTCATGTCCGTCGCCACCGGCGCCGACGCCGACATCGAGGCGGTCGCCTACCGCATGCACCAGGTCGTCGGGCAGATGGGCCGGGAGCTGGTCAGCCCGCCCCGGCAGAGCGTGGGCAGTCCACGGTGAGCCGCCCGCGCCGCCGTGCGGATCTGGTCCGCGCCTACGTCATCACCGGCGGCCGGGCCCGGCCCACCCGCAACACGCACGTGCTGGACGTGGTCACCCTGGTGACGGCGACGCCCGACCGCACCACCGCCGGGCTGGCGCCCGAGCAGCGGGCGGCCGTGGACATGGTGCGCGGCGGCTTCCTCTCGGTCGTCGAACTCGCCAGCCACCTCGGGCAGCCGCTCACCGTGACCCGCGTCCTGCTCGCCGACCTGCTGGACACCGGCCACCTGGTCACCCGGCTGCCCGAGGCCCGGACACCGGAACCCCTCAGCGAGGTGCAGATCCTGGAACGCGTCCTGGCCGGCCTCCACGCCCTCTGAGCCGCCGACAGGCCGCGCCTCCCCGCGTCCGCCGCCCCACCAGCCCCACCGCACGCCGCACCTGGAGCCTCCGTGACGACCTCACACCCCCCGCGGCCGTGCCGCGGACCGGCGGCCGCTGTCCGGTGGCAGTCCCGGCCCTGCACGGCCCCCGCTTCGCCGCCGACCCCGACGCCGCCTACGCGGCGCTCCGCGACCGCGGCCCGGCCCACTGGGTCGAACTCGCCCCCGGTGTCGAAGCCGTGCTGGTCACCGACTACGACGTCGCCCTGTATGTGCTGCGCAGCCCCTGGTTCAGCCGGGACGCCCGCCGCTGGGCCGCCATGGCCGAGGGACGGGTGCCCTTCGACAACCAGGTGGTCCCAATGATGGGTTGGCGGCCCAGCCTGCTCTTCGCCGACGGGGAACGCCATCTGCGGCTGCGCACCTCCGTCGACGACACCCTGGCCCGCGTCAACCCCCACCGGCTGCGTCGCTACGTGCAGCGCAGCGCCGTCGCGCTCATCGACTCCTTCGGCCCGGACGGCGGCGCCGACCTGGTCGGCGGTTACGCGGACCGGATTCCCGTTCTCGTCCTCGCCCAGCTCTTCGGCTGCCCCGACGAGATCGCGACCCGGATGGCCGCCGCCTTCGGCAGCATGATCGACGCCGAACCGGCCGCCGCCCAGCAGGGCAGCGCCGACCTCGCCAACTGCCTCGGCGACCTGGTGGCCGCCAAACGCCGCACCCCGGGCGCCGACGTGACGTCCTGGCTGCTCAACCACTCCGCGGCGCTGAGCGACGAGGAGACCATCCACCAGCTGGTGGCGCTGCTGGGCGCCGGTACCGCCCCGCAGTCCGCGTGGATCTCCACCTCCGTGCTGCTGCTCCTCACCGACGACCGGTTCGGCCACGACCTCACCGGCGGCAGCCTCACCGTCGTCGACGCGCTGAACGAGGTGCTGTGGACCCGGCCGCCGATGTCCAACTACTGCTTCCACTACGCCGTCGCCGAGCAGGTCCTCCGGGACGTCCGCGGCCGCGAGTTCGCGGTGCCGCCCGGCGTGCCGGTGCTGGTCTCGCACGCCGCCGCCAACACCGACCCGGCGGTCGCCGCGCACGGCGCGCTCGCCGCCAACCACTCCCACCTGGCCTTCAGCGCCGGCCCGCACCTGTGTCCCGCGAAGGACATCGCCGGCGTCATCGCCGAGGCCGCGATCGAGACGCTGCTCGACCTGCTGCCCGAGATGGAGCTGGCGCTCCCGCCCGACCGGCTCACCTGGCGTCCCGGGCCGTTCCACCGCAGCCTCGCCACGCTCCCCGTCGTCTTCCCCGGCACCGCTCCCCGCAGATCCCCCAACGTCACGCCCCGATGACCGCGTGGGCGTGATCGCGTACCGTCGCGTCCAGGAGCCGGCCGTCACCGCGCAGGAAGGAGAACGCATGGACGCCACCGTGGACTTCACCCCCGCCACGGACGACACGCCCGTGGCCACGTACACCTGGCTGCCGTCGGCCGGGAGCCCCCGCGCACTCGTGCAGATCGCGCACGGCGCGGCCGAACACGCGGCCCGCTACGACCGGTTCGCCCGCCACCTGACCGACCACGGCTACGCGGTGGTCGCCTCCGACCACCGCGGACACGGCCGCACCGCCGACCACACCGGCGGCCTGGGCGTCGCCGGGCCTGGCGGCTGGCGCGCGGTCGTCGACGACCTGCACACCGTCGGGCGGCGCGCGCGGTCCGCGCTGCCGCCGGACCTGCCGTACGTGCTGCTCGGGCACAGCATGGGCTCCCAGCTGGCCCGCGACTTCGCCCAGGAGTACGGCGCCGACCTGGACGGACTGATGCTGTCCGGCACCTTCCGCTCCCTGCCCGGTTGCGAAACGCAGAACGCGGCCGAACGGCTGCGCGGTGAAGTCGAGGAGCGGGGGCGGGACGCCCTGTCGGACTTCGTCCCGTCGCTGTTCGGCTCCTTCAACGACCCCTACCCGCACCGCACCGGCTTCGAATGGCTCACCCGGGACGAGGCCGAGGTCGACGCGTACGTCGCCGACGCGCGGTGCGGCTTCCCGTTCAGCGCCGGACTGTCCCTGGACTGGGTCCTGGCCGTGCGCCGGATCAACGATCCCGCACGCCTCGCCCGCATCCCCCGCGACCTCCCCGTGCACGTCGCCGTCGGTGACCGCGACCCGTGCCACGGCGGCATGACGCTGGTGTACGAACTGCTGGAGGACTTCCGCTACCTGGGTACACGGGACCTGACCTGGCGGGCGTACCCACAGGCGCGGCACGAGATCCTCAACGAGACCCACCGCGACGAGGTGCAGGCCGACCTGCTGGCCTGGCTGGACGTGCACACCGCCCGCTGAACCGCTCGGCCGGCGCGCACACCCGCGCCGGCCGGGGAAACCCCCGCCGGACCGGGAACACCGCTCAGGCAGTCGCCCAGTGCGCCACGATCTCCTCCGCGGGTGCCGGGCGCGCGTAGTACCAGCCCTGCGCGGTGTCGCAGCCCAGCTCGCGCAGCTGCGCCGCCTGCGCTTCGGTCTCCACGCCCTCCACGGTGACGCGCAGCCCCAGCGCGTGCGCCAGCGACACGATGCCGCCGACGAAGGTCACGTCGACCGGGTCCGCCGGATGCTGCTGGAGTCCCTGGGTGAAGGAGCGGTCCAGTTTCAGCGTCGTCGCCGGCAGCCGCCGCAGGTTGGCCAGGTTGGAGTAGCCGGTGCCGAAGTCGTCCAGAGCGATGTCGACGCCCATCTCGGCGAGCTGCCGCAACGGCTTGAGTTCGTCCTCGTCGGCGCCGATCAGAGCGCTCTCCGTGACCTCCAGGCAGAGCGACGCGGGGGTGAGACCGGCCCGCTCCAGCACGGCCACGGTGTCCTGCACCAGGTCGGGATGATGCAGCTGCCGGGGCGAGAGGTTCACGTTGACCCGGATCGGTTCGCCGTCCGCCGCCCGGCCGCCCAACACCGGGTGGGCACACCAGTCGCACGCCTGCCGCACCGCCTGCTCCAGCACCCAGCGGCCCAACGGCACGATCAGTCCCGTGTGTTCGGCCAGCGGGATGAAACGGTCCGGTCCCAGCAGGCCGTGGACCGGGTGCCGCCAGCGCACCAGCGCCTCGGCACCGGTCAGCCGACTGTCGCTCATCCGTATCAGCGGCTGGTACTCGAGGAAGAACTCGCCGCGCTCCAGCGCACCGGGCAGGTGGTTGGTGAGGCTGTGCCGGTCGATCGCGCGGGCGTCAGAGACCGGGTCGGCGATCTCGTACCGATTGCCGCCCGAGTCCTTGGCCCGGTACATGGTGATGTCCGCGCTGCGCAGCACCTCCGCGGGGCCCAGTTCGCCGCTGCTGCCCTCCACGATGCCGATGCTGGCCCGGACCGACAGGTCGCGGCCGTCAACGGTGATCGGCGTGGCCAGCGCGGCCAGCGCCTGCCGGGCCAGCTCGGTGACCTCCTCGCGGCCGGAGGGGTTGGAGATCAGGGCGACGAACTCGTCCCCGCCGATCCGCCCCACCAGATGGTTGGGCGCCGCCGCACAGGACTGGAGGCGCTCGGCCACCGACACCAGCAACTGGTCGCCGACCGCGTGTCCCAGGCTGTCGTTGACGGCCTTGAACCCGTCGATGTCCAGGTAGAGCAGGCCGAATCTGCCGCTGCGGCTCTCGTTGCCACGCCCCGTCGGTCCCGTGCCGGCCAGCACGCGCTCCAGCCGCTCCGCGAACAGCGTCCGGTTGGGCAGGCCGGTCAGCTCGTCGTGCGTCGCCTCGTACCGCAGCCGCAGGTGCAGCAGGCGCCGTTCGGTGATGTCCTCCATCAGGGCGAGCTGGTAGCGGGGCTCGCCCTCGGCGCCGCGCAGCAGCGAGACGGTGAGGTTCGTCCACAGCACCGTGCCGTCCGGCCGGTGGTACGGCTTCTCCACCCGGAAGTGGTCCCGCTCGCCGCGCACCAGCTCCCGGTGCATGCGCCACACCTCGGGCGCGTCGCTGGGATGCACCCACTCGCTGACGTTCCGCCGCCGCAGCTCCTCCTCGGAGCAGTTGAACATGCGGGCCAGCGCGCCGTTGACGTCGCGGATCCGCCCGTCCATGTCGGCGATGCCGATACCGATGGTGGCGTCCTTGAAGACCGTGCGGAACCGGGTTTCGCTGGTGTGCAGCGCCTCTTCGACGGCTGCCTGAGCGGCCAGCGCCGCCCGGGACAGCGCCTCCTGCTCCGAACGCGTCCGCTCGCGGAGCGCCTTGGCGAACCCGGCGGCGACCGCGTGCTGCAGGCGGGAGCAGCGGGCACGGCCCTCCTCCACCGGCAGCGGGGTGTCCGCGGCGCTGTAGAGTACCAGGTACGACTCCACCACGCCGAGGATCTGCGGCAGTGCGTCCGGGGCGGTGCAGTGCGCCGCCACCAGCGCCTCCCCGACCTCCCGGCCGGGTGAGGGGGTGAAGGGATGCGCGTGCAGCGCATCGCCGAGCCGGACGGCGAGCGGATGGAGGTAGTCCTCGAACTCCGCGCGCGTCATCGAGGTCGCCGTCGCGGGGTAGACAGCACGGCTCCAGATGGTCGCGAAGCGCCGCAGCCCGTCGGCCGCGGTCCCCTTCAGCTGCGGCGCGGGATTCACCCGGCGTGCTCCGGCTTGCGGCCCACCCCGGCGAATCCGCTGAACATCACCGGGTCCTCCTGGTCCGTGGGGGAGTCCGGGCGCCAGCGGGGCATCGCCACCAGGCCCGGCTCCACCAGGTCCCAGCCCTCGAAGAATCGCGCCACGTCCGCCTCGGAGCGCATCAGCAGGGGGGAACCGATACGGCGGTAGACGTTCGACGCGCCCTCCCCGCGGTCCGCGACCTTGTACTCGCCGTCGCCGGACGCGTGGGTGACCGCCAGCATGCTGCCCGGCGGAAGCGCGTCCCGCAGTTCCGCGACCGCCTTCCACGGCTCGTCCCGGTCCTCGATGAAGTGCAGCACCGCGACCAGCAGCAACATCACCGGTCTGTCCAGGTCGAGTAGCCGCTCCACCTCGGGGCTGCGCAGGATGTCGCGCGGCGCACGGAAGTCGGCGGACACCACGTCCGTACGGTCGTTGTCCTGGAGCACCGCCCGGCTGTGCGCTACCGCGACCGGGTCGTTGTCCACGTACACCACCCGCGCCTCGGGGTCCGCCTGCTGGGCGACCTCGTGCACGTTGCCGAAGGTGGGGATGCCGGAGCCGATGTCGAGGAACTGTGTCAGGCCCTGGCTGACGGCGTACCGGATGGCGCGGCGCATGAACGCCCGGTTGGCCTGCATCACCTTCGGCAGCCCCGGCCAGGCCTCGATGGCCTTGCGGCCCGCCTCCCGGTCGACCTCGAAGTTGTGCGAACCGCCCAGGTAGTAGTCGTAGATGCGGGAAACGCTCGGTACGGTCAGGTCTATCCCCTGCGGGGCCCACGCGGGACGTTCCATCAAGGTCTCCAGCTCTTCTTCGGCTCGGCGGTCCGAACTTCAGGCTACTGACCGCGCGGGGCGGGGGCGAGGAATCGACGCCTCAAAGGCTGGATCTTGTCACGAAGTCGAGCAGACCGGATCCCCTGTGGAGGAAACTCCGTGCGAGGCTTGCCCCTTGTGTTCCGTTCTCCCCACTGGAGCGCGCGGCCACGCGCGCCGCGGAAGCCCAGGTTGCGGGGAGGCGCGGCTCTCTGACGCCGCGTCGGTCACACCGACGCGGCATCTGCGGGGATCAGCAGCCGAGTTCGAGCACCGTCTTCACGCCCCCGGGCTCCCGCTCGGCGAAGGCGTCGGCGAAGGAGTCCAGCGGCACCCGCCGCGTGATGAGGCGCTCCAGCCAGTCCCGGTCGCCCCCGGCGAGCGCGGCCGCCGCCTGCCGGAAGTGGTCGCGGTGCGCGTTCACCGAACCGACCACCACCGCGTTGTCCAGCACCAGTTCGGTGTTCAGCTCACCGGCGTCGATGCGCAGCGCGCGGCCGGAGGGGGACAGCCCCGTCAGGCAGAGCACGCCGTACGGGCCCAGCGACCGCATCGCCCCGAACGCCACCGGGGGAGCGCCCGTCGCCTCGATCACCACGTCCGGCCGTACCCGCTCCATCACCGCTGTCACGTCGTCGGTGTGGTACGTCGCCCCCAGCTCCCGGGCCAGCTCGGGCTTCCGCCCCTCCTCGGCGCGGTCCAGCACGTGCACGGCCAGCCCCCGCTGCCGGCCCAGCAGCGCCGCCAGCAGCCCGACCGGCCCGGCGCCCGTCACCAGCACCGACTCCGGGGCGAACCACGAGCGGTCCCCGATGCGCTGCACCTGGTCCCATGCCTTGGCCACCACCGTCGTCGGCTCCAGCAGTGCTCCGACCCGCTCCAGCCCCGGCGACAGCCGCACCGCGTAGGCCGGGTCGACCGTCCAGAGCGTGGAGGCGTAGCCGTCCAGGTCCTTGATGCCGCGTTCGCCGTACCGGCCGTTGCGGCACATGTCCACGAAGCCGTGTGCGCACGCCCCGCAGGGCACCGGGTCCGGCCGGCGCACCATACCCACCACCAGCTCGCCGGGCACGAAGCCCGAGCCCTCGGGCGCCCTGCGGACCTTGCCGAGTGACTCGTGCCCGATGAGCAGCCGGTCCCCACCCGGCGGGGCGCTGCCGTGCGTGCCGGAGACGATCTCCCGGTCGGTGCCGCACACGCCGATAGCGACCCCCTCCACCAGCAGCTCGCCGGGCGCCGGTTCGGGGTCCGGCCGTTCCTCGACGCGGAGGGAGCCCTCCTGGCCGGGTATGACGGTCAGTGCCCGCATGGCGGCTCCACGACGGCGTCGGCAGGTGCTGTCACGACAGCGTGGTACCTCGGCGCGGTCGGATGAAACCGGGCGCTCCCGGGCGCCTCGCCCAGCGGTCCCCGTGCTGTGACACTCCGTGGGTGCGGCGCTCCGCTGGGGCCGCACCCGTGTGTGCCCTCACCGTTCGGGCGCGCGGGTGGACACTGGTCTCAGGAGTGAACGACGCGACGCGGACGCGAGGCGGTGAGGACGGTGCGGCACGGTGAGCGGCGCAGGCGGGACCCCTCCCGGCATGCCACCCGGGCGGCCGTGCCCCGCTCGCGCTCCGGCGCGGTGGGGCGTCGCCGGGAGCGCACCGGGACGGAGCCCGTCACCGCGCGCAGCGCCCTCGGGCTGCGCCTGCTGCTGTCCGCGGTGTTCCTCCCCGTGTTCCTCGCCGCCACCGCCCTGTTCTGGTACTGGACCGCGGTCAGCGGCCCACAGGACGTCCCCGACAGCGGATCGCTGCGCGTGCTGGCCGTCGCCTGCGCGGTGCTGTCCGTGCTGGCGCTGGTGGATCTGGCGGCCGTCCTGCGGCGCCGCCGCCGCGAGCATCCGCGTCTGCCGCCACCCCGCTGACCTGCGCCGCACCGGTCCCACCACCGGGGGCCACCAGCCGGACGCGGCCTCACCACCGGTGCCCCTCCCGCGGCGTTTCCGCCCGGCGGGCACGGGTACCGCGGACGGCATGAACGACCCCGAAACGACCGAGAACGGTGCCCCTGCTGGCGGCCGGACCCCTCCGGAGGGCCGGGCGACGGAGTCCGGGGAGAGGGCCGAGTCGCCCGAATACCGGGAGCAGCGCGTCGTGGACGAGCCGACCGATCCCGGTGCGGCCCCCGAGGACGAGGGCATCCCCGACCTCCAGGACGGCACTCCGGAGGCGCAGCGGGCCGAGGACCCGCAGCAGATGCCCGTGCCCGGTGAACGCCCGGTCGCCGCCGAGAGCTTCGGCACCACTCCCGCCGAGCAACTGGAGGGAGAGCCCCTGGACGACCGCCTCGCCGAGGAGGAACCCGACGTGGGTGTCGGCGGAGCCGACCGGCCCGCCGCGCCCGAGGACTCCACCACCCCCGAGGCCGGTCAGCTCAGCGACGACCCGCTGCCCGGCACACGGCTCGCCAACCAGGACAGCTTCGCCACCGAGTCGGACGCCGAGGGACTGTCGGGCGAGGAGTCAGCGGTCCACGTCTCCGGCGACGACGCGGACGACCTGGGGCTGCGCTTCGACGAGGACGAGCCCGGCGGCGGCCCGCCGCCGCGTGGCTGACCCGCCGGGAGACCCCTGCCCGCCCGGCGTCCCCCCTCAGATGCCGACCCCGCGCCCGCGCAGATAGGCCAGCGGGTCGATGTCGGAGCCGTAGCCCGGGCCGGTGCGCACCTCGAAGTGCAGGTGCGGGCCCGTGGAGTTGCCCGTAGAGCCGGAACGGCCCAGCCGCTGGCCCGCGTTGACGTGCTGCCCGGAGGACACCGAGATCGCCGACAGGTGCGCGTACTGGCTGTAGCGGCCGTCGTCGTGCCGGAGCACCACCTGGTAGCCGTACGCCCCCGCCCATCCCGCGGACACCACGTCGGCGCCGGAGACGGCCCGCACGGTGGTGCCGGTGGGTACGGGGAAGTCGACGCCGGTGTGGTATCCGGAGGACCAGCCGCTGCCCGAGGCCCTGTACGGGGTCCCGGTGTGCGCCCCCGCCACCGGCGACACGGCCTTCGGCGACGCGGCCTTCTCGGCCCTCGGTTCCGGCTTCGGCTTCGGTTCCGCCTCGGGCTCGGGTTTCGGGGCGGGCTTCTCCGCCTGCTTCTGCTGCTTCGGCGCGGGCGTCTCCGCCCGCTGCTCGCGCTGCTCCGGCTTCACCTCGGGCGCGGACGCGGCCCGGTCCTCCAGGCTCAGCCGCTGCCCGGGGAGGATGAGGTCCGGGTCGACTCCGACGACGTCCCGGTTGCGGTCGTAGAGGGCGGGCCAGCCGCCGTCCACCTCGTGCGCGCGGGCGATGGACGACAGACTGTCGCCGCCCACCACCTCGTACGAGGTGGCCTGGCTGCGGCGTTCGGCCCGGGCCGCCGCCGCGCGTTCCGCGCGTTCCGCCCGGGTCCGCGAGGCCTCCGCGGACTCCGCCTTCGTCTGTGGCTCCTCCGCTTCGTTCGTCGTCGCCGCTTCCGCGCCGCCGGTCGGCCGGGCGTCGTCCGCCCCGAGCCCGGCGCGCGGCCCGCAGGTGGGCCATGCCTGTTCCCCCTGCCCCTCCAGCACCTTCTCGGCCACGGCTATCTGCTGGTCCTTCGTGGCCTGGTCGGCGCTGGGCGCGTAGCGGGTGCCGCCGTAGGCCTCCCAGGTGCTCTGGGCGAACTGGAGCCCGCCGAAGTACCCGTTGCCGGTGTCGATGTGCCAGCGGCCGCTGCTCTCGCACTCGGCGACCCGGTCCCAGGTGTCCTCCGCGGCGGCGTGACCGGCGCCGGCGGCCACGAGCGGCAGTGCGAGTCCGGCGCCGCCGGCCGTGACTCTGAGCGAGGTGCGGGAGACGGGGCCGGGCCGGTGGCGGCGGTGGCGTCCACGTGCGGGCATGAGTGTCCTCCCCACGCCGGCGGGGCGGCGTCGGTGTCGCGACGGATGAAGCGGGTGCCGCGGCCCCCGGCGGGGGAGCGGCGTGGCGGGCACCGCGTCACTGGTGCCCGAAGCGCACCCCCTCCCAGGGAAGGCCGGTGACCTCGGGGTCCGCGCGACGCCCCGGGCGTCTGCCGGGCTCGGCCTCCTCGATCACCGGCTCGGCCTCCCCGGCGCGCACGGTCCAGCGCAGCAGCGCCTGCCGCAGCCGGTCGGCGACCTCGCGGTGCGAGGGAAGACCCGCCAGGTTGTCCAGTTCGTACGGGTCGGCGTGCAGGTCGTACAGCTCGGACTCCACGTAGCGGGTGGCCGAGGCGTCGTGCCACGGGTGCGCGTCCGGCGCGGCGACCGCGTACTTCCAGCGCGCGGTCCGCACCGCACGCCCCACCTGCGACTCGCTGATCTGCACGAACACCTCCTCCGGACGGCCCGGGTCGGTGCCGCCCCCGACCAGCGGCAGGAACGACCGTCCCTGCACGGAATCCGGCACCGGCACGCCGCAGGCGTCCAGCAGCGTCGGCATCAGGTCCAGGGTGCTCACCGGGTGGCGGATGAGCCCGCCGCCGTCGAAGCCCGGACCGGTCAGCGCCAGCGGAACCCGTACCGACGCGTCGTGCGCGCTGCGCTTGTACTCGGCGTTCCGGGTGCGGAAGTGGCTGCCGTGGTCAGCCGTGTAGGCGACGATCGTGTCGTCGGCGATGCCCAGGCTGCGCAGGGCGTCCCGCAGCCGGCCGAGGCCCTCGTCGACCCGGGCGATCTGCCCCAGGTAGCCGCCGAGGTGGCGGTGCGGTCCGCCGTACCGGGCGCCGGGGCCGAGTGCGGCCAGGTCCGGTGGCAGCCAGCGGCCGGTGAACCGCTCCGCGTACCCCTCCGGGGCCGGGTAGTCGTCGGTGGCGTTCTGGTGGTGGGGCTCCAGCAGCGAGAGGAACAGCAGGAACGGCCGGTCGTGGTGGTCGGCGAGGAACCGTACGGAGGCGTCGACCAGCGCGTCGGACCGGTAGCCGGGCAGCCGCACCGGTGCGCCGTCGCCGTCGTAGACGACCGTGCGGTGGGCGTCGGAGGTGAATTCCAGAATCTCGCTGGCCAGCCAGCTCTCGTAGCCGGCACGGTACTTCGGCGGCACGGGGCCGTGTCCGGAGGCCTCCGCCGCCAGGTGCCACTTGCCGATGTAGCCGGTGGCGTACCCGGCGTCGCCGAGGCAGCCGGCCAGGGTGGGTAGCGCCGGGTCCAGCGCCAGGCCGTTGCGGAAGACGCCGGTGGCGGTCGGGAACATGCCGGTCTGCAGCGCGGCGCGGGCGGGTGCGCACACCGGCTGCGGGGTGATCGCGTGCTCCACGTGGGTGCCGGTGCGTGCCATCCGGTCGAACACCGGGGTGGCGCCTGCCGGGTTGCCGTGCGCGCCCGTGGTGTCCCAGCGCTGCTGGTCGGTGAGGACGACGACCACGTTCGGCGGGCGGCGGCTCACAGTTCGATGCCCCGTGCCCGTGCGTACCGGCGGGCCGCCCGCTCGGCGTCCGCCTCGTCGGGATAGACCTCGCACACGAGCCCTTCGCCTCCGGTCAGGTTGTGTTCCAGTTCGTACAGGCGGAGTTCGGTGCCGTCCGCCAGCAGGAAGGCGTGTTCGTACAGCGAGCACCACAGGCGCAGGCCGGGAGGGCAGGCGCGCGGCCGTGGCACGTGCACGATGTCGTGGCCGCGGGCGTCGGCCAGCAGCCGGAGCGTCTCCTCACCCGGCCGGTCGGGGTTCTCAGCCCTGCGTAACAGGCGGCGCGCGTGTCCTGGGGAGTCCTCCAGCCACCAGGGTCGGGACCGGGTGACCTCCTCCAGGAGCAGGTCCTCGATGTCGCCGGGGGAGCCGAGGGAGCCCGGGGCGTCCAGAAGGTCGAGGGTGTCGAGGGGGTCGGGGTCGTCCAGCTCGTCGAAGGACTCGGGCCCTGTGGAGTGCGGGCGGAGGGCGTCCGTGCCGAGTGGGGAGGGGCGGTCGTCCCCGGTCCCGGCCGAGCGCGGGCCGGGAACCGGCCCGCCGCCGTGCACGCGCCGCTCGGAGCGGTGCAGGGCGTCCTCGGTCTCGTATATTTCGAACCGCGGGCCCTGTGGCCCGTCGTCGGCGGGGTCCTCCTGGTGGGGTGCGCCCACCTGCCACAGCTCCCACAGGGTCTGGACGCCGCCGTCCGCCAGCAGGAAGGTGTGCCGGGCCCGGCCGCACCGCAGCCCCGCAGGGGGCGCGGTTTCCGTGTCCGGCTCACCGGCTCCGGCGGCCGCACCGGTCGCAGCGGCCCGGCCGGTCTCGTCCCCGCGGCCGGCGTGCGGCGTGTCGATCCGGCACAACACGGCACCGGACAGCCGTTCGAGGACCTCGTCCGAGACGTCGAAGGGGTTCTGTGCGCGCGCCAGCAGCATCCGCAGATGCCCTTCGGGCGGCGCGTCCAGTGTCTCGCCCATGTGCGGAACCTCTCCTGTCCGAAGGCCGCTCCCGGCCCACGTCCGCTTCCCGCGGGCACTCACCGTAGCGTCCCGAACGCGTTCCGGGGGTGTGATTCGCCGGAAACCGGCGTCCTCCGAGGAGAATCCGGCCCGTGCCGTGCAGGCAGATGATCTGACCGGGTGAGGGTGGGGGCGCCACGCCGCGCCGCGCCCGGCCGGCCGCTCGGCGTGCGCCTAGCCTGCGGGCGTCGTCGTCCCGCGGAGGTGTGCCCGTGTCCCTGCTGACGCGTATCCGTGTACGTCGCGCCGTGCTGAGCGCCGTCCTCTGCGGCGGACTGCTGGCCGGTGCCGGGGCGGTGGTGGCCGACGGCGGCAACCGCCTGCCCGTCGCCCTGGCCGTCCCGCGCACCGACGTGTTCGCCGCCGCCGCGTCCCGGCCCGCCGACGGCCCCGGCCTCACCTTCCTTCTGGTCGGCCTCGACAAGCGCGCCGGACTGAGCAAGGCCGAGAAGCGTCGCCTCCACGTCGGGGGCGAGCCCTGCGACTGCACCGACGTCATGATGCTGGTACACGTCTCGGAGGACCGCGAACGCGTCAGCGTGATCAGCATTCCCCGCGACTCCTACGTCTCCTTCGCGCGTCTCGACGACGCCCCTCCGCTCACCGGTACGCCGGTGCCGGCGGCCGGAAAGATCAACGGCGCGTACAAGCTGGGCGGCCCCGAACTGACGGTCCGCACCGTCGAGGAGGCGACCGGCGTCCGTGTCGACCACTACCTGGAGGCCGACTTCCGCAGCTTCGTCGAGGCCGTCGACGGCCTCGGCGGCGCCACCGTGTGCACGGACGAGCCGATGCGTGACATCAACTCCGGTCTCGATCTGCGGCCGGGCACCCACCACCTCGACGGGCGGCGCTCGCTCCAGTACGTGCGCGCCCGCCACATCCCGCCGTCCGGGGACCTGGGCAGGATGCGCCGCCAGCAGCACTTCCTCGCCGAACTGGTCGACACCTTCGCCGACCGGGGCGTGCTCGACGACCCCGTTGCTCTCGCCCGCACCGCCGGGACGCTGCTGACCACGCTCCGGGCCGACGCGGAGCTGACCACCGCACGCCTGCTCGTCCTCGGCCGCGCGCTGCGCGACCTGGACAGCGGGGACACCGCGTTCGCGACTGTGCCCCTCGCCGATTTCGACCACCGCGTGCCGGGCTGGGGCTCGACGCTCGTCTGGGACGAGGACCGCGCGCGCCGGCTCTTCGACGCCGTCCGCGAGGACCGGCCCCTCACGGACGAGAAGGCGTATGCCCTGCCCGCCCCCGGCGTCCCCGTGGCCTGGGCGCCCTCCGGCGTCCCCGTGCGTGTCCAGGGCGGGCCGGCGGTGGAGGGGGAGGCCCGGCGGGTCGCGCGGGCCCTGCGCGGCAACGGGTTCGACGTCCGCGCGCGTGCCTCCGCCGCCGCGGAGGCCCCGGCGCCGGCCGACGCCTCGGCCGGCGTTCCCGGGACGACCGAGATCCGCTTCCGGCCGGCCGACCGGCGCCGGGCCGCTTCGCTGGCGGCGGCCCTGCCGGACGCCGTACTCCGCCCCGTGCGCGGATGGGGCCGCGTGCTGGAGGTGCGCGTGGGCCGGGCCGGAACCCGCGTAGTGCCCGTCGTGCACGACCGCAGCAGCGTCCAGGGCGCCCCGGCGAAGGGTGACACCCTGGACTGTGACGGCAACGGCTGACTTCCGGGAACACGGCAGGCATGCGAGGCGCCGATCGTGGGACCCGGCAGGTCGCGACCGCTCCCCGAACCGGCGACCGGAAGGGGTGGGAGCCATGGCCCCAACGACCCGGATCCGCCTGTGGCGCTGGCGCGCGAACCCGCTCCGGCGCCGCTCCGACCAGGTCGAGGCGTGGGTGCTGCTGCTCGCCCTCGTGGCCGGAGTCGTCGGCGCGGCGCTGGCCACCCTCGTCACCTGGGGCGTCGCGCGCGGCACGGCCGAGGAGCAGCGCACCGAGCGGCTCCGGGTCTCCGCGGTGGTCATGAAGGACGCGGACCCGCAGAGCCGCGAGACCTTCTACAAGGCTCCGGGGGCCGACACCTCGCGGGTACCGGTCCGCTGGACCGCGCCTGACGGTACGGTGCGCAGCGGTTCGGCGGAGGTGCCGGACGGCAGCAGGGCCGGGACCTCGGTGCCGCTGTGGGTGGCGCCCGACGGCAGCCAGACCACGCCACCCGCGGGTGCGGCCATGGCCGCCCTCCAGTCCGGCATCTGCGCGGCGCTCGCCGGCGGCGCGGTCGTCGCCCTCGTCTGCGTCGCACAGGCCACGGTCCGCGGCGGCCTGGACCGACGGCGCGCCCGCCAGTGGGAACGCGAGTGGGCCCGCGTCGAACCCCAGTGGCGCCCCCGCACGCCTTAGCCCCGGCGGTGGGGTGCGGTGTATGAAGGCCCGGGAGGGTCAGGTGTGGGCCGTCGCCGTCCACACGGCCGCGATGCGCGCCGCGAGCCGCGCGTTGCCGCGGACGGCGGCGACATTGGCCTCCAGCGCCGCGCCGTCCGTGTGCCGGACCAGGTGGTCCAGCAGGTACGGCGTGACGTCCTGTCCGGTCACCCGGTCCCGCTCGCACGCCGAGAGCGCCTCCGCCAGCACCCGGTCGTGCAGTTCCGGGTCGAGCTGCTGCTCCTGCGGCACCGGGTTGGCGACGACCAGTGCCGTGCAGGGCCCGCCGAGCGACTCCTGCGCCCGCATGGCGCCGACGACCGTGCGCGCGTCGTGCGCCGTCCAGTCCACCGGCTCGCCGGAACTGGTCAGGTAGAAGCCCGGGAACGTGTCTGTGCCGTAGCCGATGACCGTGATGCCCAGGGTCTCCAGCCGTTGCAGCGTCGTCGGCACGTCGAGGACGGACTTCGCGCCCGCGCACACCACCGTGATCCGTGTCGAGGCGAGCATCCGCAGGTCCGCCGACTCGTCCTGGGTCTGCGTCCACCCGCGGTGCACGCCGCCCAGGCCACCGGTCGCGAAGACCCGGATGCCGACCTTGGAGGCGAGGAACCCGGTGCCGGAGACGGTCGTGGCGCCGCTCGCGCCCTCGGCGATCGCCGGCGCCAGGTCGCGGTGGCCCAGTTTGCGCATCTTCTCGTCGCCCGCGACGCGTTCCAGTTCCGCCTCGTCCAGCCCGACGTGCACGCGCCCGTCGAGCACCGCGACGGTCGCGGGCACGGCTCCGCCGTCGCGCACGAGCTGCTCCAGCTCCCTGGCCACCTCGAGATTGCGCGGGCGCGGCAGGCCGTGCGCGATGATCGTCGACTCCAGAGCGACCACGGGGCGCCCGTGCGCCATCGCGTCCCGCACCTCGTCCGCCAGCAGCAGGGTCATTCCGGCCTCCATCCGTATACGGTCGTCCTATGTGCCGATCTATCAAGACACTCCGTCCCCCGTACGCCGAGTCCGTAACCGAGGACGAGATGCGTGCAGCCGCTTTGCAGTACGTCCGGAAGATCTCCGGCTTCCGCGCGCCCGCCTCGCACAACAGCGACGCATTCGACGCAGCAGTGGACAAAGTGACCGACGCGACGCGTGAGCTGCTCGGTTCCCTCGTGGTGAAGGGCCGCTGAGCCGGGCGACCCGCCGCGTCGGCCCTCAGCCGTCGGGATCGCTCCGTGCCCGGCTGGGCTGCACCCGTTTCGGCTCGCCCGGTGCCTTCGGGTGGTCCGGCGGGTACGGCATGTCGCCCGCGCCCCGGTCCCGCTCGTGCCGGTCGGCCAGCTCCAGCACCGCGTCCAGTCGGCACACGTGCCGTTCCATGTCCGCGTGCACGTCGCCGACCCGCGCGTACCGTTCCGGCATGGTCGCCAGGTCGAAGTCCTCGGGCCGCGCGTCGGCGACCTCGTCCCACTGAAGCGGGGCGGAGACCTGGGCGCGCGGGTGGGGCCGTACGGAGTAGGCGCTGGCGATGGTGCGGTCCCGCGCCGTCTGGTTGTAGTCGACGAAGATCCGCTCGCCGCGCTCCTCCTTCCACCAGTTCATCGTGATCCGCTCCGGGTTCCTCCAGGACAGCTCGCGGCCGATCGCGATCGCCGCCCGCCGCACTGCGGTGAAGGTCCACTCGGGCTCGATGGGTACGAAGACGTGCAGCCCGCGACCGCCGGAGGTCTTGGGCCAGCCGTGCAGGCCCAGCTCCTCCAGCAGCGGACGCAGCTCGCCGGCCGCCCACACCGCGTCCCGGTAGTCCGTGCCGGGCTGCGGGTCGAGGTCGATGCGCAGCTCGTCGGGACGGTCGGTGTCGCCGCGCCGCACCGGCCAGGGGTGGAACGTCAGGCAGCCCAGGTTCGCCGCCCACACCACGGCGGCCTCCTCGGCCGGGCAGATCTCGTCCGCGTGCCGCCCGGAGGGGAAGGAGATGCGCGCGGTGGGAATCCAGTCGGGCATGCCCTTGGGCGCCCGTTTCTGGAAGAACGACTCGCCCGTGACGCCGTCGGGGTGCCGCTGCAGCGTGGTGGGCCGGTCCCGCAGCGCGCGCAGCGCCCCGGCTCCGACGGTCCGGTAGTACGTCGCCACGTCCAGCTTCGTGAAGCCGCGTTCGGGGAAGTACACCTTGCCCGGGTTGGTGATCCGCACCGTGCGTCCGCCGACGTCCAGTTCCTGTGCCTCGCCCATGACAGCACGCTAGAACCCCCGGCGCGTCGGCGCCTGCCGACGCGCACATCCGGGCCCGGCGCGACACAATCGGACAGCATGGACCTTCCGGTGATGCCGCCCGTCAAACCGATGCTCGCCAAGACGGCCGCCCGTATCCCCGAAGGGATGCACTACGAGGCCAAATGGGACGGATTCCGTGCGATCGTCTACCGCGACGGCGACGAGGTGGAGATCGGCAGCCGCACCGCCAAGCCGCTGACCCGCTACTTCCCCGAACTCCTCGACGCGCTGCGCACCCACCTTCCCCGCCGCTGTGTGCTGGACGGCGAGATCGTCATCGCCCGCGGAGGGCGCCTCGACTTCGACGCGCTGCTGGAACGCATCCACCCGGCCGACTCCCGGGTGCGCATGCTGGCCGAGCGCACCCCGGCCTCGTTCGTCGCCTTCGACCTGCTCGCGCTCGGCGACGACGCCCTGCTGGAGACCGAGCTGGCCACGCGGCGGGAACGGCTGGTGCACGCGCTGCGCGACGCCGCGGACCCGGTGCACATCGCCCCGGCGACCCGGGACGTGGACGTGGCCCGGCGGTGGTTCGAACAGTTCGAGGGGGCGGGCCTGGACGGGGTCGTCGCCAAGCGGCCCACCCTGCCCTACCGGCCGGACGAACGCCTGATGGTGAAGGTGAAGCACGAGCGGACGGCCGACTGCGTGCTGGCCGGATTCCGCTACCACAAGAGCGGGCCGGTCGTCGGCTCGCTGCTGCTGGGCCTGTACGACTCCTCCGGCACGCTCCAGCACGTCGGCGTCAGCGCGTCCTTCCCGATGCGCCGGCGTCAGGAGCTGGTCGCCGAACTCGAGCCGCTGCGCATGGAGTCGGCCGCCGGGCACCCGTGGGCCGAGTGGGAACGCGAGGAGGCGCACGCGAGCAGCCGGATGCCGGGCGGGCCGAGCCGCTGGACCGGCACGAAGGACCTCTCCTGGGTGCCGTTGCGGCCGGAACGTGTCCTGGAGGTCGCCTACGACCACATGCAGGGCGACCGCTTCCGGCACACCGCGCGGTTCCGCCGGTGGCGCGAGGACCGCGATCCCGCTTCGTGCACGTACGCGCAACTCGAGGAACCCGTGAACTACGACCTCGCGGAGGTGCTGACGCCCTCCGGGCCGCCCTCCGGCGGGTGACCGCGGTACGAAGTGTGGCTCGAACAGGTGCCGATGGCGCCTGACGGGGTATGCGTACTACAGGGAGAAACCGCAGCGCAGGGCCCGTACCTCACTCGAACGGCTCTGGTCGGCGTGAGCTACGGCGTTCGGGCGAACATGCTGGAGCGAGTAGGCCGTCAGCCCGCAGCCGGTGACCCTGACCAGCGCAGCCGGAGGTGAGACGATGCCGACGTTCTCGGTGACGCAGAGCTTGTCGACAAATCCACCTGAGGTCTTCGCCTTTCTCGCCGACGCACGCAACATGGCCCGTTGGAACTCGGGCGTCGCCGAGGTGGACGACGACGAGGTCTCGCCCGCGCGCAAGGGCGCGCGGTACCGGTACCGGTTTCCGGGCAGGCACCGCTTCCACCAGCTCGAATGCAGCGCCTACCGGGCGCCGTCCCTCATCGGCTTCCGCGGCCAGCGGATGTGGACGCCGCTGGGCATCCAGTCCGTCGGCTACACCTTCCGGGTGCGGCCCGGCGAGGAGGACTCCGAGGACGGCAGCACCCTGGAGATGAAGGTCGACGTGCACCTGTACGGCGGCATGCTGCTGTTGGTGCCCATCGTCGCGCTGGGCTGGCGACGGGATCTCCCCGAGGACATGGAACGGCTGCGCGGCATGCTGGAGCCCGCCGTCGCCGAGCGCGACCACGAGCCGCTGACCTGGTGAACCGTGCGCGGGCGCGCGGGACTTGTTGTCACCGGCGTCGACGGCTGGCATGCTCTCCTCGCCCTTACCGGCAAGTGGACCGGGCGATCCGAGGAGCATCCGTGACCGACGCAGCCCCCCACCGGTACGCACCGCAGCCCTCCGGAGCGGCCGCGCCGCAGAACGAACCCGGTCCGGAGACCGCGAGTCCGGGCAGCAGCCGCAGAGCCTTGCTCCTCGCCTCCACCGCGCTCGCCGGGCTCGCCTCAACCGGCACGGCCGCTCCCGCACGAGCCCGGGCCACCGGAACCCCCGCCGCGCCCCCGCCCTCCGGCGGGGGCTTTCTCGTGGGCCGCGGCGTCGCCGACGCCACCGGTGAGATCGCCGAGGTCGGCATGATGGGCTACGGCCGCATCGACCAGCAGGCCGAGGGTCTGCACACCCGGCTGCGCGCCCGCGCCTTCGTGGTCGCCGACGCCGACGGCGCAGACGGCGGTGAGCGGACCGCGCTGGTGGTCGTGGACGCGCCGATGATCTTCGAGAGCGTGCACCAGGCCGTGCTGCGCCGACTCGCCGCCGACTACGGCGACCTCTACACGCACCGCAACGTGCTCCTCACCGCCACCCACACGCACGCCGGCCCCGGGGGCCACTCGCACCACACGCTCTACAACCTCACCACCCTCGGCTTCCACGAGAAGACCTTCGCCGCGGTCACCGATGGCATCGTCGAGGCCGTGAGGCGGGCCCACCAGGACCTCCAGCCGTCCGCACTCGTCCTCACCCACGACGAGTTGCGCGGCGCGAACGTCAACCGCTCGCGGGAGGCTTTCGATCGCAACGGCGCCGACATCACCGGATACTTCCCCGACGCCGTCGACACCCGGAGCACCCTGCTGCGGGTCGAGCGCGACGGGCGCCTCACCGGCGCGCTCAACTGGTTCCCCACCCACTGCACGAGCATGTCCGGCGACAACCGCCTGATCAGCGCCGACAACAAGGGCTACGCCGCCTACCGCTGGGAGCGGGAGGCCGGCGGCGGCGACTACCTCGCCGACGACGGCCCCGGCCTGGTCACCGCTTTCGCCCAGTCCAATGCCGGCGACATGTCGCCGAACCTCGACCTCACGCCCCCGACGACGCCCGAGGACTTCGCCCGTACCCGCGAGAACGGGCTGCGCCAGTACGAGGCCGCCGCCGGGCAGGCCGGGCGCGCGGGCACCCGGCTCACCGGCGGTGTGGACTCCCGGCTGGTCTACGTGGACCTCTCCGACGTCGAGGTGCGCCCCGAGTTCACCGGCGACGGCCGCACCCACCGGACGTCGAAACCCGCGATCGGCGCCGCCATGATGGCCGGGAGCACCGAGGACGGCCCCGCCTTCCCCGGCTTCGAGGAGGGCGAGAACCCGTTCTGGGACCTCGTCTCCAACACCGTGCTCTACGAGGTCTCGCCCGAACTGCGGCAGGCGCAGGCGCCGAAGGACGTCGTGGTGCCCGTCGGCGCGATGAACGGGCTGCTGCCATGGGTGCAGGAACGCGTCCCGGTGCAGCTGGTGCGCGTCGGCGCGCTGTACCTGATCGGTATCCCCGGCGAGGTCACCATCGGTGCGGGTCTCCGCCTGCGCCGGACCGTCGCCGGCATCACCGGCGCCCGGCTCGACGACGTCCTGGTCGCCGGGTACGCCAACTCCTACCTCCACTACGTCACCACCCCCGAGGAATACGACGCCCAGCAGTACGAAGGCGGCAGCACCCTCTTCGGCCGCTGGCAGCTCCCCGCCCTCCAGCAGGTCGCCGCCGCACTGGCCACGGCGATGCGCGACGGCCGCGACCTCCCGCTCGGGCCGGTGGCCCCCGACATCTCCGACACGGCGCTCTCCCTCCAACCCGGTGTAGTCCTCGACACCCCGCCGCTCGGCCACGCCTTCGGCGACGTGCTCACCGAGCCGGCCGACGGCGTGCGCCCGGGGGAGCGGGCCGAGGCGGTCTTCGCGGGCGCCCACCCGGGCAACGACCTGCACCGTGGCAGCACCTACCTGCGCGTCGAACGGCGCTCGGGCGACGCATGGACCGCCGTCGCGGACGACGGCGACTGGTCGACCACGCTGCGCTGGCGGCGGCAGGGCGTCTCCGCGTCGACTGTCACCGTCACCTGGGACGTCCCGCCGGGGACCGAGCCCGGCACGTACCGCATCCGCTACCACGGCGACGCCAAACCGCTGATCGGCTCGCCGCGCGCCTTCAGCGGCACCACCCGGCCCTTCGTCGTCCGCGCCTGACCGCTGCGTGCCCCGCCGGGCCCGGCGGGGCACCATGGCCGGATGGACAGCCTGTTCCCGCGGTCGCGGGCCGTCGTGGCGCCGGGTGCGGTGCACGTACCCGGCTGGCTGGACGTGCCGGCGCAGCGGGAGCTGGTCGCCGCCTGCCGGGGCTGGGCGCGCGGCCCGGTGCCGTTCCGCCACACCCGGCTGCCGCGCGGCGGCACGATGTCCGTGCAGACCGTCTGCCTGGGCTGGCACTGGCAGCCGTACCGGTACAGCCGCACCGCCGACGACGTGAACGGGCGCCGTGTCGCGGCCTTCCCGGACTGGTTGGGCGACCTGGGGCGCCGCGCCCTCGCCGACGCCTACGGCGACCCGGAGGAGGCCGCCGCGTACGCGCCCGACACCGCCCTGGTCAACTTCTACGACGCGCGCGCCACCATGGGCATGCACCAGGACAAGGACGAACGCTCCGACGCCCCGGTCGTCTCCCTGAGCATCGGCGACGCCTGCGTCTTCCGGTTCGGCAATACGGAGACGCGCACGCGGCCCTACACCGACGTGGAACTCGGGTCGGGTGACCTCTTCGTTTTCGGGGGGCCCGCGCGGTTCGCGTACCACGGTGTGCCCCGCGTGCGGCCCGGCACGGCGGACCCGGCGACGGGCCTGAAGCGCGGTCGGCTCAACCTGACCCTCCGGGTGACCGGTCTCCCCGGCTGACGTGCGGCGGGGTCTCCTCGGCGCGTTCCTTGACGCTGCGCGCCTCGGCCTCGACGTAGCGGCGCGTGCGGGCGCCGCCGTGGAGGCGCACCGGGTGTTCTTGGCAGAACTGGCCGCCGACCTGCTCATCGCCGCCTACGCCCCCACCTGACCCGCGGCGGCCGATCCCGCAGCCCGCGTCGAGGCGTGGCGACCAGCGGCTCGGCGTCCGGACTCGCCTCCTCCCCAGGCGCCCGTCGTCGGGGCCGGGGCATCCGGCGAGGGTGGTCGGACCCGGCCGGGGCGGCCTGGTGCTGTCGCGGCGGGACGGTGTGCGGGGGTGCCGGCCCGCCTTCGGCGGCGGGGGCAGCCGCCGACCCGGCGCCGGGCGGTTGGGCGGTCGGTCAGGGCGCGTCGCGGAGGCCGCGGAGACGTTCGAGTTCGCGGCGGTCCCGCTTGGTGGGGCGCCCCGCGCCCCGGTCGCGGACACCCGCGGCGAGCGCGTCGGCGCGGGGCGGCGGGGGCGGACTCTTGTCGACGTAGCACTCGGCGGCCACCGGAGCGCCGACCCGTTTGCGGACGAGCTGTTTGACCACGACGATGCGCTCGCGCCCGGCGTGGCGGAGGCGCACCTCGTCGCCGGGCCGCACGACCTGTGCCGGCTTGGCCCGGTCGCCGTTGACGCGCACGTGTCCGGCCTTGCACGCGGACGCGGCCAGCGAACGCGTCTTGGTGAGCCGTACGGACCAGATCCAGCTGTCCACCCGCACTGTCGCCTCGTCAGCAGCCATGGCCCGACTCTAGTCAGCCCCGCCGCCCGTACGGCACCCGATCGGCCCAGCCTGCCGCCGGGCGCGGTTTCACCCTTCCCGGCGGAGGTACCCGGGCACGGAACGTCACACCAGAAGGGGGTCATCATGCCCAGTGGATCCAGCCGCAGGCGGGAGCGCCAGTACGAGCACATCAAGGAGGGGGCCGAGAAGCGCGGCACCAGCGAGAAGCGCGCCAAGGAGATCGCGGCGCGCACCGTCAACAAGGAGCGGGCCCGCAGTGGTGAGGCCGAGCAGAAGAGCCGCGTCTCCACGCAGGACCGGCTGTCCGCTCCGGAGCGTGGCGGTAGGCGTTCCGGCAGGCGTCAGGGGCCCGGGGACTTCACCAAGGAGCAGCTCTACGAGGAGGCCAGGCGCCGCAACGTGGAGGGCCGTTCCAGCATGAACAAGCAGGAGCTCAAGCAGGCGCTCGGCAGGTGAAGGGGCCAGGTGTGCAGGTGTTGGGCCAGGCGGGCCCCCGGGAGGCGCTCGGAACCGTGCCGGCTCCGCCCGCGACGTCCGGATCGCGAAGGTCGTGGTGTGCGGGTAGCGTGAAACGCGTGCTTCGGACCTGAAGGCACATCCGCGGGAGGGCACGGCCGAGGGCCGTGAACACCCCGGACGCATCTGGTCCGGCTCCCGCGGTGACCGCTCGAACACGCAGCAGCGAACCGGGAGAGCGCCGCCATGAGCACCACCACCCCCTTCCGCACCAAGCGTGCCCGCCACCCGCACGACGACGCCCCGGACACCCGGGACGCGTTCGTCCGTATCGCCGCGCTGCCGGACGGACCGGAGAAGGAGGAGCTCCGGCAGGACGTCGTCCAGGTCTGGATCCCCATGGCCCACCGCCTCGCCGGGCGCTACCGCAACCGGGGCGAGGCGCTGGAGGACCTCCAGCAGATCGCCGCCCTGGGACTCGTCAAGGCCGTCGCCGGCTACGACCCGGCCCGCGGCACCGCCTTCGAGAGCTACGCCGTGCCCACCATCGTGGGCGAGATCAAGCGTCACTTCCGCGACCACACCTGGGACCTGCACGTGCCACGGCGGGTCCAGCAGCTGCGCACCCAGGTGCGGGCCAGCCGCCGCGAGCTGAACCTCACTCTCGGTGGTCGCTCTCCGACGGTCGCCGAGATCGCCGAGCACAGCCGGCTGAGCGAGGAGGACGTGCTCCTCGGCATGGAGGCGCTGGACTCCTACAGCGCCCTGTCCCTGGACGCGGAGCTGTCGGCCGCGGAGGACGGCTACTCGCTCCAGGACACCCTCGGCGTCTTCGAGGCGGGTTTCGACCTGGTGGTGTACCGCGAGGCGGTGAAACCGCAGCTCTCCCTGCTGCCGGAACGCGAACGCCGCATCCTCTACCTGCGGTTCTTCTGCGACATGACGCAGAGCCGCATCGCCGAGGAACTGGGCATCTCCCAGATGCACGTCTCCCGGCTCATCCACCGCACCTGCGAACGCATACACCAGAAGGTCGACGCCGAACGCCGGAGGGAGCGCACCCCCGCGTCCGCGGGCTGACCGGTGTCCGGCCGGGGGTGGAACCGAGACGGAAAGCGAGGGAGAGCGCCTCATGAACGCGGTCCCAGCCCGTCCCAGCGAGGGGCATACGGTCGTCATCGTCGGCGCGACGGGCAACCTGGGCACCAGCATCGTTCGCGCCGCAGCGGAGGACGAGCGGGTGGCGCAGGTGATCGGCGTCGCCCGCCGGCTCCCGAACTGGAGCCCGCCCAGGACACGGTGGCTGAGCTGCGACATCACCCGCGAGGACGCCGAGCCGGAACTGGCCGAGGTGTTCCGCTCCGCGGACGTCGTGGTCCACCTCGCCTGGCTCTTCCAGCCGACCCACCGACCCGCCCTGACGTGGCGCACCAACGTCCTGGGCGCGATGCGCGTCTTCCGCGCAGCCGCCGAGGTCGGTGTGTCCGGGCTGGTGTACGCCTCGTCCGTGGGCGCGTACTCGCCGCGGCCCGCGCACGATCCGCTGCGCCGGGTGGACGAGTCGTGGCCCACGCACGGCTGGCCCGAGGCCGCGTACACCCGCGAGAAGGCCTACCTGGAGCGCTACCTGGACGCCTACGAGCAGAAGTTCCCGTGGATCCGCGTGGTGCGGATGCGGCCCGCGTTCCTCTTCAAGCAGGAGTCCGCCTCCGAGCAGCGCCGCCTGTTCGCCGGACCGCTGCTGCCGAACCTCCTGGTGCGCAGCGGGAACGTGCCGGTGATACCGGACGTCAGCGGGCTCAGCATGCAGTTCCTGCACACCGACGACGCCGCCGAAGCGTTCCTGGACGCCGTCACCAGCACCGTGCGCGGACCGTACAACCTCGCCTCCGAGCCGGTCATCGACGCGAAGGTATTGGCCCGGACGCTGAACGGGCGCATCGTGCGGATCCCCGCCGGCGCCGTGCGGACGGCGATCCGCGCGGCCTGGCTCACCCGCCTGCTCCCCGCCTCCCCACAGCTCTTCGACGCCGCCCTGCAACTGCCGCTGATGGACTGGGGCCGGGCCCACGAGGACTTCGGCTGGACCCCGCGGCGCACCAGCACGGAGGCGCTGCAGGAGTTCCTCCTGGGCCTGCGCACCAGCAGCGGCATGAACACCCCGCCCCTGACGTCGCGGCTGCCGCGCGGGGGCCGGGCCCGCGAGCTGGCCACCCGCCTCGCGGCCAGGCCCTGAACACCGTTTCGGCGGGGAAGCCGGAGGTACCCGATCCCGGTGTTCTTGCTGAAGCCTCCCGGGGTCTACCGGCCCCAAGGCGACTCCTTCCTCCTGCGAGAGGCGCTGCTCGCCGCGCCGCCACCGGCCGGCGGGCGCGTGCTGGACCTGGGCACGGGTACCGGCATGCTCGCGCTGGCGGCGGCCGGAACGGGAGCGTCGCGGGTGTGGGCGGTGGACAGTTCCTACCGCGCGGTGCTGACCGCCCGGTGCAACGCCCTTCTGCGGGGTCTGCGGGTCCGCGTCACACGCGGCGACCTGCGCCGCCGCCTTCCGGCAGGGCCGTTCGACCTGGTGACGGCGAACCCGCCGTACGTGCCCTGCGCCGACGCGGGCGAGGCGTGCGGCCGGGCGCGGGCGTGGGACGCGGGGCTCGACGGCAGGCGCTACCTGGACCCGCTGTGCCGCCGGGCGCCCGCGTTGCTGGCCCCGGGCGGCAGTCTGCTGCTGGTGCACTCCGTGCTGTGCAGCCTGCCGACGACGGTGCGCCTGCTCCGCGAGGGCGGTCTGGGGGCCTCGGTGGTCGCCCGGCGACGGCAGCCCTTCGGCCCGGTGCTCGGCTCCCGTGCCTCCTGGCTGGAGGAACGCGGCCTCATCGCCCCCGGCCAGACGCAGGAGGAACTGGTGGTGATCCGTGCCCGGCGCGTCGCCGGATGAGCCGGCAGGGACCGACGGCCGGCGGGTGGGCGCCGCGCAACCGGAGAACGGTCCGCCGCCTTCGCGGAGGGACGCCCGCCGGGTCGTCGTCGACCCCGGCGGGCCGGTGCTGGTCGAAGGCCCCGTGGAGATCGAGCTGCCGGACGGTCGCATCGCTCGCTCCGACCGGTTCATGGTCGCCGTGTGCGCCTGCCGCCGCAGCCGCTCCTACCCCTGGTGCGACACCAGCCACCGTAGGCGTACCTCGGAGGCCCGCAGCAGCCGCGGCGGGGCGGCGCCCCGGCATGGCCGGGACGGAGGGGGCTGACCGCGTCGTCTCACCCCGGAGGCCGGCGCAGCGACGACGCGCCGCGTTCCCACGCGCACAGCAGATGCGCCGCCAGGTCGTCCTCCACCAGCGCCGTCGCCTGCATGCCGAGTACCAGGCCACCGGCCAGCGACGGCTCACGGGCCAGCAGGTCCGCCACCACCTCGTGTCGCATCACCTGCTCGTGCACCGCGTCCGCCTCGATGTGCTCGGCGTAGAAGTGCACGCAGGCGGGCGCGGCACCCATCCGATCCAGGGCCCGCACCATGCGGCGGGCGCTCGGCGCCGTGGTGATCTCGGCCGTGGCGAAGTGCCCCACCAGGGCACCGCGCAGACCGCGGTGCAGCCCGAACAGCGACATCATGTTGACCACCGCGAGTGCCTGCGCGGGCACCGCGTGCAGATAGTGCAGGTAGCCGTCGTCCAGCCCGGCACCGGCCATCAGGTCCGCGTAGAGGCGGGAGTGCATCCGGTCGCCGCGCCCGCCGCCGAACTCGTCGAACTCCACGGCGACCAGGCCGGCTTTGGCACGGCCCTCCAGCCGAGGCACGGCCCAGGCGTGCGGGTCGGCTTCCTTCAGATGGTAGATGGAGCGGTGCACCAAGAACTCCCGCATCTGCGTCCAGGTGCCGTGCTCCGCGAGGTGGTGCGAGACGCCGGAGCCGTGCAGCGGCTCCACCAGCAGGGCGTCCAGCTCGGCATCGATCGCGGCCGCGTCCTCGCCGCCCGCGGCGCGACCGCGCAGCGCGTCCAGGAAGAGGCGCTCCAGGCGGGCCCGGAAGCCCAGCAGGCCGGCGTCCCATTCCCAGCCGTCGTCCACACCCCGCCAACCGCGGTAGTGCAGTTCGTACGCCGTCTGCAGGGCCAGGTGCAGGTCTTCGCCGAACGGGTCGGTGTCCGCGCCGGTGGGAGAGGGCCAGTGGCGCACCGTGCCCGGTGGCTGCCGCAGCGCCGCCAGGACGGCGTCCGACAGCGGGCCGCGCGGGTCCGGCAGACCGGCCGGGCCGTCCCGCCGGCTCCGCGCTCCTGCCGTGCCGTTCGCGGTGCTCGCTCCCGTCCTCGAGGTGGCCGTCATGGCGGGTGCTCCTCTCCCCGTGCACCCACCGGGGCGGGCGCGGACGGGTCGGTGTCCTGGTCGTCTGCGGGTGACGGCGCGCCCGCGGCCGGACGCAGAGCGTCCGCGGCCAGCGCGCGCACGGCCGCGGCCGGGTCGTCCGGGCCAGCCGCCCGCTGCCGCTCGGCTCCCGTACCGACGGCCGCCAGCCGGGCCAGGACCTCCTGCACGAGGCCCAGATCGCCGGCCGCCTCCAGGGCGGGCCGTGTCCGGCGCAGCAGCGTCCGCACCATCGACGTGGCGGGCACCGGGATCCCCCGCCACGGGTCCACGGCCGGGCCGCGCAGGCCGTACCGGGCCGCCGACCACACCGCGGCCGCCGCGACCTGCTCACCGACCGCGTGTTCGCCGGCCGTCGGCCGGCCGGCTTCGCGGCCCGCCGTGAGGTCGTCCAGCGCGGTGTGCACCAGTGCGCGCGACAACGCGGCCTGGAGCAGCGCCTCGTCGACGGTGGCCGCCGCGTCGGCCGTGCGGAACTCGACGGTGGGGAATCGCAGCGAGGGCCGGGCGAGCCAGAAAGTCATCTGCGGGTCGGCCAGCACTCCGCAGTCGACCAGGCGCGCGACCTCCGCCTCCTGCGCGGCCGCCGACGGGAACACCGGCGGCACCCCGGAGCCGGGGAAGGCCCGCTGCTCCAGCATGCGCCGACTCGCGTAGCCGGTGTCCCGCCCGTAGCGGTAGGGGGAGTTCACGGATAGCGCGAGCAGGGTGGGCAGCCAGGGACGCAGGTGGTTCACCACGGCCACCGCCGTGTCGCGGTCCGGGATTCCCACGTGCACGTGGCAGCCGCACACCTGGTAGTCGGCCACCACGTCGGCGTAGAGCGCGGTGATCTGTTCGAAACGCTCGCCCCGCGTCGTCGGCACCCGGCCGGTGGAGAGCGGTGGAGTGGCCGACGGCAGCAGCAGCGCACCGCTGGCGTGCGCCGCTCCGGCCAGCGCCCGGCGCCCGTTGGCCAACTGGACGCCCAGTTCGGCGAGTCCGGTGCAGACCCCGGACGCCCCCTCGACCTGGCTGGTCAGCAGTTCCGGCTTGTAGACGGTGCGGTCGTCCGCCGCGCGGTCCTGCTCCGCGCGCTCCAGCACCCGGCCGGCGTACGGCACGGGCGTTCCGTCGGCGGGGTGGACGAGGAGGAACTCCTCTTCCACGCCGAGGGTGCGCACGGGGGTCGGGGTCGCCGTCACGGCCTACTCCGCGAGCCGCGGGAGCACCTTGGTGCGGTAGAAGTCGAAGAAGCCGCGCAGGTCGTGACCGATCTGGTTCACGTGCACCGCCCCGAAGCCGGCGTCCCGGTAGGCGGCGAGCGCCCGCACGTGCTCGTCCGGGTCGTCGCCGAGTGGCATTCCCGAATCGCGTACCTGTGCCTCGGTGACGAGCTGCCCGGCCTGCGCGAAGTGTGCCGGGGTGGGCAGCACCTGCCCCAGTTCGCCGGGCAGGAACATGTTCGCCCACCGTTCCCGCACGGTGGCGGCGGCACGGTCGCGGTCGGTGTCGTAGCAGACCTTGGTGCCGCCGACGGCCGTCTTCTGTCCGCCGCCGCCCCGGCGGAAGCGTGCCACGGCCTCCGCGTCGGGCTCCATGGTGATGAAGCCGTCGCCGATCCGCATTGCCAGCTCCTCCGCCGCCGGCCCGAACGCGGACACGTCGATCGGTACGGCCTGCTCCGGCACGTCGTACAGACGGGCGTTCTCCACCGTGTAGTGCTTGCCGTAGTGGCTGACCTGCGTGCCGGTCATGAGCTGCCGGATGACGCCGACGGCCTCCTCCAGCATCTCCAGTCGGACCGACGCCTCCGGCCACACCGTTCCCAGCACGTGCTCGTTCAGCGCCTCACCGCTGCCGACGCCGAGCCGGAAGCGGTGCTCTCCCAGCAGCACGGCCGACGTGGCCGCCGCCTGCGCCACCACCACCGGATGGGTGCGCACGGTGGGGCAGGTGACTGCCGTCTGCACGGGCAGCGAGGTGACCTCGGCCAGTGCGCCGATCACCGACCAGACGAAGGGGGAGTGGCCCTGCACGTCGGTCCACGGGTGGAAGTGGTCGGAGATCCACAGTGAGGTGAACCCGGCCTGCTCGGCCATTCTGGCCTGTTCCAGCAGCTCCCGCGGCCCGTGGTCCTCGCAGGCAAGGAAGTAGCCGTACGTCATGTCGCGCGCCGGCGCGCTCGCCTCACTCATGGCAGCCGGGTAACCGTGGGCGGGAGCCGGAAAACCGGCTCCCGCCCACGGGACGTCGGGCCGCCGTCAGCCGGTCGGCTCCACCCGGCCGTGCGGGGACAGTCCGCGGCCCCGCCCGCCGAGGGGGCGGAGAGCCGCTGCGGTCGTCGGGCAGAGGCAGGGGCTGCGCAGGACCGGCCCGGTGCGAAATGCCCGGCTGGGGGCTCGGCCCGGCGGCGTCAGGACCGCCCGTCACCCTCGGGCCGGCCGGACTCCCTCGGCGTCCCGCGCGGCGGCGCAGCGCCACCGGAGGAGGGCTCACGCCCTGCCTCCAGCTGCGCCAGCCGTGCCGTCAGGAGGTCCAGTACGGGCGCACGCGACGCGTGTCCGCGTTCGTACGCCAGCAGCCGCTCGAGGTCCGCGGCGGAGAGCGACCGGGCGCGGTGCGCGATGTCGCCGAGGGAGAGGGCGGGGTAGTCCGGCGTGGGAGGACGACCGGACGAGGTCTGGTCGGTCATGCCTGCCGGGTCACCGACGGCGGTGGGCCGAAACCGCCCGGTCGGCCGCCGGTCGCGCCGCGGCCGTCCGTCTTCAGCGGGAGGGGCCCGGCTCCTCGCGCACCACCTCGGACGGGTTCTTGTCGGCGCGCAGACCGACGAACCGCGGGTGCCGCAGCATCCCGTCCCGTGTCCACTCCGTGAACGCCACCTGAGCGACCAGCTCCGGCTCCACCCAGTGCGCCCCGCGCTCGCCCACCGCGTCGGCGAACGGCGAACGCGAACGAGTCAGACCGTCCAGCCGCGCCCGCAGCGATGCCAGTGCCGCCCGGTCCCAGCCGGTGCCGACCTTCCCGGCGTAGCGCAGCCGTCCGTCCGCGTGGTAGCCCAGCAGCAGCGCGCCGAAGCCGACACGACCGCCCGACGGCTCGGTGAATCCGCCCACCACGAACTCCTGGCCCCTGCTGCACTTCAGCTTCAGCCAGTCCGGCGACCGTCGACCCGTCTGGTAGCGGCCCTGCGCGCGCTTGGCGACAAGCCCTTCCCAGCCCCAGCCGCACGCCCGGTCCAGCAGCTCCTGCCCGCCCGCGTTGCGGTGCGGTGTCTGCCGCAGCGGCGGCCCGAAGACGAAAGCCCGTCGCAGCAGCGCCTTCCGCGCGCGCAGCGGCAGCCCGGTGGTGCGCACGCCGTCCAGCGCCAGAAGGTCGAACAGGCAGTACGTCACCTCGACACCGGTCGCACGGGCACGCCGTGGGTCGCTGATCTGCATGCGCCGCTGCAGCCGAGCGAAGTCCGTTCGCCGACCGGTGAACGCGACGATCTCGCCGTCGACGCTGAAGTCCTCGCAGTCCTGCTCTTCCAGGACGTCCACCAGCTCCGGGTACGTACGGTTCATCACCTGGCCGGTGCGGGACAGCAGCCGCACACGGCCGCGCTCGCGCACCGCGAGGGCCCGCACTCCGTCCAGCTTCCGCTCGAAGATCCATCCCGCGCCGAAGTCGCGGCGATCGCTCGGCCGCGCCAGCATGGGAGCGGCGGGCGGTACGCCGTCCGCCAGCGGCGCCAGCAGCCGCCGCTGGTCGGCCGGCAGCAACTCCAGCAGGCCGGTACGGCCCATCGTCCACCTCCCGGTGTGCCCCTCCACTGTGCCCCGGGGCCGGTCGGCCCGCACACGGCCGCGCCGGGCCGGGGCGGCCACCTGCGCAACTGCGGGCGGTGATCATGTGCGACGCCGCGTCGGGCGCACGATGCGGCAGCGGCTACGGTGTACAGCCGAACACGACGGCAGACGGCCGTCGCACGGGGCGACGATGGAGCGAACGAGAACGTGGCGAAAGACGACAACCCGCACCCGCTGATGCGCGGGATACTGGCCCTCCTGGGCGGACTGCTTGTCGCGGTGGGCATCGCGCTGCTGGTGCTGCCGGGACCCGGTCTCCTGCTGGTCTTCGCCGGCATGGTGCTGCTGGCGCGCGCCGTCCCGTCTCTGCACCGGCACGTGGCGCCGGTGCGCGCCCGCGCCATGCAGGCGGCCGAGGACAGCGTCTCCTCGAAGTGGCGGATCGCCGGCTCGGTCGTGGTGGGGCTCGGTCTCCTCGGCGGCGGCGTGGCGTGGGGCCTGCTGGAACGCCTGCCGTTCAGCGGCTGGAGCACCGGGGGAAGCCTGATCGTCTCCGGCATCGTGCTCTTCGTGCTGCTGATCTGGAGCCACCGCCGACTGCGCGCCGAACGCGAGGCGGCGGCCGTCGGCAGCGCACCGGGAACCCAGCCGCCCGCAGGAGCCTAGTGCTGTGGCCGCACGCTGCCGCCGGGCGGCAGCGTGCGGAAGGCCGGGCGCAGGCGGCGAGCCGGGGCGGGGCGACCTCAGGTGTGTCCGGGGCCGCCGCTGTGGAAGCCTCCGCTGCTCCCGGGGTCCCAGCGCCTGCGCTTGACCTCGCCCTCCTCCTCGGACTCCGACACCGTGTAGCCGCTGTCGGAGACCTCGTACGGGTACCTGCGCCGTCCGTCGCGCGGCATCTCCGACGGGCTGGTGCGCCCCTCCTGGTATCCCTTCGGGGCGCCGGGGGCGGGGGTGCCGGCCTCGGAGGCACGCGAGTCGCCGCGTCGGCGCTGCCGCATGCCGATGCCCACCAGCAGGATCAGGGCGCCCACCACGAGCAGCCCGATCACCAGCGGTGCGATGCCGATGAGGTGATCGCGTCCCAGCTCCGCCAGCTGCGCGTCCATGCCCTGTGCGTACATGGCGACCGGGTTCCACGAGTGCGGCGCCTTACGCGCGACGATTCGGGCCGGTCACGGGGATGGATACCGCGCCGGCCGCCGGGCGCGGAAGTCGCGGCCGCGTTCGGCGGCCAGCTCCCGGCCCCGCCCCAGGCACCACGCCCACCAGTGGTCCAGTAGCCGCGGTGTGACGTCCTCCGGGTGCAGCACCGCCGGCCATCGGCACACGCGGGCCTGGGCCGACACTGTCCCGCCGCCGTCGACCGGGTCGACGGCCAGCGCGGGCACGCCGGACCGCAGGGCGAGCACCAGGCCGTGCAGCCGATCCGTGACCACCACGTCGAGGCGTTCCAGCACCGACAGGTACTGCCCGCAGGTCGCGCTGCGCCGCCAGTCGCGGGCGTCCAGCCGCGTGTCGAGTTCCAGGCGTGCGCAGTTCTTGCCGCACATCCACGAGGTGAGCGCCTCCGCCACCGCGTCGTCCCGCACCCCCGTGCCGCACTCCCGGCGCCCTCCGGAGAGGACCACCCCGGCCACCGGCACCGGCTTCTCCGCCGGTGCGGACGCGGCCAGGTCGACGCGGCCGCGGAGGGTCCCCGGCCCGTCCCGGCTCATCACCCGGTGGAAGCCGCTCAGCGCCGGATCGGCCGGGTCCACGGTGGAGACGCCCAGCGCGACCCGGAAGCAGTGCGCGAACCGCTCGTGCAGGGCGGCGATCTGCTCCCCGGCCACCGGTCCGCACACGAACAGCAGGCGGCTGTAGCGCTGCGGGTCGGCGTCGTCCAGTGACACCGCCTGCGAGCGGAGGCCGGGGCTCCACGCCACGTCGTAGGAGGCGCCCGCCAGTTTCAGCCGCGCCTCCACGTGACGCAGTGCCAATACGTCACCCGCGGTGGCCTCGCCCCGGGGGAAGCTGAACCATCCGGTGACCAGCGTCCTTCCGCCGCTCACTGGAGGATCGCCCGAGCCAGGGAGTCGGCTGCGACGGCGGACGGGCCCGGCGCGCGGCGCGGACCGGGGTCCGGGTTCTGCTCGCTCATGGGGGTCGGGTACGCACCTGGCCGCGCCTCAAACGGCCGGGCGCTGTTCCGGCGCCCCCACGCTCATCCGTGGGACGGGGGCGGGAGTCGGGGGAGACGAGGATCACCCGGAGGCACGGAGTCGCGCACCGGCACCTGGGTACTCGCCCCGCCGTGAGCCACGACGAAGATCAGCAGATGACCCCCGACCTGCCCCCGCCCGTCGAAGCGCCCGAGCTGTGGCGCCCGCAGGGCGGGGACGACGACGAGGAGGAGACGGGCACCAGGCCGCCGGACCCGGAGCACGGGCCCGGCGACGACACCGGCACCGGCGAACCTCCGGACTGACCTCCGGACCGGGTGCGCGGGCCCGCCCCTCGGCTGCCCGCCCTGCGTCGGCCGTCCGCTCGTCCCCTCGTCAGCCCGTCGGCACGCAGAGCACCGGCACGTCCGACAGGTGCAGCAGCTTGTGCGGGGTGGAGCCGAGCAGCGCGCCGCGGATCGGGCTCTCGCCCCAGCTCCCCACCACGATGACGCGTGCCCCGTGCCGGTTCGCCGCTTCGATCAGCGCCTGCGCGGGCTTCTCGTCGATGATTTCGACGGCCGTGGGCACGCCTGCCGTCGCCGCGGTCTGCACCGCGTGGTTCAGCGCGGTGCGGCCCGCCTGCCGGAGCGCCTCGTGGTGGGTGCGGTACTCCTCGCCGGTGCCGCCCGGTGCGGCGGCGCCGTACACCAGCACCAGCAGCTCCCCGAAGGCGGCCGACACCTCGATGGCGACCCGCAGTGCCCGTTCCGCACCGGGCGACTCGTCGTATCCCAGCACCACCGTCATCGCGGCGGCTCCTTTCCCCGTCCGGCCCGATGGCCGTGGCCGGTTTCGCGGTGCGGCACCAGCGCCGGGTCCACCACGCCCGGGCGCTCCGCCCAGAACCGTGTCGCCTGCAGCCGCCACACCAGCATCAGCACCACGCCCGCCAGGGCGATGGCGATGCCGATGACCAGCGGCGGTCCGAGACCGAACCAGGACTCGCCGCTGTAGGAGTTCGCCGGGTCGGACATGTCCCTCACCGATTCCACCAGCAGCCACGCGAGCAGCGCGGCGCCGACCAGCGGCCCGACGCCGATCAGCAGCAGATTGCGGACGCTGCGCGTCAGCTCGCGCCGGTAGTACACCGCGCAGGCCACGCCGGTCAGCGCGTAGTAGAAGGCGATCAGCAGCGACAGCGCGGTGAGCGAGTCGAACAGGGCGTTGGCGCTGATCTGGTTGAGCACCAGGTACCAGACGATCGCGATCCCGGCGACCCACCAGGTGCTCACGTCGGGGGTGCGGAAGCGGGGGCTGATGTGTCCGTAGTGCCGGGGGACGGCCTGCCGGCGGGCCATCGACAGCGCGGTGCGCGACGCCGGGATGATCGTCGTCTGGGTGGAGGCGATCGCGGACGTCGACACGGCCAGCAGCAGCACCCAGTCCCAGCCGCCGAGCACCTCGCCGGCCAGCAGAGCGAAGAGGAACTCCTCCTCGGCTGCGTTCTCCGACAGGAACGCCACGCCCGAGTAGGCGACCACCGCGAAGCCCACCGACACATACGTCACCAGCAGCACGATCGTCGACCAGACGCCCGCCTTGCCGGGCGCGCTGACGGAGTCCTCGGTTTCCTCGGTGAGATTGACCGCCGACTCCCAGCCCCAGTAGATGAACACCCCCAGCAGCAGCCCGCCGGTCAGTGCCGCACCGCCCTCACCGAACGGGTTGAGCCACTCGACATCCGGTGTCGTCGAGCCCAGCGTGCCGGTGTCGGCATACACCCGGTAGATCGCGACGACGGCGAACACCAGCAGGAACGCGACCTGCGCGAGGATCAGCACGTTCTGCACCCGTGCGGAGGCCTCGGTGCCGATCACACACACCGCCGTCATCACCAGGATCAGCAGCACGGCCAGCAGCTGCCGCCACAGATCGCTCTCGGCCAGGCTGTCCAGGCCGAAGGCGAGCAACCCGAACGACACCGCCACGTCCGCCAGCGATCCGACGACCAGCACGCCGGTCATCATGATCGCCCAGCCGCCCAGCCAGCCCGCCCACGGGCCCATGGCGCGGGTCACCCAGGAGAACGTGGTGCCGCAGTCCTGGTCGATGCGGTTGAGGAAGTAGAACGCCGACGCGATGAGCAGCATCGGCACGAACGACGCCAGCATCACACCCGGCGCGTAGATGCCCACCAGCGCCACGACCGGACCGATCACCGCCGCGATCGAATAGGCCGGGGAGGTCGAGTTCAGCCCGATGACCAGCGCGTCGACGAAGCCGATCGCGTTGGGTTTCAGGCTCGGACCGCCACCCTCGCCACGCCCGGGCCCGGTCCGTTCGTCCGCGATCCTGTCGGCCATGGTCCCTCGCTCTGTCGTGCGGCGGGGCGGTCGCCTGTCCCGGAGGAATTCTGCCCTCCCGCGTGCCCCGTGAACCTCACTGCTCCCGCATGCCCCAGGGGGAGCCGTACGCGGTGAGCTTGTCCAGGAAGGGGCGCGCGGGCAGTGCCTCGGGTCCCAGGACGCCCGCTCCCGTCCACACCCCCTCGGCCATCAGCTCCAGAGCCACCACGGGGTTGACGGCGGTCTGCCAGACGACGGCCTGCGAGCCGTAGGCGCTCATCGACCACTGGTTGTCGACCACGTGGTAGAGGTACACCTCGCGCGGGCGGCCGTCCCGGACACCCTTCACCCAGGTGCCCGCGCACGTCTTGCCGTGCATGCGGTCACCCAGCGTCGCGGGGTCGGGGAGGCAGGCCGCCACCACGTCGCGCGGCGAGACCCGGGCCGTCCCGCCGCCCTCCGCCGCGACCGTCACCGGCTCGGTGCGGTCCAGGCCGATCAGGTGCAGCGTCCTGAGGGTGTCGATGAACTCCCGGCCCAGCCCGTACTTGAAGGTGACCCGCCGGGCCTTCACCCACCGGGGCACCAGCAGCACTTCCTCGTGCTCCACGTTGACGCATTCGACTTCACCGATCCCCTCGGGGAAGTCGAACACCTCCGGATCGCTGAACGGCGGGGTGGTGAACCAGCCGCGCCCGTCCTCGTAGACCACCGGCGGATTCAGGCACTCCTCGATCGTGGTCCAGATGCTGAACGACGGGGCGAAGTCGTATCCGTCGACGGCGAGGTTCGCGCCGTCCCGCACGCCGATCTCCTCGATCTCGTCGAACAGCTCATCCGCGGCGTAACGGGCGAAGACGTCCGACAGGCCCGGTTCCACCCCCATCCCGACCAGCGCCAGCCGCCCCGCCCGCTCCCACGCGCCGGCCCGTTCGAACTGCGCGTCGCCCAGCTTCACCCCGCACTCCTCGTGCGGACGCTCCGGGTGCGGCCGGGACAGCGACATCGCCATGTCCAGGTAGTGCGCCCCCGCGTCCAGTGCCGCCCCGAAGAGCGGCATGACGAATCGCGGGTCGGTCGCGTTGAGCAGCACGTCGCACCGGTGCCGCTCCAGCAGCGCCCGCACGGCCGCCTCGTCCGAGGCGTCCACGCGCTCCGCGGTGAACCGCCCCCGGGCCTCGCCCAGCGCCTCCACGGCCGCGTCGGCCCGCGCCGGGTCGTAGTCCGCCACCACCATGTGGTCGAAGAAGTCCCGCCGGGCGGCGATACGGGTGATCGCCGTACCCACGCCCCCGGCCCCCACGAGCAGCACCCGCACCTCGGCCTCACCTCTCCCGCCGGCTCGTCCGTCGTCCGGCGCGCTCGCCCGGCCGCCGTCGGCCGGTCCGCTTCCAACGTAGGCGCACCCGGCCGTCCCGTCCTGTTCGGCGGACGATCGACGGAGACCGAGGGGACCAGCCATGGACGTCGCTCACGGGAAGCGTCACAGGCACCGCACGCCCGGTTCCGTCACGGGCGGGCCGCGCCAGCCCGGCCCGGCGCAGGACACGAGCGAGGTCGGCGCCGTAGGCGCCGGTCCCCTCCACCCCGACCGCGGCCACGGTGCCGAAGGAGGACAGTCATGCCGTCAGCTGCCGATATCCCCGACCCGTAGCGGGAAACCCCGGGTCGGCCAGGTGTCGGCCGATCCGGTCGACCACCGCCGCATGGTGGGTCTCACCGTGAGTGTCCACACCGCCTGTGACTTCCAGGTCCTGGTCCGTCATGCTGGTCACTGCCGTCCTTCCGCTGAACCGTTCGGGGCGGCACGCGCTGGCCGGGCGGGCGGGCGGGCGGACAAGACTGTGGCGGGGCTTCTTGACCAGCTCCTATAAGGTCACAAGCGCCCGTCCGGCCGCGTGCGGTGGCTCCTCCGCACGAGCCGACGAATCGCTTAAGAGACAACCGCGAGGCGTCGGTCGGACGGTGAGTCAGACCCGTCGGAGAAGCCACCACCACAGTCAGACGTCCAGGACCGTCCCGGTCGCCGTCGCCGCGTAGCCGGTCAGTTGACGCTCGGCACGCTCCCGCGTGACGGAGGTGCCGGTGACGACGTGGTACCCGTACGCGTCCTCCAGCGCCACCGGGTTGCACGCCGTCTCCTCGGCCGGGCGCGCAGCCGTCACCAGGTGGGCCCGCCGGACCGTCTGGTTCCTGGGCCGTGCGAGGGCCGCCTCCTCGACGGGACCCACGGACGGATGTCGCAGCATCATACGTCCCCGCGAGCCGGAGGCCCCGTCCCCGCCGTGGCCGCGCGCACGCCGGAGAGCGTGAGACCGGCGTCAGGGCGGGCCGTCGCCGCCGTCGTCGGAGCGGAGAAGCTCCTCCAGGTCCGGGAGGCGTTCGAGCCCGCGCACCGGCTGCGCGGTGCGGTGGTTGCGGGCCAGGCGGTCGCGGTGGCGGTGCAGGAAGCGCCAGTAGCCGGCGGTGTACGGGCAGGCGTGTTCCCCGGTGCGGTCGCCCGGCCGGTAGGCGCACGGCCCGCACAGGTCGCTCATCCGGTCGATGTAGGCGCCGCCCGTCGTGTACGGCTTGGTCGTCATCCGCCCGCCGTCGGCGTACTGGGACATGCCGACCACGTTGGGGAGCATCACCCAGTCGTAGCCGTCGACGAAGCAGCGGTGGAACCAGTCGGTGACCTCGGCGGGGTGCCAGCCGCGCTGCAGGGCATGGCTGCCCAGCACCATCAGGCGCGGGATGTGGTGCGTCCAGCCGGTGTCCCGCACCTGGGCGAGCACGGTCGACAGGCAGCGTGCGGTGACCGCGTCCGCGTCCAGTTCCCGGAACCACTCCGGCAGCCCGCGGCGGTGGCGCAGCGCATTGCTGCGCCGGTAACCGGGTCCGAAGTGCCAGTACAGGTGCCACATGTACTCGCGCCAGCCCGCCACCTGGCGGACGTATCCCTCGACGCTGTTCAGCGGCGCGTCGCCCTCGCGCCAGGCCCGTTCGGCGCGTTCGACGCACTCGGCGGGGTCCAGCAGCCCCAGATTGAGCGACGCCGAGAGCAGACTGTGGCTCATCACCGGGTCGGCGGCGAGCATCGCGTCCTCGTGCGCGCCGAACGCGGGCAGCCGGTGCGTGACGAAGCGCCGCAGCGCCGCCAGCGCCTCCCGCCGCGTCGCGGGGAAACGGCGCGGCCCGTCGCGGCCCACGAACGCGACTTCCCCGTCCCGTTCCCAGCGGTCCAGGTCCTGCCGCACCTCTGCGTCGATCCCGTCCTCGCGCGGCCGGTACGGGCGCGGCACGTCCAGGGTCGCGGCGCCCTTCGGCGGTGGTTCCCGGTTGTCGTGGTCCAGGTTCCACCGCCCGCCCGCCGGCTCCCCGCCGTCCATCAGCAGGTCGTGGCTGCGGCGGACACGGCGGTAGAAGTCCTCCATGCGCAGCGCGCGTCCCCCGCGGCCGTCCGCCCAGCCGGCGAACTCCCCGGGCGGCACCAGGAACCCGCGCGGCTCCAGCACCCGCACCCCGCGCAGCCGCTGCACGAACGCGAGGGCGGCGTGCGAGGTGGGATGGCACACGGTCACCTCGCCGCCGGTGCCGACGGCCTCCCGCAGCCCGTCCCGGTAGGTCTCCGCCCGCACGTAGCGCACCCGGTCGCCGAGCTCGGCCGCCCGGTGACGCATCGCGGACAGCACCAGGTGCGCCTTGGCGCGGTGGAAGCGGCGGCGGCGGAAGACCGACCGGGCCTCGATCATCACCAGCGGGGCGTCCGGGTCCGGTCCGTCGGCGCCGGAGCGCAGGAAGTGCGGGCCGAGCTGGTCGCCGAACAGCCAGTGCGGGCGCGGGCTCACCGTCCGTCCTGCCCGGCACCCGCGGCCCGCCCGGCACCGGCGGTCCGGGCGTCCGCGACGACCTCCCGCGCCGCCCGGGCGCCGGACGCCATGGCGCCCTGCACCGACCCCGTGGCGCGGTGGTCGCCGCACACGTAGCGTCCCGGCCCCACCCGGCTCGGGCGGCTCAGCGGCCACGGCGGCACCATCGCGGGCAGCGCCCCCGGCACCGTACGGTCCGCCAGGTGCTCCCAGGCGGAAGTGTCGGTGTCGTACGCGTCGGCGAGGTCGGCACGCACCTCCGCCTCCCGGCCCGGCCGTTCGCCGCCCAGCACCGAGGTGGCGATCAGCGCCCGCCCCTCCGGGGCATAGCCGGCCGCCACCTCGCTCACCACGCAGGAGTTGAGGAACCGGCGGCGGCCGTCGACCAGGAGGGTGGGCTCGCGCAGCGGCGGGACGGGCGCCACGTGGTAATGGGTGGTCACGGTGCGGACCGGCGGGGTGTCGAGGCCGGGCAGCAGGTGTGCGGCGACCTCCCCACCGGTGGCCACCACCACCGCGTCCGCGGCGAGTTCACCGCCGTCGCCGAGCAGCACCCCGTCGTCCGTCAGCCCCGACACCGGGGTGTCCAGCCGCAGGCACTCCTCGGGCAGCCGGCTCGCCAGCTGCGCGGGCACGGCGCCGATGCCGCTCCGCGGCAGGCACAGCGAGCCCCGCAGCATGCTGCGCCACACCAGGTGGAAGAACCGGCTGCTGGTCTCCAGTTCGTCCTCCAGGAACACCCCGGAGAGGAAGGGCCGGAAGAACGTCTCCACGAGTTCGGCGGAGACGCCGGCCTGGGCGAGCGCGGTGACGGTGGTGCGTTCCGGGGCGGTGCGCAGCAGCCCGGCCGGGAGGACGGCGTCGCCCGCGCTGAGCGCGGCGACGGCGAGCAGGTCGCGAGCCGACATCAGCCGGCCCGGCAGCAGGTCGGCGGCGTCCCGCGGCCGCCGGGTGGGGTCGGCGAAGCGGCGCAGTGCGCCGTCCGCGGTGCGGATCAGCGCCCCGGGCGTGAAGGGGCACAGCTGGAGGTCGGCGAGCCGGAGGCGCCGCCGCACCTGAGGGTAGGAGGTGTTGAAGACCTGGAAGCCGTGGTCGACGAGGAAGCCGTCCACCCGGTCGGTGCGCATCCGGCCGCCGACCCGGTCGGCGGCCTCCAGGACCAGCACCGACAGGCCCACGGCCGTCAGGTCCGCTGCGCAGGCCAGTCCGGCGACTCCGGCGCCGACCACGATCACGTCGGTCCGGCTGCTGCGGGATGTCGGCATGGGGATCGCGCCGCCTCTCTCACGAGGGTGAAGCCGTCGGTGGGGTCATGGTCGCCCCGGCGGCCCGTCGCCGCGCGACGACGCGCCCTGGGCGGCGGCAGCGCCGCCCGGCTGCGCGTGGTCACCGGACTCCGCGTGCCCGCAGGAAGCGGTCCAGGCCCTCGCCGAGATCGACGACCGGGTCCGGGTAGTCGATCCCGGCCCGATCGAGGGCGGCCAGCTTCCACGGCGTGTGCACGGCGCCGCCGTCCACGTCCGCCAGCTCCGGCACCCAGCGCCGCACGTACGCGCCGTCGGGGTCGAACCGTTTGGCCTGCGTCAGCGGGTTGAGCACCCGGTTGGGCCGGGTGTCCGTGCCGGTGCCGGCCACCCACTGCCAGTTGAGCTGGTTGTTGGCCATGTCACCGTCCACCAGCAGCTCCAGGAAGTGGCGGGCGCCGACCCGCCAGTCGACGTACAGCGTCTTGGTGAGGAAGCTGCCGGCCAGCAGCCGCCCGCGGTTGTGCATCCAGCCCTCGTGGGCGAGCTGCCGCATCGCCGCGTCCACCACGGGGTAGCCGGTGCGGCCCTCCCGCCAGGCGTCGGCGGCTTGGTCGTCCCGGCGCCACCCGTCGTGACGGGTGCGGTAGTCCTGGCGGGCCGCCTGCGGCCGGGCGGCGAGCACCTGGTGGTGGAAGTCCCGCCAGCAGATCTGCCGCACGAACGCGTCCGCGCCCGCACCGCCGCGTTCCCTGGCCCGGTGCACCAGTTCGGTGGGGGAGAGGGTGCCGAAGTGCAGGTGCGGGGAGAGCCGTGAGGTGGCGTCGCCGACCAGGTCGTCGTGCCGGTCCTCGTACGCGTCGACGCCGTCGGAGAGCCACGTCGCGAACCGTCGCCGGCCCTCCTGCTCACCGCCGCGGGCCAGCCCCGGCGAGACACCGGAGACCGCGGACCGGGCCGGGAGCTCCCCTTCCGGCGCGCCGTCCGGGACCCGCACTCGGCGCGGCGCGCCCAGCGGTCTGCGCGGCGTGACGGTCTCCCAGCGGCGGAAGTAGGGCGTGAAGACCGCGAAGTGGTCGCGGTCCGCCGGGACCACCTCGCCGGGTGCCAGGACCGTGGTCACCGCGTCGTGCACGTGCAGGCGGCGTCCGTCGGACTCCAGCTCCGCGCGCAGCCGGTCCTCCCTCCGGTGCGCGAAGCCGCTCACGTCCGCTGCCACGTGTACGTCCCGGGCCTCCGTCTGCCGCGCGAGCCGGCACACCTCGCCGACCACGTCGCCCCGGCGCACCACCAGGCGGCCGCCGCGTTTCCTCAGGGCCTCGTCGAGGGAGGCGAGGCAGTCGGCGAGGAACGCCCGGCGGTTGGGGGCGTCGAACCCGGCCGCGCGCACGGCATCGTCGAGCACGAACAGGGGCACCGTCTCGTCGGCGCCGTCCAGGGCGGCCCGCAGCGCGGGGTTGTCGTGGACCCGGAGATCGGCGGTGAACAGGGCGATCGACACGGTCACGGGGGCATCACTCCGGTGCGGCTGCTGGCCTGGGGCGGGCGGTACGGGTCCGGTGTACGGGGGCGGGCACGGCCGCTATCGCCCTTTCCCGCCCGGAGCCGGACGCGGATGCGCCCGTCCGGGGAATCCCCCGGACGGGCGCATCCGCGCCTACCGGCACACCGCCGCCCGTGTCGCCTCGGCGGTCCCGTTCCGTGTCAGCGGCGGTGCAGGGCGCTGGGCCACCACAGCACCCGGCCGATGTCCCGCACCAGCGCGGGAACCAGTAGCGACCGCACGACGAGGGTGTCCAGCAGGACGCCGAAAGCCACGATGAACGCGATCTGCACCAGGAACGCCAGCGGGATCACCACCAGCGCGGCGAAGGTGGCGGCCAGCACCACACCGGCCGAGGTGATGACGCCGCCGGTCGCGGTGAGCCCCGTCAGCACCCCTCGTCGGGTGCCGTCGCGCAGCGCCTCCTCCCGCACCCGCGTCATCAGGAAGATGTTGTAGTCCACACCCAGCGCCACCAGGAAAACGAACCCGTACAGCGGCACGGACGCGTCGGTGCCGGTGAAGCCCAGCAGATGCTGGAAGACCAGCGCGGCGACGCCGATGGTGGCGAAGTAGTTCAGCGCCACCGTGCCCACCAGCAGCAGCGGCATCAGCAGGGACCGCAGCAGCAGCGCCAGGATCACCAGGATGATCGCCAGCACCACGGGCGTGATCACCACCCGGTCCCGCTGCGCGGTCTGCTGGGTGTCGTACTGCTGCGCGGTGTACCCGCCGACCAGCGCGTCCGCGCCGTCGACCCCGTGCACGTTCTCCCGGAGCCGCTGCACCGTCTCCTTCGCGGCGTCGCTGTCCGCGGAGTCCGTGAGCGTCGCGTCGATCATCACCCGGCCGTCGACCACCTGCGGCTGCCCGCCGCCGGGCCGGCCGGACTGCGTGACCGGGGCCGCCGCGGAGACGCCCTCGGTGCGGGTGGCCGCACCGGCGACCTCGCGGGCCGCCCCGGCGTCGGCGATGATCACCGCCGGGTTGCCGGAGCCGCCGGGGTAGTGCTCGCTCAGCACCTCCTGCGCCTCGACCGAGGGCGCGTCGTTCACGAAGATCTCGCTCAGCGGCACTCCGTCCGACTTCAGCTGCGGCGCGAACGCGGCGCAGACCAGCAGCAGGACGCCCGTGCCGGCCCAGATGCGACGCGGCGCGCGCTCGACGGCCGCGGCCACCCGGCCCCACACCCCTTCCGAACGGGTGCCCGCCGCGGCCGCCTTCGGCCGCGCCGGCCAGTAGGCGGCCCGTCCCAGCAGGGCCAGCACGGCGGGCAGGAACGTCATGGTGCTGACCACCGCGCACACGATGCCGATCGCACCGACCGGGCCCAGCGCGCTGGTGTTGGCCAGGTCGCTGAGCAGCAGCGCGAGCAGACCGAGCCCCACGGTGGCGGCGCTGGCGACGATCGCGCCCGCCGACCGGCGTACCGCGGTACGCATCGCGGCCAGCCGGTCGCGGTCGGCGCGGGCGGACAGTTCCTCCTTGTAGCGGGCGGCCAGCAGCAGGGCGTAGTCGGTGGCCGCGCCGATGACCAGGATGGAGAGGATGCCCTGCACCTGGCCGTCCACGCGCACCAGATCCCGTTCCGCGAGCTGGTACACGAGCGCGGAGGCGAGGGACAGCGCCAGCACGGAGCTGATGATGACCACGAGCGGCAGCAGCACGCTGCGGTAGACCAGCAGCAGGATCAGCAGCACCACGCCGAGTGCGACCAGGACCAGCAGGCTGTCGATGCCGGCGAACGCGTCCGAGAGGTCGGCCTGCGTCGCGGCCGGCCCGGCGATGTGTGAGGCGGTGCCGGGCACGTCGGCCGCCGCCTCGTGGATTCGGTCGACGGTCTCCCCGAGCTGCTCGCCCAGATCGGAGCGCAGCTGCACGACGCCCTGGAGCGCGGCGCCGTCCTCGGCCGGGATGACCGGCGACGCCTGCCCGGTGACGCCGGGAACGTCGGCGAGCGACCGCAGCGACTCGGCGGCCGCGGCCCGCTGCTCGCCGGAGACGGAGCCGTCGTCGGACGTCCAGACCACGACCGCGGGGATCGTCTGCTCGTCGCGGAAGGCGTCCTGGGCGTTCAGCACCTTCGTCGACTCGGCGCTCTGCGGCAGGAACGTGGACTGGTCGTTGGTGGAGACCTCGCCCAGCTTTCCCGCGTACGGGCCGACGACGCCGCCGAGGCCGAGCCAGGCGACGAGTAGCAGGGCGGGAACGAGCCATCGCAGGGCTCGGGGGGCAGGGGGCATCACAGGTCCTCGGTGGTTCGTCGAACGGTGCCCGGGCCGCCGGAACGAGCCCGCGAGCGCCAAAGTATCTCAATTATTGAGTTAATTTTATCCTGGGGGTGTGCCAGCACCCTCAGCCCCCGGTTCCCCGCCACCCGACCTGCAGGCGTTCGCGGTCCGGCTGCGCCGGATGAACGCCGAGTTCAACCGCATCGCGCAGGAGTTCGCCCGCGCCCACGGCCTGCACCACACCGACGTGCAGGCACTGGTGGCCGTCCTGGACGGCGACGGTGAGGGCGGGGCCCTCACCCCCGGACGGCTGCGGGAACACCTCAACCTCACCTCCGGCGCGGTCAGCGCGTGCCTCAACCGGCTGGAGGCCGCGGGCCACATCCAGCGCGTCCGCGACCCCGACGACGGCCGCGTGGTCCACCTCCACTACGCCGCCGCCGGACGCGCCGTCGCCCGCGCGTACTTCCGCCCCCTCGCCGAGGGCACCGACGCCGCCCGACGCCACTTCACCGACGACGAACTGCGTACCGTGCTGCGTTTCCTGGACGCCATGAGCGACGAGCTGTCAGCGGTACGGAGCACCCCCTCCGACCCCTAGCGGCGGCCCCGCCCCCGGCGGAGCGTCCTTGGCCGCCCGCGCGATGTTGCGCGTCATGCCGCCGAACACCGGCCCGTGGAACGGCGCGATCGCCCACCAGTACGCGTGCCCGGCCAGCCCGCGCGGATGGAACACCGCGCGCTGCGCGTACACCGTCCGGCCCTCCCGGTCCCGCGCCACCCGCAGCTCCAGCCACGCCAGGCCCGGCAGCCGCATCTCCGCGCGCAGTCGCAGCAGCCGGCCCGGCTCGACCTCCTCCACCCGCCAGAAGTCCAACGAGTCGCCGACGCGCAGCCGGTGCGGGTCGCGCCTTCCGCGGCGCAGTCCGACGCCGCCCAGGAACCGGTCCAGCCGGCCGCGCACCGCCCACGCGAGCGGGAACGAGTACCAGCCGTTGTCTCCGCCGATGCCCTCGATCACCCGCCACAGCGCCTCCGGCGAAGCCTCCACCCGCCGGGCCCGCCGGTCGGTGTAAAGGCTTCCGCCCGCCCAGTCCGGGTCGGTGGGCAGCGGATCGCTGGGCGCCCCGGGCACCGATGCCGAGGACCAGCGGGTGGCGACCTCGGCGTCCTTGATGCGCTGCAGCGCCAGACGCAAGGCCCGATCGAAGCCGAGGCGCCCGCCGGGCGGGTCCGGCACGTACCGGCTGAGGTCGTCCTCCCGGCACACCACTTCGTGCCGCAGCGACTCCGCCAGCGGGCGGGCGATCTGCGCCGGCACCGGCGTGACCAGGCCGACCCAGTGGCTGGACAGCCGCGGCGTCAGCACGGGCACCGGCACGATGACCCGCCGCGGCAGCCCGGCCACCTCCGCGTAACGCCGCATCATGTCCCGGTAGGTGAGCACGTCCGGGCCGCCCACGTCGAACCCGCGGCTGACGTCGGCCGGCAGCCGCGCGCAGCCGACCAGGCACCGCAGCACGTCCCGTACGGCGATGGGCTGGATCGGCGTCCGCACCCAGCTCGGGGTGACCATCGCGGGCAGCCGTTCGGTGAGGTACCGCAGCATTTCGAACGACGCCGACCCCGAGCCGATCACCACGGCCGCCCGCAGCACGGCCGTCGGCACCCCCGACTCCAGCAGGATGCGTCCCACCTCCGTCCGCGACCGCAGGTGCGGGGAGAGTTCGCTCTCCGGCACGCCCCGCGGGGTCAGCCCGCCGAGATAGATGATCCGGCGGACCCCGGCCCGCCGCGCCTCGGCCGCGAACACCCGCGCCGCGTGCCGGTCGGTCTCCTCGAAGTCGGGCCCGGTGCCCAACGCGTGCACCAGGTAGTAGGCGACGTCCACGTCCCGCATCGCCGGGCGCACCTGCTCCGCCTGGGTCACGTCGCCCTCCGCCGCCTCGATCCGGCCGGCCCACGGATGGTCGCGCAGTTTGTCCGGCGTCCGGACCAGGCAGCGCACCTCGTGCCCCGCCTCCAGCAGCTCCGGCACCAGCCGCCCGCCGATGTAGCCGCCCGCCCCCGTGACCAGGCAGCGCAGCGGCCCCTCGTTCTCCTCCGACACCCTGACTCCTCCCGTCCACGGTGACTACTCCACCCTCACACTTCGCGCGCCGGCCCGCCGCCGGATGCGGCCGCACGGTGCCGCACGCGCAGGTCCGCCACCGCGACTCCCAGGGCGCACAGCACGAACGCCAGGGACACCGCCACGCTGTACCGGAACGCCGTCGGCCAGTCGTTCCCGGAAGCGGCGAGCCGGGAGAAGAACACGCTGCCGGTGGCCGCGATGCCCGCGGCCGACCCGAGCCGCTGCCCCGTCTGCAGCACGCCGCCCGCGCTGCCGCCCTGCGCCGGCGGCACGGCCGACAGGGTGAGCGTCTGGTTCGGTGCGATCACGGCGCCGCCGCCCAGCCCCGCCAGCAGCAGCGGCGCCGCGAGCGCCCAGCCCGCCGCCCGCCCCGGTACAGCCGACACCGCGACGATCACCAGCGCCAGACCCGCGGCCACCACCGTCAGCGCCGCCACGACCAGCGCCCGGCCGTACCGTGCCACCAGCCGGCCGCTGACCGCGGCCGCGACACCGGAGCCGACCGCAAACGGCACGGTGGTCAGGCCGGCCGCCAGCGCGCTGTAGCCCAACCCCGCCTGGAGGTAGAGGGTGAGGACGAAGAAGATCGACGTGAAGCCCGCGAAGTAGGCCAGCATCAGCACCGACCCGAAGGCGTAGGAACGCAGCCCGAACAGCCTCAGGTCCACCAGCGGCTGCGCCCGGCGGGCGTGCCGCCGCTCCCACAGCACGAAGCAGGCCAGAACGACCCCTGCGGCCGGGAACATCAGCCACGTGCCGGGCCCCGTCCACTGCCGTCCCTGCACCAGCGGGAGCAGCAGCAGCGCCACCCCGGTCCCCAGCAGCACCACCCCGGCCGGGTCCAGGTCCCGCGCGCACGGCCGGATGTGGCGCTCGGGACCGGGCAGCAGCCGCGCGGCCAGCAGCAGTGCCGCCAGGCACACCGGCAGGTTCACGAAGAAGATCCACCGCCAGCCGTGCACGGCGCCGAACAGCTCGATGATCACCCCGCCGAGTACCGGCCCCACCGCCGTCGACAGGCCGATCACCGCCCCGAAGAGCCCGAACGCCCGACCCCGCTCCGCCCCCCGGAACAGCTGCTGGATCAGCGCCGACACCTGCGGGGAGACCAGCCCGCCCGCCAGGCCCTGGAAGAGCCGGGCGAGCACCAGCCACAGCGCGTTCTGCGCCGTGCCGCACAGCACGCTGGCCGCTGCGAACAGCGACAGCCCCGTCATGAACAGCAGCCGCCGCCCCCGCGCGTCGCCCAGCCGCCCCGCCGGGACCAGCAGCAGCCCGAACGACAGGGCGTAACCGGCCACCACCCACTGGATGTCGCCCGCCGTCGCTCCCAGGCCGCGCCGGATCGACGGCAGTGCCACGTTGACGATCGACACGTCCAGCAACGTGATGAACCCGGCCAGCAGGCACACCCCGAGCGCCTTCCAGCGCCGCGGGTCGGGCACGTAGGCGCCGGGGGACGTCTCGGATCCGCTCACCAGATGTCCCTTCCCGACGTCCGTTCGGCCCCGGCGGCCCCGACGCTCCCCGCCCCGACCGGCATGCGGGGTCTCGGAGCTGCGGAGACCGAGGTACCCGCAGGACGGACCTTCACGCGGCCCTCCCGCCCGCGCCGGCCCGCCGCCCCCCTCGGCTCCCGCCGGTCGGGTGGACGTGACGGCCCGACGCGCGAGGCACCCGCGCGGAAGCCGCCGGGACGGGGAGTGTGCGGGCATGCCCTCGCCGGACCGCACCCTCTACACCACCACGGCTCGCTCCAGCCACGGACCGGACCAGGTCCGCATCGACGGCTCCGGGCACAAGACCGTGCCCGTCGTGACCCCGCCCGCGACCGGCTCGCGGACGGCGGACGGCTGGTCGCCGGAGGACCTGTACGCCGCCGCCGTGGCCACCTGTCTTCATCAGGCGATCACCGTGGTCGGTGGTGAACTGCGAGCCGACCTCACCGGCAGCGAGGTGTCCGTCCAGGTCGACCTGGAGCATTCCGGGAACCTGCGCTACGGCCTCACCGCCCGCGTGTCCGTGGACCTCCCGGGCGTGGCCGACGGCACCCGCACCACCCTGCTGGAGGAGGCCATGCGCGTCTTCCCCCTCTCCGCTCACGTCCGCGTCGCCTCGTCGTGAGGCCTCCCGCTGCGCGTGCGGCGTCGCGTTGCCGCCGTGCGCGACCGCCCGGAGACTCGGGAGGGAACCGCGCCGGACGACCGGCGCCCGACGAGAGAGGACCCGGCATGGACGCCGACGCCGCGCCCGTGCGCAAGGCGGCCCTGCTGTGGGCGCTCGGCCGGGTGGGCCTGGGGGTCACGGCGCTGCTCGCGCCCCGCCCGCTGCTCGCTCCCTGGCTCGGGCCCTCGGTCCTCCGCACCACCGCCGAGGTGACCGGGCGGGCCCTCGGCGGCCGCGACCTGGTGCTGGGCACGGGCGCGGCGTGGATGCTCGCCCAGGGCGGCGACGCCCGGCCGTGGGTCCTCGGCTGCGCCGCCGCCGACACCGCCGACGCGGCCGCCACCCTGCTGGCCCGCAGGCGCCTGCCCGTCGCCGGCCGACGGCTGGTCACCGTCGCGGCAGCCGGGTCGGCACTGACCGGCGCCGTCCTCTGTCTCCTGCTGCCACGGGTCAGCGCTTCCCCGCGGGTTTGAGGGAACCGGTGACGAGGCGGTGCGCCGTCACCGGCCCGGCTCCGCGCACCGGCAGGGCGCACGTCGACCGGCACGCCCCCTTCCCCATGCCGTACGCCCGTCCCGAGCCCCCGCGCGCCCTGCGCTCCCGGCGGCGAACAGCCCCGTTCCGGTGAATACCGGGCATAAGCGCCCGACCGGCTCCCTGTCGTCGCTACAACGAGAAGCGGAGCCATCCGCTGCCTCGTGAAGGGAGAACCGGCCAGGTGTTGACGATCAACGTGGCGGTCCTGCTCACCGTCGTCGTCCTTCTGCGGCTGCGCCGCCGCACCGAGCCCCGGACCCGGTTCGACGAGACGTTCGGCGTGGTCCTCGTGCTGGTGCTGGGTGTCCTGCTCGCCCCTACGTCCTTCGGTCAGTGGGTCCTCGACCTCGTCGGGCAGCTGGCCCACGGCATCACCCGGGCCAGCGGGTAGTCCGGTCACCCTCCCACCGTCACCCGGGTCCGGCCCTTACCGTGAAGTACGCCCGCCAGGTGTGCAGGAAATGCGAGAGCCTGGCAATTCCCCCTGGGTTTGCGATTCCGGTCCTCACCGCCCTCCCCATCGGCAGGCCCCGGCACGCATGCTGTGTACGGCCTGTCCAGGGGGTGCCACGCCTGTCGGCTCAGGGAGGACGACATGTCGCCATCAGAGGTAACCGTCGTGACGACCCGTGCGCCGGCGCCCGCGCCCCGCGCCGGGCGGGGGCGGACACGGGGGACACGTCGGCGCCGTTTCCGGCACGCCGGGGCCGGGACGGCCGCCGTGCTCGCCCTCTGCCTCACCGTCGCCTGCGGTGGCGGCGACAGCGGCGACGGCGACGCCGTCACCGAGCTGCCCGACCTGACGGGCAAGACCGTTCAGGTCGCCGCGGTGTGGACCGGCTCTGAGCAGCAGAACTTCAAGAAGGCGCTGAAGGAGTTCGAGGAGCGCACCGGCGCCGAGGTCGAGTTCGTGCCGACCGGCGACAACGTCTCCTCCTTCCTCAGCTCCCGGATCGAGGACGGTGCCCCGCCGGACGTCGCGATGCTCCCGCAGGTCGGCGTCCTCCAGCAGTTCGCCGAGAAGGGCTGGCTGAAACCGGTCGACGACGCCACCTACCGCCAGATGCTGATGAACCTGGAGACGGGCTGGCACGACCTCGGCGCGCACGAAGGCACCACCTACGGCGTTTACTTCAAGGCCGCGAACAAGTCGCTGGTCTGGTACAACACCGCGGCCTTCGAGAAGGCCGGCGCGAGCGAACCGAAGACCTGGAAGGACTTCCTGGACACCGCGCAGCGCCTCGCCGACTCCGGTGTCGATCCCGTCTCCGTCGGCGGCGCCGACGGCTGGACCCTGACCGACTGGTTCGAGAACATCTACCTCTCGCAAGCCGGCCCCGACACGTACGACAGACTCGCCGCCCACGAGATCCCGTGGACGGACCCCTCGGTGGAGAAGGCCCTCACCACCCTCGGCGACCTGTTCGGGGAGGAGCAGCTGCTGGCCGGCGGCAACGACGGCGCACGGGCCACCGCCTTCCCCGAGTCCGTCACCAAGACCTTCGCCGACCTGGATGACCCCGAGGCCGCCATGGTCTACGAGGGCGACTTCGTCGGCGTCAACATCACGAACGACACCGACGCCGAACTCGGCACCGACGCCAAGCTCTTCCCCTTCCCCGCCGTCGGTGGCGGCCAGCCCCCCGTGGTGACCGGCGGCGACGCCGCCGTCGCGCTGAAGCACTCCCCGGGGGCGCACGCCATGATGACCTTCCTCGCCTCCGAGGACGCCGCACGCATCATGGCCGAGCAGGGCGGTTTCCTCTCCCCGAACAAGAGCCTCGACACCGCCACCTACCCCAGCGACCTCCAGCGCGAGATCGCCAAGGCACTCCTCGACGCCGGGAGCACCTTCCGCTTCGACATGTCCGACCAGGCACCCGCGGCCTTCGGCGGCACCAAGGGCGAAGGCGAATGGAAGGCCCTCCAGGACTTCCTCGACAACCCGGACGACGTCGCCGGCGCCATGCTGGCACTGGAGGACTCCGCCGCGAAGGCCTTCGACGACTGATCCGCCGGCCGGCTGCGTGCGGCCTCACGGCTCGTCGTGGCCCCGGCTCCCCGCGCCCTCCGAGCCGTGCCCGGACGGGCGCGGGACGAGCAGCCAGCCCGTCTCCCGTGCCGCCCGTACCGCGTCGGTCTTGTTCCGCGCCCCGAGCCTGCGGATGCCGGGGTTCAGGTAGTTGCGGATCGTCCCGGGCGCCAGGTGCAGCGCGGCCGCCGTCTCGGCCACCGGTGCGCCGGCGGCGGCGTGCCGCAGCGCCTGGAGCTCGCGCCGGGTGATCGGCATCCGCGCCGCGCCGGCCAGCCCCTGCCGCACCTCCTCGGCGGCGTGCCGCCGCCCGCCGGAGTGGGGCGCGGCCTCAGCGACCCGCCGTCCTCCGCGGACCACTGCGGATCCGCCTCCGTCGGCCGACCGTCTGCTCATCGCCTGCGCTCCCCACTGGTGGCCCGGGCACGCCGGTCTGTCCGGGCTCTCACCGGTGCTTCGGAGCCGTAGCCCCTCCGGGCGGATCGCAGTCCGCACGCACGGCGCCGGTCGCAAGCCGTGCCCGCGCCCCCGCTTCCTTGGCCCGCGGGCGGGGGGACCGTCAGTCGAGGCAGAACTCGTTGCCCTCCGGGTCGGTCATCACGATGAAGCCTTCGCTCATCGGGGGAGCGGGTTCATCCCGCCTCACCCGCGCCGCCCCCAGCGCCACGAGCCGCGCGCACTCCGCCTCCAGCGCGGCCATGCGCTCCTCGCCCTGCAGACCCGGTGCGGCACGGACGTCGAGGTGTACACGGTTCTTGGCGACCTTGTCCTCCGGCACCTGCTGGAAGAACAGCCGCGGCCCGCGCCCGTCCGGGGCCTCGACCGCGGACCGGGTGTTGCGCTGGTCCTCCGGCACGCCGATCCGCGCGAGGAAGTCGTCCCACGCCGCCAGCGGGTCGGCCCCCTCGGGCAGTTCGACTCCGGGCGGACCGGGATGGACGTAGCCCAGCGCGTCGCGCCAGAAGGTGGACAGGGCCCGCGGGTCGTGGGCGTCGAAGGCGACCTGGATGTCGCGGCTCATCGGTCGGCTCCGTTCGTCGTGAACGGCGCCGGATCCGGCTCGGGAAAGGCGAAGTCGATGGTGAAGTCCCGGCCGCCTGCCTGCACGGGTGCCATGGAGGTGCCGCGCGGCCGCACGTTCCAGGCGTCGGGCACCGGCGACCAGAAGTACTCCTCGTCGGTGAGTCCCTGCAGCCTGGGGCGCACGTGCTGCGTCCAGTGCCCCTCCCACTGCTCACGCAGCGCAAGGTTCCAGTCGAGTAGGTTCGTGTCCATGCGGCCACCGTGCCACCCCTCGCGGACAGATTTGGTCCGCAGTTCGAGGGTGTTCCGGCAGTCCACCCCGTTGCTCCGGGGTGACGTCGACGGCCGGCCCGCTCCGGCTCAGACCGGGCGCTCGGGCGCCCCGGGCTCGTCCGCGCGGACGCGCCGGCCCGTGCGCCCACGGCGGCGGATCAGCAGCGTTACGAGAAGCAGGAGCGCGACGAGGGCGGCGATCACGGCGGGCCCGGCAGCGTCCAGGGCGTCCGCGAGGGCGCGCTGGACGGCGCCGGCCGTGTCGATCACGGGATCCGCGGTGGCGGGGTCGTCCTGAACACGGAGCTCGTACCAGCCGTAGTGGGCGACGTAGGCGCCGACGAGGAGGAGCAGCGCTCCTCCGAGGCGCGGGGCGATCGCGCCGAGGCGCCGCAGGCGAGGGACAGCCGTGCTGCGGGTGAGAGCGACGGCCAGCGACGCGGCGCCGACCACCAGGCCCATGCCCGCGGCGTAGGCGACGAACAGCACCATGCCGCCGGCGGCCGAGCCGCTGCGGAAGGCCGAGACGACGATCGCGAGGAACGGGGCGATGGTGCAGCCGAGGGAGGCGGTGGCGTACGCCGCACCGAACAGCGCCATCGAGGGAAGGGAGCGCGTCACCTTCGGTGCGCGCTTCAGCTGCGGAGTCATGCCGGGCAGCCGCCGGCCGGCGAGCACCCGGACTCCGGCGGCGGCCAGCAGCGCACCGAAGACGAGGGTGAACCAGGGCAGGTGCTGTTGGACCTGCCCGGCGACGGGCTGGACGGCCAGACCGAACACGCCGAAGAGTGCGGCGAATCCGACGGTCATCGCGGCGGTGGCGGTCAGGGCCCGGCCGACGGCGACGGATCGGCCGGGCGAGTCGTCACCGAGGACGAGCAGGGAGAGGTAGGCGGGGAGCAGAGCGAAGCCGCACGGGTTGACGGCGGCAAGCATGCCGGCGCCGAGCGCGAGCGCGAGGGGAAGGTCGGCCATGGCAGGTGCCGCTCAGCCGGTGAGCCCGGCGACCTTGCCGGCCAGTCCCTCGCCACCCGGCAGGACACCTTCGTAGACGGTCTCGCCGGTCTCGTCGAGCAGGACGTAACGGCTCTGCTCGGTGACGCCGAACCGCTTCCACACCTCGCCCTTCTCGTCGGACAGGTGCGGGAACGATCCGGTGCCTGTGTCGGTGACGAAGCCCTTCATCGCCGTGTTGGAGTCGAGACCGGCGACTCCCACGACGTTGACCTCGTCCCGGTGGTCGGCGGCGACCTCGGCCGTCTCGGCCGCCTGGGCCTTGCACTTGGGGCACCACGGAGCCCAGAACCACAGCACGGTCGGCTTGCCGGCGAGCGTCGTGGCGTCGAAGGGCCTGCCGTCCACGGTGGTCGCGGTGAAGTCGAGCACCTCGGGCACCTCGGAACCGCCGGTTTCCGTGCCGCTCCCCTCGGGGTCCGCGGGCTGCCCGGCGGGGGAGGACGACGCCGACGGGGAGACCGTGCCCGCATCGTCGGCGGTGCCGGAGCCGCTCGAGCCGCACCCGGTCAGGGCGAGCAGGACGGCGGCGACGGAGGCCGGAAGGGCTGTGCGGGCGCGCATGGCGACTCCTGGGGAGAGGGAATGCACACCAGACTAGATCGATCCCCCGGGCGTGGACGAAGCCCTGCCCTTACGGTTCGGTGACGCCCACCGGCCGACCCGCCGCGTCCGGGCGCCGCCGCGATCCGCTCCTGCCCACGTCCCGCGGCACGCTTGCGGAGCCTTCGCCGCACGCCGCGGCCGGGAAGGAGTCCGCACTGCGGGTCGACGCAGCGCTGCTGACCGCCCTCGAGTCCGCCGAGGACGGACGTGGGCCCTCACGACCCTCTGCGTGCTAGGGCTCCGTCGCTGAGGGCTTTCCCGAACGTGGTGGGCGCGGGTGGGACCCGCGCGTCGCGGCCGGCACGATCGCCGCTCCGGAGCCGTGATCGACAGCCGCTTCACGCGAGGGAGCCGAGCAGGTAGCCGCAGGTCGTGTCCCCTGCTCGAGGGTGGACTCCGGACCGCGGCGGTTGGAGCCCGGCCCGTCGACCAGTCCGTCGCGGAGCGCGAGGGCCACCGCCAGTGTCCGATTGGGGCAGTTGAGCTTGGCGATGACGTTGGCGACGTGCCGCTTCGCCCCGTGCGGCGAGATGCGCAGTGCTCGGGCTATCTGCTTGTTGCTGAGCCCCTCGGCGAGAAGGTTCAGGGCCTCCCGCTCGCGCGGCGTGAGGAAATACGGGCGCTCCGCGCGGGGTGACGCGACCGAACCCTCTCGCATGCGGCCCAGCAGCCACCGGGACAGCGTCACCGGCAGCGGCATCTCACCACCTTCGAGGCGACGCAGCGCGTCACCGAGGGCAGGGACGCTCAGTTCGTCGGCGAGGAGGAAACCGTCGGCCGGCACCTCCGACGCGAGCGCCAGCTGCTGTTCGTCCGAGCTCTCCAGCAGCGCGAGCACCAGAGTCCGGCGTTCACGGCAGGCCGACGCCAAGTCCAGGACCTCCTCGGTCGCCGCGCACGGGCAGATGAGCACATCGACCCCCTCCGCGACGAGCCGGTGTCCGGCCCGGAAGGTGTCCGTGAGCACGGTGACGTCAAGGGCGACATCGGTGAGCATCGCCTCGAGCCCGCACCGCACCACCTCGTGCGGATGCACCACGCACACCCGCAGGCCGCGTGCACCAGAGCCGCAGGTGCTCCTCGGCCGCGTCGGCTTCCGGGGCGGCTCCGACCGCGGGCGGGGTATCGCTCCCAGGAGCGACGCCGGGGACGCGGCCCGTGAAGGCTTGTCGTAACCATGCATGACGATCCTCTCCCTCGTGCTCCGGACAATCTGCGCTCGCCGGTGTTCCCCGGCAGAGCCGGGCGGGCGTCGGACGAGAACTGCGGGCGCAGGAACGCACGTGCGCCGGCCCTCGCGTTCGACGGACCTGGGAAGGCCCCGCCGTGCGGGGCGCCCCGCTGCCCGGGTGCCGGAGCGGGACGGGGTGGTCATCCGGGCAGGTCGCCCGACCGGGCGGGAGGCGGTTGTCCCCGGGCCGGTAGCGCTCCGATGCTGAGAGCCGTTCGCCGAACTCGGAGAGACCAGCGAAGGAGCGTCGATGAACGGCTCGAACGCCGGCCCGGAGACCGTGGACTCGCCCAGCAGGTGCCCGGTGGCGGGCCGGACCCCGGCTGAGGACGGGAGCAGCCCGTCCTACGGAGACCTGCTGCGCCTGGACGACCTCCTCGGGCTTCCGCCGAGGTACACCGACCTGCACGACGAGGAACTCTTCTACGTCGCGCACATGGTGTACGAACTGTGGTTCAAGATCGTGCTGGACGAGCTGGAGCGCACCCGCGACGCGCTGTTCGCCGACGACGCTCCAGATGCGCTGTACTCGCTGCGGCGAGTCGGCGTCATCGAGCGGGTGCTCGCGGGGCAGGTCGACGTGCTCCGGACGATCAGCCCGGGTAGCTTCGCGTTGCTTCGGCCGTCGCTGTACCAGGCGAGTGGTATCCAGTCGGTGCAGTTCAGGGAGATCGAGTTCCTTTCCGGGCTCAAGGACAGCCGGTACGTGGAGCGAGGCGACCTCGACGCCGCCGAGCGCACCCGGCTCCGTCGCCGCATGGCCGAACCGACCTTGTACGAGGCATTCCTGACGCTGTGCGAGAAGCGCGGGGAGCCCGACCTCACGGAGCTGTTGCGGGCCGAGACACCGGCCTCCGACGTGCTCGCCGTGGCCGAGGCGCTGCTGGACCACGACGAACTCTTCAGCACGTGGCGAGCCCGGCACGTACTGATGGTGGAACGCGTCATCGGCGCGAAGGCCGGGACAGGAGGGTCCAGCGGTGCGCAGTATCTGCGCTCGACCCTGGAGAAGCGGTTCTTCCCCGAGCTGTGGGAACTGCGTACCCGGCTGTGATCCCACGGCAGACGAGAGAGTCACCTGCGGGTCATCAGGAAGCACGCCATCTTGGAGTCCACCGGTGGTTCGGCGAGCCGCTCGATCGTGAAGTCCTCGCCGAACAGTTCCTGTTCCTCGCCCGGGCGCAGACCGCTGAGTGCCCTGGAGACCCCGGAATAGCGGAACACGGGCAGGTCCTGGTCGCCCTTGCTGTAGAAACACCACAGCACCACCAGCGTCCCCGGGTGCGAATGGCGCCGGATGTTCGCCGCCATGTCCAGGCGGTCCTGCCCGGTGAGGTCGTCGAGTGTGCCGAAGTCGACGATCAGGTCGTAGGTGCCCTCGACGCCGGGGATGCGGGACGACCTCAGGTCGCCGCGCACGAAACGGCACCGGTCCGTCACGCCGGCCGCTGTCGCGGCCTGCCGCGCCTTGCGCAGCGCTATCGGCGTGAAGTCCACGCCCGTCACCTCGAACCCGTGCTCGGCCAGGTAGACCGAGCAGGTGCCGCTGCCGCAGCCCATGTCCAGCACGGTCTTCTGTTCGTCGGGTGAAAGGCGCTTCTCCACCTCGAGCAGTTGCACGAGGTTCTCGCGTACGCCGCCCTCCCAGGGCGCGCCGATCCGGTACAGCACCTGATACATCCATCGTTTGACACTCACGACGTTCTCCTTCTCTGGGGTTCGGATTGATCCGCCGGTACGGCCGGCTCAACGGGTCGGTGGTCGGCTCAGGCGGCACGGGCCGTCCTCCGCCAGCGCGGGTGGTCGGCGTACCAGCGGGCGGTGCCCTGCAGGCCCTCGTCGAGCGGCACACGGGGACGGTGACCCAGGGCTCGCAGCCGTCCGTCGTCCAACGCGGGGTGTCGCCTCCCCGTCCCGGTGGAGGGGCGGTGGCCGACCATGTCCCAGCCGGCGCCGCAGACGTCCAGAAGACGGGCGGTGAGCTGTCGACCGGTCAGTACCGTGCCGCCGCCGACGTGGTGGACCCGGCCTGCTCGGCCGTGTTCCGCCGCGGTCCGGACACCGGCGCAGAGGTCGGTGACGTGCAGCCACTCGCGGGCGTCGTCCTGCCCCTCCTCAGCGGGCACCCGCGAGCCGCTGAGCAGGTGGCCCAGGACACGGGGCACGTACGCGTCGGGCGACTGCCCGCCGCCGTAGGCATCCGGGCCCCGCGCGACCAGTACGGGCAGGCCGTGCGTGCGGTGGCGGTCGAGAGCCAGTAAGTCACCGGCCGCGGTGGCGGCGGCGTGCGGCGTGCCCGGCCGCAGCGGGGCGTTCTCCGGCCACGGAGCTGTGCCGGCCTCGCCGTACACCCCGGAATGCGACACCCGCACGAAGCGTGGCACCCGGGCCCTCACAGCGGCGTCGAGCAGGGCGCGGACCGCGCTCAGGCGGGCGTCGACGGACGTCGGCTCCGGGGTCCCGGGGTGCCCGTCCGTCGTGCCGGCGGTGAAGTCCACGACCAGATCGTGGCCCGGCACGACGGAGGCCAGCAGGCGAGCGTCGCGCGCGTCGCCGCGGACGAACGAGCAGGCCGGGTCGCGCGCCAGCGACTCGGCGCGCACTTTGCCCGAGTGGGAGGCCGCGGTGTCCAGCACCGTCACCCGCGGGCCACGCTCACCCGCCCCGGAACCACCGCTCGGCCCTGCCTCCGCACCCGGCCACGAGAGCAGCCCGCGGACGTAGTGCCAGCCGGCGAATCCGGCTCCTCCCGCGACCAGTACGCGCATCGTTCACCCTCCGGTCCCGCTCTGCGGCCCCGCTGGGGACGCCGCGTCCCGCCGCCGGGACGGGCGGCCGCACCCGACGGGGGCGAGACGGGCACCCGCCCACCTTCGGCCGGCAGGCGAGCAGCAGGCAGCCTCGAACTGCGCGGCAGTCGGGCGACCTTCCCGGGTGCCCGTTCGGTCACCTCACTCGGGTCTGGGAGGGCGTCCCATGCCCGCCCATCCTTCTCTCGGACGCGTACGGCCGCCTCACGTCGCGACCGTCCGAGACCGTCGAGATTGGGGATCAGCGTCATGACTGTCGGCCTCCCGAACGACACGGGGCTCCGCACCAACGGCTTGCTCAACATCCTCCGTGAGCGCGTCGAGGCGGAACCGGACGCGGCGGCGTTCCGTTTCACCGCTTTCGACGAGGGGGACGGGCACGAGCTGCCGCCCGTGGACCTGACCCGGGTGCGGCTCGACACCCGGGCACGCGCCACGGCGGCCGCCCTTCAACACCACGGGGCGGGCGGGCAGCGCGTCCTCGTGCTGCTTCCACCCGGCGAGGACTTCGTCGCCGGCCAGTTCGGTTGCTACTACGCGGGCTCCTGCGTCGTCGCCTGCGCCCCGCCCAAGGGCGCGCCGGACACGGTGCAGGGTGAACGGTTCGTGCAGGTCGGACTCGACGCCGACGTGGCGGCCGTGCTCTGCCACGGCTCACGGACGGACGAACTGCGCGCCGCCTGGCAGGCGGGCGGCGCACCGGACGTCCCCTGGCTGGCCGTGGACGGGCCGCACGCCGACGCGGCGCTGTGGACGCCGCCCGCCACCCGCGACGACGATCTGGCGCTGATGCAGTACACCTCCGGGTCGACCGGGAACCCCAAGGGCGTCATGGTGTCCTACGCCAACCTGCTGGAACAGCTCCGCGTCTTCCGTGACCTGGCCGAACTTCCCGAGGGCGCCGAGGTCGTCACCTGGATGCCCGTCTATCACGCGCTGGGCATCGCGGGCACGGTGACCATGTCGCAGTTCATCGGCGGCCGCTGCACCCTGCTCGCGCCTGAGGACTTCGTCGCCGAACCCTTCCGGTGGCTCAAGGCGATCTCCGACGCCACCGCACCCGTCTTCAGCTGCGGACCGAACTTCGCCTACGACCGATGCGTCGAGCGCGTCACCCGAGAGCAGCGCGAGCAGCTCGACCTCGACCGCTGGCACTCGGCATTCAACGCAGCCGAACGCGTCCAGCGACGCACCGTCGACGCGTTCACCGAGACCTTCGGCCCGCACGGCTTCCGCCCCGAGGCATGGTTCCCCGGCTACGGCCTCACCGAGGTGACCCTCGGCATCTGCGGCCGCCGCGGCGCCGACCCCCTGACGCTCACCGTGGACGCCGCCGCCCTGGAACAGGGCAAGGCCCAGCAGGCCCCCCAAGGGGCCGGCCGCACCCTGGAACTCGTGAGCTGCGGTCCTGCGCACGACCGTCTCCAAATGCTCGTCGTCGACCCCGCGACCCGCGCCGAATGCGGCCCCGGCGAGGTCGGCGAGATATGGGTCCGCGGCGACGTCGTCAACCAGGGCTACTGGCAGCGCCCGGAGCAGACCGAGGAGACCTTCGAAGGACGCCTCGCCGACGGCGGCGGGCCCTACCTGCGCACCGGCGACCTCGCTTTCCGCCACGACGAGGACATCGTCGTGTGCGGACGGCTGAAAGAACTCGTCATCATCCGCGGCCGCAACATCCACCCGCAGGACGTGGAGGCCGCCGCGCGCCGCGCCCACCCCGCGCTCGCCGCCGCCCCCGGCGCGGCGTTCTCCGTGGACGCGGAAGAGGGCGAACGCCTCGTCGTGGTGCAGGGAGTTGAACAGACCGACAGTGGGCCCGACCTGGCCGAGCTGAGTCGCCTCGTCCGCACCCGGATCACCGCCGAACAGGAGGTCGAACCGCACACCGTGCTGTTCGTCCGGCCCGACCTCGTCCCCACCACCGGCAGCGGCAAGATCCGCCGCACCACCTGCCGGCAGTCCTTCCTCGACGGGGAGATCGACGCCCTGCACAGCGACTCCCCGCGCGGCCGACCCGCGCCGACGGACGACGGCACCCGACACGTACCCGAAAAGGCCGGGGAGACCGAACGAGCCGAGGCGGCCGAAGCGCGTGCCGCCGCACCGCTGCGCGACATGGCACTCGCCCTCGCTCCCGAACTGCGCGCCCAGGTCGTCACCGCGGAGGTGCGCCGCCGCATCGGCGCCGCGCTCGCCGTCGCCCCGGACGACGTGCCCGAGGACACTCCGCTGATCGCGCTGGGGCTGGAGTCGCTGCGTATCGTGGAGCTGCGCTACAGCCTTGGCCGTGACTTCGACCTCACCCTTCCCATGGCCGACTTCGTCCGCGGCAGCGTCTCGGACGTGGTCACGCGCATCCTGACCAGCCTGCGCGGGGACGGGGCGGAGGGCATCGATTGGCCCGAACTGGTCTCCGACCCCGCCAACCGGCACGAACCGTTCCCGTTGACCGAGATCCAGCACGGCTATCTCGTCGGCCGCAGCAGCGCCTACGACCTGGGCGGGTCCTCCATCCACCTCTACACCGAGTACGACTGCCCCGACCTGGACGTGCACCGCCTTCGAACCGCCCTCAACGCCCTGGTGAACCGGCAGGAGATGCTCCGTGCCGTCGTCTCCGCCGAGGGGCACCAGCGCATCCTCCCCGACGTGGGGGAGGTGCCCCTCACCGAATACGATCTGCGCGGAGCCGGCGTGGAGGACCTCGACACGCATCTGGAGCGGGTCCGCGACGAACTGGGCCACCAGATCCTGCCGCTGGACCAGTGGCCGATGTTCGACGTCCGCGTCACCTGGATCGGCGACGGCCACGGGGACCGCCGCGCCCGCGTCCACGTCAGCCTGGACCTGCTCGTCGCCGACGTCGCCAGCGTCCGCCTGTTCTTCCTGGAACTCGGCGATCTGTACGCCGACCCGGAGGCCGAACTCCCACCGCTGACCGTGTCGTTCCGCGACTACGTGATCGCCGCGCGCGGTCTGCGCGACACCGAGGCGTACGCCCGGTCGAAGGCCTACTGGCAGGATCGCGTCCACACGCTGCCGCCCAACCCGCAACTGCCCGTCGCCCGCACCGGCCTTCCCCCGGAGGCCCGCCCGGAACGCCGGCGCCGCATCTCCCGGCTCGACGCCGAGCGCTGGGCCCGCGTCAAGGAACGGGCGAGCGCCCGGGGCATCACGCCATCCGCCGTCCAGCTCGCCGCCTACGCCACCGTGCTCGGCGCCTGGAGCCGCACCAGCCACTTCACCATCGACGTGCCGCTGTTCAACCGGCACCCGCTGCATCCCGACATCGACCTGATCATCGGCGACTTCACCTCCGTCACGCTGCTGGAGGTCGACCTGCGGCCCGGCGGCGGCTTCCTCGCCCTCGCGGACCGCATCCAGCACCAGCTCTGGCGCGACCTGGACCACAGGTTCTTCAGCGGCGTCGAGATGATGCGGGAGATCGCCCGCGAGCGCGGCGTGTCCGCCGGGGCCTACGCCGGCATCGTCTTCGCCAGCGCCCGCGAGCAGGGCCGCGACCAGGACTTCAGCCAGGGCGACCTCGGTGCCGACTGGCTCGGCGAGACCGTGCACGCTGTCTCGCAGACCCCTCAGGTACTCCTCGACCACCAGGTGTACGAGGACCGCGGCGCGCTCACCTACAAGTGGGACGCCGTGGAGGCGATGTTCCCGCCCGGCGTCATGGACGACATGTTCGCCGCCTACGACCGCCTGGTCCACGCCCTCGCCGACGACGAGGCCGCCTGGGACGCCGACACGGTCGATGTCCTGCCCGACGCGCACCGCGAGATCGCCGACCGGGCCAACGACACCGCCGGGGACCTGCCCGACGAACTGCTGTGCACCGCCGTCGCCCGGCACGCCGCCGAGCACCCCGAGCACACCGCCGTCATCGCCGGCGGGCGCACCCTCGGCTACGGAGAGCTGTACCAGCACGCCTGCCGGATCGGCCGCACGCTACGCGAGGCCGGCGCCGTCCCCGGCACGCTGGTCGCCGTCGAACTCGGCAAGAGCGTCGAGCAGATCGTCGCGGTCCTCGCCGTCCACCTGTCCGGTGCCGCCTACCTGCCGCTCGACCCCGACCTGCCGGTCGAGCGCCGAAGCAGGCTGCTCACCCACTCGGGCGCCCGCCTGATCCTCACCCCAACCGCCGGAACCTCCCACCCGATCGCGGAGGGAACGACCGAGATTCCCGTCGACCTGGACGACACGACCGGCGACAGCACGCCGCTGCCCACTGTGCAGCGGCCCGACGACCTCGCCTACGTCCTCTACACCTCAGGTTCCACCGGAGAACCCAAAGGCGTCGCCCAGTCCCACCGGGCCGTGCTCAACACCGTCGCCGACTTCGCCGACCGCTCCGCGCTCACTCACCAGGACCGGGCCCTCGCGCTCTCCGCCCTCAGCTTCGATCTCTCGGCCGGAGACCTCTTCGCCGTGCTGCGCAGCGGCGGCGCGCTCGTCCTGCCCGAGCCCGGGGCCGTCAAGGATCCGGCTCGCTGGCTGGAGTTGATGGCCGAGCACGGCGTCACCGTGTGGAACTCCGTGCCTGCCCTGATGCGGATGCTGCTGGAACACCTCGGCAACCCGGACGGCGACGGACAGCCGGCCCACGCGGGCCTGTCGGCGCTGCGCCTGGTCTGGTTCTCCGGCGACTGGATCCCGCTGGACCTGCCCGGGCGCGTGCGCGCGGCCGCACCGCGCGCGCGTGTGGTGGCCTCCGGCGGCCCCACCGAGACCGCCATCTGGTGCGTGGCCCACGACGTCACCGAGGACGACCGGGAGGTGATCCCGTACGGACTGCCGATGCGCAACCACACCATCGACATCCTCGACGACCGCATGCAGCCCTGCCCGCTCTGGGTGACCGGTGAGATGTACATCGGCGGCAGCGGGCTCGCCGACGGCTACTGGCGCGACCACGAGCGCACCGCAGCGTCCTTCGTCGTCCACCCCCGTACCGGACGTCGCCTCTACCGCTCCGGCGACCTCGGCCGGCGGCTCCCCAACGGTGAGATCGAGATACTCGGCCGCGAGGACCACCAGGTGAAGATCCGCGGCCACCGCATCGAACCCGGCGAGATCGAGGCGGCACTGCTGCGCCACGACGCAGTGCGCGCCGCTGCCGTCACCCCCGTCGGCGACACCCCCGAGAGTCTCCGCCTCGCGGCCGTCGTCGTCCCCGCACGCCGTGGCCAAGCGGCGGACCCGTCGCGGGGGGAGCCCGACGGCTCGGACGACGACCTGCATGACCTGGCCCTGGGCGACGTCCTCAGCGACCCGCTGGAACGCCTGGCGTTCAAGGCCCGCCGGCCCGGCCTGCGCACCGACCTCGACGGCATCGCGCACACCCTGCCCGCCCCCGACCGGACAGCCCCGGAAGACGCGCCACCGGTCCGCCGCAGCCGCCGCAACTACGACACCCGCGTACTGCCGCAGTCCACCCTCGGCCGCCTGCTCGAACCGCTGTGCGCCGCCCACGACGGCGGCGGCGCCCTGCCGCGGCACCGTTACGCCTCAGCAGGCGCGCTCTACCCGGTCCAGACGTACCTGCACGTCACCGAGGGGCGCGTGGAGGGACTGCCCGGCGGCACCTATTACCACGACCCCGACGGGCACCGACTGGTGGAGATCCGGCCCGGTGCCGCACTCGACGCCGCCGTCCACGCCCCGGAGAACCGGCAGACTCACCACCGCGCCGCCTTCACCGTCCTCCTCGTCGCCCATCGCGGTGCGGTCGAGCCGCTGTACGGCAAACGGGCCCGCGACTTCACCCTCCTCGAGGCCGGGCTGATGACCCAGCTCCTGGACGACCACGCCACCGCTTGCGGTATCGGGCTCTGCCAGGTCGGCTTCGTCCGGGACACCGCGGAACTACGCGACGCCCTCGCCCTGGACGACTCCGCCGAGATCCTGCACGGCATGCTCGGCGGCGCCCTCACCGACGAGGACGCAGAGCCGACTCCGGCTTCCGGTCCCGAACCGCTCGCCGACGCTTTGCCCCGGCATCTCACCGCTGCTCTGCCCGACTACATGGTCCCCACCACGTTCGTCGAGATCCCCGAACTCCCGCTCACCGCCCGCGGGAAGCTCGACCGGGCCGCGCTGCGGCGGATCGCCGAGGAGGCCGCCGCGCAGCACACCGAGGACGGTCCGGCGGACGGCGGCGCCGAGAACGACACCGAGGCGAGGATCCTCACCGTCTTCCGCGCCGCCCTGAAGGAAGGCACCCGGGTCACCGTCCGGGACCGCTTTTTCGACATGGGCGCGGACTCCATCGTCGTCGTCCGTATCCACCGCATCCTGCAGAGGGAACTCGGCCGCGAGTTCCCTCTGATGACGATGTTCGAGCACCCGACGATCCGCAGCCTCGCCGAGCACTTGACCGGCGCGGCGACCGGCCCCGACATCGTCGACGACGCGTTGGAACGGGCCCGTGCCCGCGCCCGGCACCGTCGGCCCGCCCGCCGCCGCGGCTGAGGGCGGCCCGGTGCACGCCCTCAGCGAAGCCCCGCTGGACCGCGTCCCCGAACTGGCCGCGCGGGCCCACGGCGACCTGCTTCTCGGCAGCGACGTCCGCTGGACCACCGGTGCCGGGCTGGTGGACACCGTGGCGGGCTTCGCCGCGGCGGTGAACCGTCACGCAGGGCGGCTCGCCGCGGCCGGCGTCCGCCCCGGCGACGTGGTCGCCGTACTGCGGCGGAATCACGTCGACCTTCAGGCCCAGCTCTACGGCACGCTCCGCGCGGGCGCTGTGCCGGCGCTGCTCCCCGCGCGGCTGCCGCGCCGGGGGGTCATGCACTGCCTCACCCTGCTCGGCCGCCCGCACCTGCTCCTGGACGTGGAGGGTGTCAACCGCCTCCACGACGCGGAGGACGGGGTGCGCGCCCTGTGCGCCACGGTGCACACCCTCGGCCCGATCGACGATTCGACGGCCGTCTGGGCACCACCCCTCCCCGACGACTGCCCCGGCAGGCTTGCCACGGGGACCGGACACCACCGCGGTGTGATCCTCCACGACCCGAGCAGTGGCCGCCCAAGGCTGCTGCCCGCCGCGGACCTGCGGGCGCGCGCCCGCGCACTCGCGAGACCGTCACCGGAGGGAACCGCGTTCGTTCACCTCGACTTCGGCCGGGCGCACGCCTGCGCCACCGTGCTGGCCGCACTCCAGCAGGGCGGGCCGCTGCTCGCCGTGACCCGCACCGAACGCCCGCTGGTGGACGCTCTGCTGCGGGAACATCGGCCGGTGACGGTGGAGGCGCCCGCCGCCGTCCTCGCCGCCTGGCGACCCCTCGCCTCGGCCCCCACCAGGCCGTTCGCCTCGGTGCGACGGTTCGTCGCCAGCACCGGCCGGCTCGATCCGCCCACGGTGCGTGCCCTGCTCGACGGGTCATCCGCAGCCGACGCGGTGTGCGTGCAGCGAGAGGCCGCCTCGCCGCACGCACACCGCCCGCCGTTCACGACGTACCGGTCGGCCTGAGGAAGTAGGCGACCACCGGATCCCGGTCGCCGCCGGCCCGCAGATGCGCCGCGAACCGATCCTCGTGGGTGCGGTGCGCGAAGTTCCAGGTCAGCGACACGCTGTCGTCCAGCGCGACGGCCGTGTGGTACCAGCCGGCCGGGATGAAGATGGCATCGCCCGGCGCGAGCACCTCGTCGAGCGTGGGTACCGCGTCCTTCCACCGGGGGAAGCGTTTTTCGTCCGGCGCGTCCGGATCGACCACGCCGTCCCCGTCGGACAGCAGCGCGCCCTGGTCCGGGGCGTACATGACGAACCGCTTCCGACCGGTGACCTGGCACAGGCAGGCGTCGCTGGCCCACGGGTCGACGTGCAACCGCGTACGCCCCCCGCGGCCGCACACGAACAGGCCGCGGGCGGGGAAGGGGTCGCGCGAGGCGTCCACCGGCCCGGCCGTGGGCGGGAACACGTAGTCCGTGCGCGGCAGCCAGGACGGCATCGTCCACTCGTCGGCCAGCTCGGTGAACGCCGCGTCCGCCTCCATCATCTGTTCCTCGCTCTGCCGGGTGAACCAGCGCAGATACGGCGGAACGCCCTCCACTGCCGCGCCGGTGTGCTCCTCCACGTACTCGGCGAAGGTGGCCACTTCCTCCAGCGCGAAGAGCGTGTCGAACAGTGTCACCTCGTGCTCCCCGAACCGCCGGGCCAGTTCCTCCAGCGGCCAGGGCGGCGGCTTCCGCCACCCGTCGAGCGCACCGCGCACCACGACCGGCCGTCCCGGCCCGAGGTGGTCGGACAGGAATACCTCCGCATCCAGCGACTCGACGACGTGAGAGGGGGACTGGGAGTAGGTCATGGCGCGCCTCCGTCCGGTTTCCGGGCAGGCCGGGGCGGACCCGGCGGGATGCCGAGTAAGTGTCCGCCGGCCGTTTCCGCGAGCCCGCCCGCGACAGCGTAGGAGCGGGCACGGCCCGGCACCGTGGCCCGGGAGCCGGTCATTTCTCCCGGCCCGTCGGGCACCGCGCGGTACCGCCCGCGCGGTGCCCGACCGGGCACCGCCAACGGCCGCCCGCCCGGCGACTGCACCACGCGCCCACGCCCGCCTAGGGTCGCCGCGGCGCGGTGACGGCCCCGCCACACCCGCATCGAGAGGCAGGCCGGACTCATGGACGGCAGGGGACGGACCTGGGCGTTCGCAGCACTGTGCGCCGCCCAGTTCATGTCGATGCTCGACCTCACCGTGGTCAACCTCGCTCTGCCCAGCATCCGCCGGGACTTCGACGCGGGCGTCTCCGAACTCCAGTGGGTCGTCGGCTCCTACGTCCTCGCCTTCGCCTGCCTGCTGCTGACCGGCGGTTCGCTCGGTGACCGGTTCGGCCGCAAACGGGTCTTCCTGACGGGGCTGGCCGTCTTCACCGCCGGTTCCCTGGTGAGCGGGGCGGCGCCCAACCTCGCCGCGCTCGTCGCCGGCCGGGTGGGTCAGGGGATCGGTGCGGCCCTGTTCGTGCCCGCTACCCTCGCCATCCTCACCCAGCTCTACCCCGAACCCGGCGAACGCGCCCGCGCCATCGGGCTGTGGGCCGGGGTCTCGGCCGTCGCCCTTCCCCTCGGGCCGGTCCTCGGCGGCGTGCTGGTGGACCGGTTCGGCTGGCCCAGCGTGTTCCTGCTCAACGGCCCGGTCGGAGCGGCCGCACTCGCCGCCTCCTGGCGGTCGCTGGCCGAAACCCCCTTGGTGCGGCGCAGGTTCGACCTGCCCGGCCAGCTTCTCGGCATCGGCTGGCTGGGGTGCCTGACGTACACCCTGATCGAGGCCGAGCAGGCGGGCTGGTCCTCCCTGCCCATCGCGGGGCTGCTCGGCGCCGCGGCGCTGCTGCTGCTGGGGTTCCTCACCGCCGAACACCGGGCCGTCCAGCCGATGCTGCCGCTCAGCCTCTTCCGCAACCGTCGCTTCGCCGCATGCAACGCCGTGCTCTTCGCGGGCGCGTTCGGACTGCTCAGTTCGTTCCTTTTCCTGTCGCTCTTCCTCCAGCAGGTACAGGAGTACCCGCCGTTCCAGGCCGGGCTGCGCATGCTGCCACTGCTGCTCCCGGCCGCGGCGGCCGCACCGGTGGCCGGAAGGCTCGCGGCGCGCTACGGCCCGGCCCTCCCCATGACCGTCGGGCAGGCGGCCACCGGGACCGCCCTGCTGGCGCTCACCGCGATCGGCGCCGACACGCCGTACGCCCTGTGGGCATTCGCACTCGTGCCGCTGGGTGCGGGCGTCGGCCTGACCATGACGCCCACCAACGCGGCGCTCATGGGCAGTGTGCCGCCCGAGAAGGCCGGCATCGCCTCCGCCACCTCGATGGTGAGCCAGCAGGTGGGCAACGTCCTCGGCGTGGCCGTGATCGGCGCCGTCGTCGCAGCCGGCTTCTCCAGCGCGCTCACCGAACGCGCCGCGGGACTCGGCCTGTCCGCCGCGAACACCCGGCAACTCGTCCACGACGCGGTGGAAGGCAGCCTCGGCACCGGCCCCTCGGCCGACGGCGCCCGCGGCGAGGCCGTCGACGACTCCTTCACCGCGGGCGTCCACCGAGGGTTCGCCGTGAGCGGGGCCGCCTACCTGACCGGCGCGGCCCTCACCGTGATCTTCGTCGCGGAACCGCGAGGGGCGCGCTCCCGCCGCGAGCGGCTCGCCGCCGAGTGAGCCCTGCCGGGCGGCGCCCCGGCGCGGATCGCGTCGACGGGTCGCTCCGGGCGGAATGCGTACGCCTCGCCTTCGTGTGACGCACCGCAACACCCCGGCCAGCCGTCCCGGCACACCGTCACAGCTCCCGGCACGTCCCCGCCCGTCTCCCCGCACCACCCGCCGCGTGAGGTCCGCACCCCGCAGCGCCGTTCGGCCACCCTCCCGGTACCCGAACGGTCACCCCGCCGGTGCCAGTGCAGCCACGACCGCCGTACCACCTCGCCCGGTGAGCGAACGGACGGGCCGAAGGGGGTGCGACCACCACCCGCGCCCTCGGCATCCTCACGTTGTGGCAGACCCTTCCCAACCTCTCGGGGCGAGACCATGAAGCACCGGACCATGCTCAAGTCCAAGATCCACCGCGCAACCGTCACCCAGGCCGACCTCCACTACGTCGGCTCGCTCACCATCGACACCGACCTCATGAAGGCGGCAGACCTGCTGCCCGGTGAACTCGTCCACGTCGTCGACATCGACAACGGGGCACGCCTGGAGACCTACGTGATCGAGGGCGAGCCGGGAAGCGGCGTCATCGGCATCAACGGCGCGGCCGCCCGGCTCGTCCACACCGGTGACCTCGTCATCATCATCGCCTACGCCCAGGTCACCGACGACGAGGTCGACGGTCACCGGCCGCAGGTGGTGTTCGTCGACGGCGAGAACCGGCAGGTCGGGACGGGCCACGACCCGGCGCAGCCGCAGCCGGAGGACCACCTGCCCACCGGCCACACCCCGAACGGCACACCCGGCACCTGACCCGCGTTCCACCCGTCACCCGCTGCCCTGCCGCACCCGCCCGCCCCCACCGAGAGCACCGCTGCACGGGCGAGGGCGTCGCACACCTCAGGAGGAGCCCCCGGTATGACCCCAAAGCAGAGCAGTGCTCCCCAGGAGCCGGTCGACGACGCGGGCGACATCGCCGTCATCGGCATCGCCTGCCGCTTCCCAGGGGCTCCCGACGCGGGCCGGTTCTGGCACAACCTGCGCAGCGGCGAGGAGTCCGTCAGCTTCTACGACGAGGCCGAGCTCCTGGAGAGGGGCGTGCCGGCCGAACTCGTCGCCGACCCCGCGTACGTGCGCGCCGCGTCCGTCCTGGAGGACCCCGAACTGTTCGACGCCGCCTTCTTCGGCTACAACGCGCGCGACGCGGCCATGATCGACCCGCAGCAGCGCATCCTGCTGGAGACCGCGCACGCCGCGTTGGAGGACGCCGCGTGCGTGCCCGCCGCGTTCCCCGGCTCCGTCGGCGTGTACGCCGGCAGCAGCCTGTCCACCTACCTGATCTCCCACCTGCTCACCGCCGGGCCCGGCTTCGCCGACATCGCGGACGCCACCGAACTTCTCACCACCAACGACAAGGACTACCTCGCCACCCGCATCAGCTACGGCCTGGACCTGGACGGCCCTGCCGTCTCGGTGCAGACCGCGTGCTCGTCCTCGCTGGTGGCCGTCCACCTGGCCGTGCAGGGGCTGCTCGGTCACGAGTGCGACGTCGCCGTCGCCGGCGGCGCGTCAGTACGGCTGCCGCAGGGGACGGGTTACCTGCACCGCCAGGGCATGATCTTCTCGGCTGACGGCCACACCCGGTCGTTCGACGCCGCGGGCAGCGGCACCATGTTCGGCAGCGGCGTCGGTGCCGTGGTGCTCAAACGGCTGTCCGACGCCGTCGCCGACGGCGACCGCGTCGACGCCGTCATCAAGGGCTCTGCCGTCACCAACGACGGATCGGCGAAGGTCGGTTACACCGCGCCCGGGGTCGACGGCCAGTCCCGCGCCATCGCCGGCGCCCTCGGCGTGGGCGGCATCGACCCCCACACCGTGAGCGCGATCGAGGGGCACGGGACCGCCACCCCCATAGGAGACCCCATCGAGGTCACCGCCCTCGCCAGGGTCTACGGCCGCGGCCCCGCCGCGCCCGGCGGCTGCGCGCTGAGTTCCGTGAAGTCCAACGTCGGCCATCTCGCGGAGGCCGCCGGCGTCGCCGGCCTCATCAAGGCGGTTCTCCAGCTCCGCCACAGCGAGCTGGCCCCCAGCCTGCACTTCGACAAGCCCAACCCCGAGCTCGGCCTGGACCGCACGCCATTCCGTGTTGTCACCGAACTGGAGAAATGGCAGACCGACGGCACACCGCGGCGTATCGGCGTCAGTTCCTTCGGCATGGGCGGTACCAACGCCCACGTCGTGCTGGAGGAAGGACCCGCGGCCGCGCCGTCCCGGCCCTTCACCCGCGACCTGTTCCTGCTGCCCCTGTCCGCACGCACCCCCACCGCGCTGGAGTCCGCGACCGACGCTCTGGCCACCGCCCTCGCCGGCCCTGCCGCCGACGACCTGCCGGGCACCGCCACCACACTCCAGCAGGGCCGCACGCCACACGGTCACCGGCGGTTGGTCGTCGCCCGCGACTCCGACGAGGCCCGCGAGGCGCTCCGCACCCGCGACGCCGACCGCGTCGCCACCCACCGCGCCGCCGAGGACCCCCGCGTGGTGTTCCTGTTCTCCGGCCAGGGAAGCCAGCACCCCGGCATGGGGCGGCGGCTGTACGAGCGCGAACCCGTCTTCCGCGAGCACTTCGACGCCTGCGCCGACCTGCTCGCCCCCGAACTCGGCCTCGACCTGCGGGAGATCGTCCACCCCGCCGCCGGCACCGATCCCGCGGAGGCCGCTGCCCGGCTGCGCCGCACCGACCTCGCCCAGCCCGCGCTCTTCGTCCTCGGCCACGCTCTGGCAGAACTGCTCGACAGCGTCGGCGTCACCCCCGACGCCATGATCGGCCACAGCGTCGGCGAGATCCTGGCGGCCTGCCGCTCCGGCGTACTCACCCTGCCGGACGCGCTGCGCCTGGTCACCGTACGTGGACGGCTGATGCAGCAGCTGCCGTCCGGCGGCATGCTGTCCGTGCCGCTGGCCGAGGACGAGGTCTGCCGCCGGCTGCCCGACGGGCTCTCCCTCGCCGCGGTCAACGCCCCCGAACTGTGCGTGGTCTCCGGCCCCGACGACCGGATCCAGGCGTTCGCCGACGTCCTCGCCGCTGACGGCGTCCCCACCCGGCCGCTGCACACCTCGCACGCCTTCCACTCGGCCATGGTCGAGCCCGCCCTCCCGGACTTCCGCACCGCCCTGTCCGGCCTCGACCTCCGGGCCCCCGACACCCCCTACGTCACCAACCGCACCGGCACCTGGGTCACGCCGGAACAGGCGCGGGACCCCGAGCACTGGGCCCGGCACATCCGCGAACCCGTCCGCTTCGGCGAGGGCGTGGACCTGCTGACCGAACCCGGCCCCGCCGTCCTCGTGGAGATCGGACCCGGCTCCACGCTGTGCTCCCTGTCCCGGGAAGCGGCCCGAGGACGCGGCGCGACCACCGTGTCACTGCTGCCCGGACCGGGGGAGGAGGACGACGACGCCCGCCGGTTCACCGAGGGCCTCGGCCGCCTCTGGCTGGCCGGCGCCACCCTCGACTGGGACCGTGTGCAGGGCGGCACCGCCCCCCGCACCGCCCTGCCCACCTACCCCTTCGAACGCCGACGCTACTGGATCGAGCCCGCCGCCCCTGCCGGCGGCCACGACGGCTACCGGGTCCAGGTCCCCGACGGCGACCCGGCGGACGCCCAGGACGCACCCGCCGTGGACGGGGCGTGCGACCCCCGGCCCGCACTCACCACCGAATACGTCGCACCGCGCGACGACCGCGAACGCCAGATCGCCGCGATCTGGCGCGAGCTTCTCGGCGTCGCCCCCGTCGGCGTCCACGACAACTTCATGGAACTCGGCGGCCATTCGCTGCTCGCCGCCCGCGTCGTGGAACGCCTCAAGTCCGTTCTCGGCACCGAGGTCAGGCTGGCCGACCTGCTCGCCGGGCCGACCGTCGCCGGCGTCGCCGCCCTCCTCGGCGGCACACCGCAGGCCGACGGCGCCAGCCCGGACGAGGACCCGGCTCCGGACGACCGGCTGCCCGCCGCCGTACCCGACCCGGACCGGCTGCACGAACCGTTCCCGCTGTCGGAGATGCAGCAGGCACAGTGGATCGGGCGTCTGGACAGCTTCCAGGGCGGCAACATCGCCGCCCACGTCTACTGGGAGGTCGACGTCGACCCCGGCATCGACCTGGACCGGCTGGAGGCCGCCTGGCAGCGCGTCGTCGACCGGCACGACATGCTGCGCGCCGTCATCGACCGGGACGGCACCCAGCGCATCCTCCCGGACACCGGCCCCTACACCGTTGCCCGTCTCGACCTGCGCCAGGCCGGTGCCGAGGACGCCGAGGCACAGCTGACCGCACTGCGGGACACCCTGTCCCACGAGGTCCGGCCCGCCGACACCTGGCCCCTCTTCGACGTCCGGGTAACCCTGCTGCCCGGCGACCGCATCCGGCTTCACCTCAGTTTCGACCTGCTCATCGCCGACATCGGCAGCATCCGCCTGCTGGTGCGCGACTGGCGCCGCTACTACCAGGACCGTGCGGACGAGATCCGGCCGCTGCGCGTCAGCTACCGCGACTACGTTCTCGCCTCCGAGCGCGTCCGCGACACCGCGCTCTACAGCCGCTCCCTGGAGTACTGGCGCGATCGGGTCGCCGCGCTGCCGCCCGGCCCCGCGCTGCCGCTGGCGCTCAACCCCGGCTCACTGACCGACCCCGACTTCACCGCCCGCGACGCGCAGGTCCCCGCCGACCGCTGGCAGGCCTTCCGCAACCGGGCCGCCGCGGCGGGCGTCACTCCCTCCGCCGCCCTGCTGGCCGCCTACGCGGTGGCGCTGGGCACCTGGTCCCGCTCGGCCCGCTTCAGCCTCAACGTCACTGTCATCAACCGGCTGCAGGTGCACGAGGACGTCCGCGACCTGGTCGGCGAGTTCGCGTCCTTCGACCTGCTGCCGGTCGACCTGTCCACCGGGCTCAGCGTCGGTGAACTCGCCGCCGCGCTCCAGCGGCAGAGCTGGGAGGACCTGGAGTACCGCTACCTGAACGGTGTGGAGATCCTCCGCGAGATGGCCCGGCTGCGCGGCGGCACCAGCGGCTCGGTGATGCCCGTGGTCTTCACCAGCACCCTGGTGCAGGAGAACGAGGCCGAGGACGCCTCCATGTTCGGCTGGCTCGGCGCGATGCTGCACGAGATCGCGCAGACCCCGCAGGTCTGGCTCGACTTCGCCGTGATGGAGAACGCCGACGGTGTACAGCTCAGCTGGCACTGGCTGCGCCGCCTCTTCCCCGAGGGCGTGATCGACGCCGTCTTCGACTCCTTCCACCACCTCGTGGAACGCCTCGCCGACTCCGACGCGGCCTGGGGCGACGCCGCTCGATGCCCGCTCCCGGCGGAGCAGCGCGCACTGATCGAGCGGGCCAACGCGACCGAGGGGCCGCTGCCGGAGGGGTTCCTCTACTCCGCCCTCCTGGCCCGGGCCGAGGAGCACCCCGACCGCGTCGCGGTCACCGCCGACGACGGCGAGCTGACCTACGGACGGCTCCGCGCCCACGCCTGCGCCCTCGCGCACCGTCTGCGCGGCCTCGGCGCGGGGCCCGGCCGGCTCGTCGCCGTCGCCCTGGAGAAAGGCTGCGAGCAGATCGTCGCTGCCCTCGCCGTGCAGCTCGCCGGCGGCGCCTACCTGCCGATCGATCCCGGACTGCCCCCGGAGCGGCAGGACCACCTGTGCGCACGCGGCGAGGTGCGGCTCGTCCTCACCCCCGCCGGCGGCACGGACCGCACCTGGCCCGGCGGCGCCCGCGAGGTGCCCGTCGACCTCGGTGCCGACCCGGAGGGGCCCGGCGCCGACGGCACCCCGCCCGAGGCCGTGCAGGTGCCCGACGACCTCGCCTACGTGATCTTCACCTCCGGCTCGACCGGCGAGCCCAAGGGTGTGATGCTCTCCCACCGGGCGGCCCTCAACACCCTGGAGGACATCAACGAACGGTTCGGCGTCGGCCCCGGGGACGCCGTCCTCGGCCTCTCCTCGCTGAGCTTCGACCTGTCCGTCTACGACGTGTTCGGCGTGCTCGGTGCTGGCGCCCGGCTGGTGCTGCCCCGCCCCGGCACCAGCCGGGACCCCGCGCACTGGGACGAACTGGTGCACCGCCACCGCGTCACGCTGTGGAACAGCGTGCCGGCCCTACTGCGCATGTACGTCGAACACCTCGCCGGCCGGCCCGCCGAGGAGGACAAGGACGCCGCCTCCCCGGAGACCAACCCCCTCCGGCTGGCGCTGATGTCCGGTGACTGGATACCCCTCGACCTCGCCTCCCGCCTGCGCGACGTGGCCCCGCAGGCCCGCCCGATCAGCCTCGGCGGCGCCACCGAGGCGGCCGTGTGGTCCATCTACCACCCCATCGACCCGGACGACACCGACCGCGAATCCGTCCCCTATGGCACCCCCCTGCGCAACCAGACCTTCCACGTCCTCAACGACCGGATGGAGCCCTGCCCCGTGTGGGCCACCGGCGAGCTGTTCATCGGGGGCGACGGCCTCGCCCTCGGCTACTGGCGCGACGAGGAGCGCACCCGGGCCTCGTTCGTCACCCGGCCGGACACCGGGGAGCGCCTCTACCGCACCGGAGACCTCGGACGGCGCCTGCCGGACGGCACGCTGGAGTTCCTCGGCCGCGAGGACTTCCAGGTCAAGGTCGGTGGATTCCGTATCGAACTCGGCGAGATCGAGAACGTCCTCACCCGCCACGAAGGCGTGCGCACCGCTCTCGCCGCCGCCCCCGGGGACCGCCACAACCGCCGCCTGGTGGCCTACCTGGTGCCCGAGGCCGACCCGGACGCCCGCACGCCCGAATCCGACGAGTCGCTCGTCGACGAGGTCACGGCACTCGCCGAGACGGCCCTGCCCGCCTACATGGTGCCCACCGCGCTACTCGTTCTGGACCGGTTGCCGCTGAGCGCCAATGGCAAGGTCGACCGCTCCGCCCTGCCCGACCCGGCACGTGCCGCCGCAGGGACCGACGGCGCCGCGGCGGGCCCCGTCGCGGCCCGGCTCGCCGAGATCGTCGCCGAGGTCGTCGGCGTCCCCGGCATCGGCCCGCACGACAACTTCTTCTCCGTCGGTGGCAACTCCATCATGGGCGTCCAGATCGTCTCCCGCGCCAACGCCGAGGGCCTCGACTTCACGGCCGCCGACCTCTTCCAGCACGAGACGCTCGGCGAACTCGCAGCCGTCCTCGAAGCACGGGGCGCGGTCGTCTCCGGCGAAGCGCCCACCACGCCCCCCACCCGGCACCAGCGCCGGCTGCTCGAGGCCGCCGCGCCCGGCACCCCCGCGGGCGCGCACCGCGCCGAACTCCTGGTGGCGGAAGACGTCGGCCCGGAACAGCTGGAAACCGCGCTCGCCGCCGTCGTCGCCCGGCACAACGCCCTGCACCAGCGGCTCGCCACCCCCGACGGCACCGGCGGCCTCGTACGGGCCGGCGACGCCGCACCTCCCGTGCCGCACATCGACCTCACCTCGCTGCCCGACGCGCGCAGGCTGCGAGCCTTCCACGGCATGGTCGAGGAGATGCGCCAGGAACTGTGCCCCCACGGTGGGCCGGTGACCAAGGCGGCGCTGTTCGAACTCGGGAACCACGGCCGCCGCATGGTCTGGCTGGTGCACGAACTCCTGGTGGACGGCGCCTCCTGGCCGGCGCTGCTCGGCGACCTCGACCGGGCCGCTCGAGCGGTACGGAACGAATCCGAACCCGCGCTGCCCGCCCCGGACGACCAGCAGGCCCGCGCCCTGACCGCACTGGCCACCGAAGCCCCCGCCGACGCGCCACCGCCCGTACCGGAAGCCGTCGGGGGAGAGGGCGCCGGGGAGGAGAGCGCCGACCTGGTCGACCTCGGCGCCACGGCCGGCACCCGGCACGCCCTGCACGCCCTGGACACCGCCCTCACCGAGGAGGAGACGGCGGACCTGCAGCACGGTGTGGCGAGCACCTACCGGCTCACGCCCGCGCGGACGGCGGTCGCCGCCCTCGCGCTGGCCGCCGGCGCAACCGGCCACCGGCAGGCGCTGCGCTGCGACGTGGAGGACGACCTGCGGGAGTTCGAGGAGGAGGACAGTCGTGCCCGGATCCCCGCCGGCAGCTTCAGCACCCTCCTCACCGCGCTCCTCCCCGCCCCGGAGACCGCCCCCGGCCCACCGGCGGAGAACGGGGCGGACGCCCCGGCCGACGCGCTCCTGCGCTCCGTGAAGAACCTGCGCGACGACGCCACGCCCGCGGCAGAGAAGCCCGCGTCCCAGATCCTGGTCCGCCACCTGGGTGCCCTCGACCTCGCGCCGGACGGCCCCTTCGACCTCGCGGGTCCGCCCCGGCTCGACGCCTCCGGCCACCCCGTCGTCTTCGACACCCGCATGGAGGCCGGACGCTTGCACACCACCCTGACCTGTCACGCCGACGAGGCGGCCGCCCGTCGCCTGGCGGACCTGAACGAGGCCCTCCCCGGCGCCTTCCGGCGGATCGCCGCGCACTGCCGCGACACCGGCACCGCGGTCCTCGACCCCGGCGACTTCCCGCTCGCCGGTCTGGACCAGGACACCCTCACCGCGTTCCTCGGCGCCTTCGCCGGTGACGACGGCGGTAGGGGTGACGCGGAAGGCGACGCACGTACCGGCGTGCCCGAGGGCGACGACGCACCCCCGGCCCACGGAGCGCGGCCGACCCGACACGCGGAGGAGACCCGATGAAGCCCGAGAACCTCCAGGACGTCTTCGAACTCACCCCCGTCCAGGAGGGGATGCTCTTCCACAGCCTCTTCACCCCGGATTCGGGCGTCTACGTGGAGCAGCTCTCCTTCACCCTCCGCGGCCCCCTCGACCCGGACGCGTTCCTCAAGGCGTGGCAGGATCTCGCCGCCCGGCACCCGATCCTGCGGACCGGCTTCCACTGGGAGGAGGTCGGCAGGTCCCTCCAGGCCGTGCACCGCCGCGTCGAGGTGCCGGTGCGGCACCACGACTGGCGCGACGTGCCCCCCGCCGAACGGGAGGGACGCTACGAGGAGTTCCGCGCCGAACAACGCCGCCTCGGCTTCGACCTGCGGCGGCCCCCGCTGATGCGGCTCGCCCTGATCCGGCTCGAGGACGAGCTGCACCGCTTCTTCTGGAGCTTCCCCCACCTGGTCATGGACGGCTGGTCGTTCGGCCTGGTGCTGCAGGAGTTCGCCGCCGCCTACGCCGCACGCTGCGCCGGGAGGGCGCCCCAGCTCCCCGGTGCCCGCCCGTACCGGGACTACGTCGCCTGGTGGAAGCGCCGCGACACCGGTCGCGCCGAGGAGTTCTGGCGGCGGGAACTGGCCGGCGCCGCGCCGCAGCGGCTCGACACCGGGCCCACCGCGCCCGACGACGGTGGCCCCACCCACGCCTTCGTCCCGGACCGCCACCTCGGCTCGCTCGTCCGCGACCTCGACGGCCTCGCCCGCGACAACCGGCTGACCCTCAACACCCTGGTGCAGGGAGCCTGGCTGCTGCTGCTCGGCCGCTACACCGGCAGCGACGACGTGGTCAGCGGTGCCACCTCCACCCACCGGCCGTCCGACCTGCACGGCGCGGAGACCATCGTCGGCCCGATGATCACCACCACCCCGGTGCGGGCCCGCATCGACCCGGCCCAGCGGCTGCTGCCTTGGCTGCGCCGCCTCCAGGACGCCATGACCGAGGCTCGCGAGTACGCCGACGTCCCCCTGCACCTCTTCCCCCGATGGGCCGGACTCCCCGGCGGAACACAGCTCTTCGAGACCGACCTCGCGTTCGAGAACACTCCCGCTCCCGAGATGGCCCTGCACCGTCTGGAGATCACCGACTTCGCCTACGACGGCCGACCGCACTACCCGCTGACCATGGTGGTCTTCCCCCAGGAGGACCTACCGCCCCGGCTGGTGCACGACCGGCGCCGCTTCCCCGCCCCCTTCGCCGAACGCCTCCTCGGGCACTTCCAGCACCTTCTCGGCGGTATGGCGGACGACCCCGGCCGCAGCCTCGGCGACATCGACCCCTACACGGCGGCTGAACGCGTACGACTGCTGGACGGCGGGCACCGTCCGGACCCCGTGGACGGCGACGACCTGCTGCACGAGGTGTTCGCCCGCCGCGTGGACGCCGCCCCCGACGCGGTCGCCGTGGTGTGCGGCGACGACACCGCCACCTACCGGCAGCTCGACGAGCGTGCCAACCGCATCGCCCGGCACCTGGTCGCCCTCGGGGCCGGCCCCGAGGAGCGCGTCGGCCTCTGCCTGGAGCGGTCCGTGGACATGGTGGCCGCCGTCCTCGGCGTGCTGAAGAGCGGAGCCGCCTACGTGCCGCTCGACCTGGCGCAGCCCGCCTCCCGCATGGCGCACGTGCTCGCCGACTCCGGCGCCGCCCTGCTCGTCACCCACGACGCCGCCGCCGACCGCGCGCCCGCCTTCGAAGGCACCCTCGTCCACCTGGAGAAGGACGCGGATGCTCTCGCGGACCAGGACCCGACCCGCCCGGACACCGGTGCCACGCCCACCGACCTCGCCTACGTCATCTACACCTCCGGCTCCACCGGCCGCCCCAAGGGTGTCGAGGTGACGCACTCCAACGTGGTGCGTCTGGTGCGCGGCGCCGGCACGCTGCTTGACACGGGCCCGGCGGACGTGTGGAGCATGTGCCACTCCTACGCCTTCGACGTCTCCGTCTACGAGATGTGGGGCGCATTCGCCGAAGGCGCCCGCCTGGTCGTCGTCCCCCGGGACACCGTGCGCGCCCCCGACGCGCTGCACGAGCTCCTCGCGGAACAGGGCGTCACCGTCCTCAGCCAGACACCTTCGGCCTTCCACCCGTACGCGCGGCACGCGCTGGAGACCGACGGCGTGCAACCGCCGTTGCGCTACGTGCTGTTCGCCGGCGAGTACCTGGACGTGCCGGCTCTGGAACCCTGGTTCGCACGCTTCGGCGACGACGAGCCGCAGCTGGTCAACCTTTACGGCATCACCGAGGTGACCGTGCACGCCACGTTCCACCGGGTCACCCGGTCCGACGTCCTGTCCGGGGTGCGCAGCAACATCGGCCGCCCGCTGCCCGACCTCACGCTGCGGCTCCTCGACCCCCACGGGCGCCCCGTACCGCAGGGTGTGCCGGGCGAGATCCACGTATCCGGGCCTGGCGTCGCCCGTGGATACCGCAACCTGCCCGAACTGACGCGACAGCGTTTCCTTCCCGACCCGTTCACCGGGGGCGACGCCCGCATGTACCGATCCGGCGACCTCGCCCGGTTGCTGGACGACGGCACCCTCGAGGTGCTCGGTCGCGTCGATGACCAGGTCAAGATCCGCGGCTTCCGAGTCGAACCCGGCGAGATCGCCGAGGTGCTGGCCGGGCACCCCGCCGTCCGCGAGGCCGTCGTCGTTCCGCGCGAGCACGCAGAGGGCGACGTGCGGCTCGTCGCCTACGTGGTGATCCCACAACCGGACACGGACGGTCCGCAGACGGCGGTCGGCGACGCGCGAGGCGAGGGGCGGCAGCCCGGGCCCACCGGCACCGAACTGCTGGAACGGGCCCGCCGCAACCTCCCCGAGTACATGGTGCCCGCGTCCGTTGTGCTGCTGGACGTCCTGCCGCTCACCGCCAACGGCAAGGTCGACCGAGCTGCCCTGCCCGCCCCGGGCACCGGTCGCTCGGCAGCGGCCGGCGCCTACGTGGCGCCCCGCGACGACCTGGAACGGCGGATCGCCGAGGTGTGGAGCGAGGTGCTGGAGGTCGAACGGGTCGGCGCACACGACGACTTCTTCGCCCTCGGCGGCCACTCCCTGCTCGCCACCCGCGTCACCGGCCGGCTCAAGTCCGCGCTGCGCCGCGACGTAAGGGTGCGCACCCTTTTCGAACGGCCGGTGCTGGCCGAGTTCGCCCGCGAGTTGCGCGAGACCGGGGATGCCCGTGCGGCTTCCGGCGCCCCCGAACTCGTCGCGGTGCCCCGCACTCCCCGCCGGCCCGCGACCGCCGCCGACGCCGAAGCACCCGGGAACGACGAGGAGAACTGACGTGACCACGGAGCGGACCGACCCGGCAGCCGCGTCGACGGCACAGGACGAGGCGCCCAGCATCCTGCCCATGTCCTCCGGCCAGCAGCGGCTGTGGTTCCTCGCCCAGCTCGACTCCCGGAGCGCCGCCGCCTACCTCGGTCATGGCGCCGCCCGCCTGCGCGGACCATTGGACGAGGAGGCGCTGCAGCGCGCGGTGGACGCCCTGGTCCTTCGGCACGAGACGTTGCGCACCTCCTTCGGCCTGGACGGCGCCGAGCCCGTGCAGTACGTCCACCCCTCCGGCCGGCTGCCCGTGAGCCGACGCGACCTGTCCGCGGCGGAGGACCTCGACGCCGCGCTGCGGGACGTCCTCACCCGGGAGACATCCACCCCGTTCCGCCTCGACGCGGCGCCGCTGGCCCGGGTGACCCTGGTCCGGCTCGCCGACCGGGACCACGTCCTCGTCGTCACCTTCCACCACGGCGTCGGGGACATGTGGTCCGGAGCCGTCTTCGTCCGCGAACTCGCCGCCTGCTACGAGGCCGAGACGACCGGGGCCCCACCCGATCTGCCCGACCTCCCGGTGCAGTACGGCGACTACGCGGCCTGGCAGCAGCGCAGGCTCGAGGACGGTGCGTTCCTCGGTGACCTCGCCTGGTGGCGCATGACCCTGGACGACCTGCCCGTCCTGGAACTCGCCACCGACCTGCCCCGCCCGCCGACGCAGTCCTTCTGCGGCGCCGTCCGCACCACCCGGCTGCCCGCCGACCTCGTCACCGGTCTGGAGGACCTGGCCCGGGAACGCGGCGCCAGCCTCTTCATGGTGCTCCACGCCGCCTACTGCGTCCTGCTCTCCCGCTACTCCGGCCAGCAGGACATTCCCGTGGGCACCTCCGTCGCCGGCCGCGACCGGCCGGAGCTGGAGAACCTCATCGGGATGTTCATCAACACCCTGGTGCTGCGCACCGACCTCACCGGCGACCCCACGTTCGAGGAACTGCTGGACCGCTCCCGCGAGACCTGCCTCGGCGCGTACGCCCACTCCGGGTTGCCCTTCGAGCGACTGGTGGAGGAGCTGAAACCCGAACGCGACCTGTCCCGATCCCCGCTCGCCCAGGTGTGGCTGATGCTCGGCAACACGCCGTCGGACCGGTTGCGCATGGGCGGCCTTGCCGTCGAGCCGGTGCCCGTGGACACCGGAACCGCCAAGGTCGACCTGTTCCTCTCCCTCGTCCCCCACGGCGACGGCGGCCTTCACGTGGAACTCCACTACGACACGGCGCTGTTCACCGCGGACACCGCGGACCGCATGCTCGACCACCTCACCCTGCTGCTGCGCGAGGCCGCAGCCGACCCGTCCCGCCGCCTGACCGCCCTCCCCGCGCTCCCCGCATCGGAGGCGGCACTCCTGGACGCATGGGGGAGCGGCGACACCTCCGCACCCCGCCGCACCCTGCCCGTGCACCGCATGATCGAGGAACAGGCCGCCCGCGTCGGCGACCGTACGGCAGTCTTCCTCGACGACCACGCGCTGACCTACCGCGAGCTCAACACCCGCGCCAACCGCCTCGCCCACCTGCTGCGCCGCCGTGGCGTCCGCCCCGGCAGCCGCGTCGGCGTATGCACCGAACGCACCCCCGACCTGCTGGTCGCACTGCTCGCCGTGCTCAAGTCCGGCGGCGCGTACGTGCCGGTCGACCCCGCCTACCCGGCCGAACGCGTCCGGTTCCTGCTCCGGGACACGGACGTGTCGGTGCTGCTCACCCATCGCGGCGTCGCCGCCGCCCTGCCGGGCCACGACGCCGAGGCGATCTGCCTGGACGACGAACCGGACCCGGCCGCGGCGGAGTCCGGCCACGACCCGGAGCCGGTTGGCGGCCCCGACGACCTCGCCTACGTCATCCACACCTCCGGATCCACCGGCCGTCCCAAGGGCGTGATGATCCCGCACGGGCGGCTGCCGAACTTCCTGGACTGCATGCGCCGCGAACCCGGCCTCCACGAGACCGACATCGTCGCCGCGACCATCACACATGCCTTCGACATGTCCGTGCTCGACTTCTTCCTTCCGCTCACCACCGGCGCCACGATCGCCCTGGTGCCGCGCGCCGAAGCCGTCGACGGGGAACGTCTCGCCGCCCGCATGACCGCCACCGGCGCCACGTACTGGCAGGCCACCCCCGCCGCGTGGCAACTGCTGCTCGACACCGGCTGGCGGGCCCGTCACCCGTTCCGCGGACTGTGCGGTGCCGAACCGCTGGACCCCGGCCTGGCCCACCGGATGGCCGCCGCCGGGGTCGAGGCGTGGCAGGTCTACGGGCCCACCGAGACCACCGTCTGGGCGAGCTGCCACCGCGTCCGCGAGGACGACGCTCCCGTCCCTCTGGGCCGCCCCCTCGCCCACACCCGCTTCCGGGTACTGGACCGGGCAGGCCGGCCCGTACCCGTCGGCGTCACCGGCGAGCTGCACATCAGCGGCCCCGGCGTCGCCCTCGGCTACCACGGGATGCCCGAGCTGACCGACCAGCACTTCCTGCCCGACCCCGACGACCCGGCCGCCCGCATGTACCGCACCGGCGACCTGGTGCGGTACCGCGGCGACGGCCGCCTGGAGTTCGTCGGACGCGCCGACTCCCAGGTCAAGATCCGCGGATTCCGCGTCGAACTCGGCGAGATCACCGCTGTGCTGCGCGAGCACCCCGACGTCCGCACCGCCGTCGTCGTCCTCCGCGAGGACACCCCCGGCGACCGGCGGCTCGTCGGCTACGTCGAACCCGTCACCATGCCCGAAGACCCCGGCGCCCTCGCCGCCGCGCTGCGCGAATTCGCCCGCAGCCGCGTCCCGGAGTACATGGTGCCCGCCGTCGTGGCCGTGCTGCCCGCCCTGCCCCGCACCCCCAACGGCAAGGTGGACCGCCGGGCCCTGCCCGACCTGGACGGCTCCTCGCGCCAGCGCACCGACGACTCCGTCGCACCCCGCACCGACACCGAACGGCGCATCGCGGAACTCTGGGCCGACGTGCTCAAGCTCGACACCGTGACGACCGACGACGACTTCTTCGACCTGGGCGGGCACTCGCTCCTCGCCGGCCGCGTCGTCGCACGGCTCGGCAAACACCTCGGACGCAAGATCCCCGTCCGCACCCTGTTCGACAACCCCACGGTCACCGCCTTCGCCGCCCGGCTCGACGAAACCGCCGACCCCGCCCGCACCCCCGACACGACGCGGGAGAAACCCACCCCGGACATCGGGGCCGCAGCCCCGGCCACCGCTGTCGGCGACGGCCCCGAGCCGTTGCCCCGCACCGCCGGGACCGGCGGGCCCGCGCCCGGCCACGTAGTGCTGCCCGCCTCACTCGGCCAGGCCCGGCTGTGGTTCCTGCACCGCCTCGACCCGGGCAGCGCCACCGCCTACCTGATGTCCGGGCACGTCGCCCTGGACGGCCCCGTCGACGAGGACGCCCTCCAGCGCGCCGTCGACCGGCTCGCCGACCGGCACGAAAGCCTCCGCACAGCCCTGGTCGAGGTCGACGGAGAGCTCCGCCAGGCGATCGCACCGCACGTCACCGTCCCCGTGGAACGGACCGACCTGCGGCACCTGTCGGAGGCGGAACGCCGGGACGCGACCGAACGTCTGCTGCGCACCGCGGCCACCCGCCCCTTCGACCTCGCCCGGGCACCGCTGCTGCGCCTCACGCTGCTGCACACCGGCCAAGACCACCGCGTCCTCTCCTTCGTGCTCCACCACGCCGTCTGCGACCGCTGGTCCGTCTCCGTCCTCGTCCGGGAACTGGTCGCCTGCTACGAGGCGCTGACCGAAGACCGGGAACCGGACCTTCCGCCGCTGCCCATCCAGTACGCCGACTACGCCGCCTGGCAGCGGACCCGCCAGGACTCCCCGGAGGCGGCGGCCCAACTCGCACACTGGCGGGAGCGGCTGCGCGACCTGCCCGTGGTGGACCTGCCTGCCGACCATCCCCGCCCGCCCGTGCAGACCTTCCGCGGGGCCGTCCGCGCCCGCACCCTCCCCGCCGACGTGCTGCGCACCCTGGAGGAGCTGGGGCGGCGCGAGGGCGCCACCCTGTTCATGGTCCTGCTCGCCGTCTACTACGTGCTGCTACAGCGGTACAGCGGTCACCGCGACCTCGCCGTCGGCTCGCCCCTCGCCGGGCGCGGCCGGCCCGAACTCGAAGGGATCGTCGGCTTCTTCGTCGACAACCTGGTGCTGCGCACCGACCTGTCCTCGGACCCCACGTTCACCGAACTCCTCGCCCGTGTCAGGGAGACCTGCCTGGACGCCTACGCCCACCCCGACGTGCCGTTCGAACGCCTGGTGGAGGAGACCGGCGCCGCCCGCGACCTCTCCCGCACCCCGCTGTTCCAGACGGTGTTCTCGTTCGGCAACGTCGAGATCCCGCAGACCCGTATGGGAGCCGCTCGCGTCAGGCCGTTCGACGTCGACGCCGGTACCTCCAAGTTCGACCTCGTCCTGGAGATCGTGCGCCGCGACGGCGACTGGCGCGCCGCCCTCCAGTACAACACCGACCTGTTCGCCGACCACACCGCAGACCGGCTCTTCGACCACTTCGTGGCACTCCTCGAAGCGGCGGCCGACGACCCGGCACGCCCGCTGTCCGCCCTCCCCGCGCTCACCGGGGCCGACGCCCGCGCCCTGGAGCGGTGGCGGCGCGGCGAGCACCGCCCCGTCCCCGCCACCACGGCACATGCCCTGTTCGAGCAGCAGGCCCGCCTCACCCCGGACGACATCGCACTGCGCTGCGCCGACGGCGCCACCACCACGTACGCGGAACTCGACGCCCGTGCCGACCGCCTGGCCCGGCACCTGCGCACGCTCGGCGTCGGCCCCGGCACCCTCGTCGCCCTGTGCACCGGGCGCTCGCCGGACACGTACACCGGCATCCTCGGCGTCCTCAAGGCCGGCGGCGCATACGTGCCCGTCGATCCCGGCTACCCGGCCGAACGCATCCGGCACATGCTCACCGACAGCGCCGCACCCGTCGTCCTCACCCTCAGCGGTCTCGCCGCCACCCTCCCCGCCAACGGCGCGACCCTCGTGCTCCTCGACCGGCCACTCCCGGCGCCCCACGACGACGAACGGGCCGACCGTACCGACGACGCACCGGCCGCCGGCCCGGACGACCCGGCGTACGTCATCTACACCTCCGGCTCGACCGGACGCCCCAAGGGCACGGTGATCACCCACCGTTCGGTCGTCGACCTGCACCTGACCCGCGACCTGACCGGCATCGGACCCGACGACACCCTGCTCGCCTTCGCCTCCACCAGCTTCGACGCCTCCGTGTGGGAATGGGTCACCGCACTCCTCGGAGGTGCGACCCTCGCCGTGCCGGCCGCCGACGCCCCCCTGGCCGGGGAGGAGCTGGCCGTCACCGTTGAGGCGCTGCGCGTCACGGCGGCCCTGCTCCCGCCCTCCCTGCTGGCCCTGCTCGACCCGCGCGACATGCCCACGCTGCGCACCGTCGTCTCCGGTGGCGAGGACTGCCCCGCCTCGGTCGCCGCGCGCTGGACGGACCATGTGCGGCTGTTCAACGCCTACGGCCCCACCGAGATCACCGTGTACGCCACGCTGTCCAAAGTGCTGACCGGCGAAGGGCACCCGCCCATGGGCCGCCCGGTCCCCAACGCCGTCCTCGACGTCCTGGACCCCGACGGCCGCCGAGTACCGGTCGGCGTACCCGGCGAACTGCACGTCGGTGGTCCCGGCGTCGCCCTCGGCTACCTCGGGCTGGCCGACCTGACCGCCGAGCGCTTCACCACCGACCCGGACCGTCCCGGCGACCGTCGCTACCGCACCGGCGACCTCGTCCGATGGCTCCCGGACGGCCAGCTGGAGTACCTCGGCCGCCGGGACGACCAGGTCAAGGTGCGGGGCTTCCGGGTCGAACCCGGGGAGATCGAAGCCGTGCTGCGCACCCACCCCGCCGTGCGGGACGCCGTCGTGCTGCTCCGCGAGGACACCCCCGGCGACCCCCGGCTGACCGGCTACGTCCGCACCGAGGGCGACACCGGCGCCAGCCCGGCACACGTCCTCACCGGCGAACTCCTCACCCTGCTGCGCGACCGCCTCCCCGGCTACATGATCCCCGCACACCTGATCACCCTCACGGCCTTCCCGCGCACCCCCAGCGGCAAGACCGACCGTGCGGCGCTGCCCCGCCCCGACGCCACACGCCCCGACGCCACACGCCCCGGCGCACCGCCGGCCCGTCCCGCCACCCCGGAGGAGGAACACGCCGTGGCCCTCTTCGCGCGCGTCCTCGGCACCGAAGGGGTCGGTGTGCACGACGACTTCTTCGCCTTCGGCGGCAACTCGCTGACCGCCACCCGCCTGCACGCCCTGGTGCGCGACACCTGGCCGGACGCCCGCGTCCCGCTCCGGCTGCTCTTCGAGGAGCCCACCCCGCACGCGCTGGCCCGCGCCGTGACCCGTACCGGAGACGGCGACGCGGCGGACGGCGCCGACACCCGTCCGCGCGCCGACGTCACGCTGGACCCCGAGATCCGCGCCGAGGGGCCCCCGCAGTGGCGCAGTGACCCGCAGGCTGTCCTCCTCACCGGCGCCACCGGCTTCCTCGGCGCCTTCCTGCTGAACGCCCTGCTGGACAGCACCGGCGCAGACGTGGTCTGCCTGGTACGCGGCGACTCCGTCGAGGAGGCCGACGCCCGGCTGACCCGCCACCTGCGCGAACTGCGGCTGTGGGACCGTTGGGACGAGGACACCCGGGACCGGGTACGGGCACTGCCGGGTGACCTGTCCCGGCCCCACCTCGGTCTCGGTGCCGACGGCTTCGAGCGGCTCGCCCACGAGGTGCAGGAGATCCACCACTGCGGCGCCGCCGTCAACTTCGCCAAGCCGTACGCAGCCCTGCGGGACACCAACGTCGGCGGCACCCGGTCCATCCTGCGGCTCGCCTGCACCGGCCCGGTCAAACCGGTCCACCACATCTCCACCCTGTCCGTCTTCACCCTGCGCCGGGAGGGCGACCCTCCGGCCCGCGAGGACGAACTGCCCGCCGACCCGCCGCCCGCGGAGAACGGCTACAACCAGAGCAAGTGGGTGGCCGAGCAGCTCGTCGGAATCGCCCGGGACCGTGGCGTTCCCGTCTCCGTCTACCGCCCCGGCCGCATCGCCGGCGACACCGTCGGCGGAGTGTGGCGTGCGGACGACGTGTTCACCCACATCCTCCGCGCCTGCGCCGTCGTCGGCTCCGTGCCGACGCTCGACTTCCACACCGACATCGTGCCCGTCGACCACATCGCCCGCGTGGTCACCGGCATCGCCCGCCAGGAGGAACATCTCGGCGGCACCTACCAGTTCGGCGGCACCCGGCGCCTCACCTTCGACACCGTGCACGCCGCCCTCCGGCGGGCCGGCCACCCGGTCCGGCGCGACTCCTTCGAAGACTGGTACCGCGCCTGCCGAGCGCACGCCGAACGACACCCCGACAGCGACCTCGGCCCGACCCTGTCGCTGTTCGGCAAGCGTGTCGAGGACGACCGGCAGGGGCTGCGCGAACCCGTCTTCGACACCTCGAACACCCTGCGGGCCACCGGCGGACTGCGGCCCCCGACGGTGGACGTCCCGCTGCTCACCCGCTTCGTGCAGGAGCTGACCGCGACCGGCTTCCTGCCGCCGCCCCCCGCGGCGGCCGACACCGACGCCTGACCCTCCCCGAAAGGCAACGACATGCACGCGAAACCCACAGTCCTCGTCGCCGGAGCGGGCATCGGCGGTCTCACGGCGGCACTCGCCGTCCGGCTGCAGGGGTTCCCGGTCACCGTCCTGGAACGCCGCACCAGCCTGCGCATCGAGACCAGCGGCACCGGCGTCACCATCTGGTCCAACGCGACCAGTGCCCTCGCCGCCCTCGGGTTGGGCGACGAGGTACTCCGGGCCGGCGTCCCCATCCAGCAGTCCCGCCTGGTCACCGAACGCGACGTGCCGGTCATCCACACCCCGGTGCAGGAGTACACCCACCCCGGCAGCATCCCGGGCGTCACCATCGCCCGCGGCGCGCTGGCCCGCGTCCTCACCGACGCCTGCGAACAGGCCGGCGTGGTAATCCGCTTCTCCGCCAACATCACCGAGCACCGAAGCGACGGCGACCAGGTCACCGTCCGCCTCGAAGACGGCACGGAGCTCACGGGCGGCGCCCTCGTCGGCGCCGACGGCCTGCGCTCCCGCACCGCGGCGCGCATCCTCCCCGACACCGACCCCGTCTACACCGGTGTCACCACCTACCGCGGCGTCAGCGACACCGACTGCGGTGTCCCGCCTGGCACCGTGCACCTCTTCCAGGGCAGGCACGGCGTCAACGGCGGTGCCTGGCACATCGGCGGCGGCCGGGTCACCTGGACCGTCGGCCATCCCGCCCCGCCCGGCGGCCAGGACGCCCCCGGCACCCGGCGCGCACGCATCCTCGAACTGATCGACGGCTTCCAGGGACCGCCGCAGTGCCTGGTGCGCAACACCCCCCAGGACCGCCTGCTGCGCACCGACCTCTACTACTGCGACTGGTACGACAGGTGGGGACAGGGCCCCGTCACCCTCCTCGGCGACGCGGCGCACGCAGTCACCACGGTCCTCGGCCAGGGGGCCTGCCAGGCCATCGAGGACGCGGTGGTGCTCGGCGACGAACTGGGCGCCGCCCCCGGCGACCCGGTCGCGGCGCTCCGCAGCTACGAACGCGTCCGCCGCGAACGCGTGCGCTCCGTCCGCGACACCATCTTCAAGGTCGCGTCCGCGCCCCGGGTGGACAACCGCCTGCTCCGGCCCCTGTTCCTTCGCCTCACGCGCCACTTCGCCACCCGCAACCAGGAGGCCATGTGGCGTGACCTGCAACAGCCGCCCCGGCTGCACGCGACCCCGGCCCCCGACGTCGTAGCGCAGCCGTGACCGAGGCCGCCGTGAGCGCCCGCCGCCCGTCAGCGAGAGGACCGATGAAACCTCCAAACCCCTCACTCGACAACGCTCCCCGCCCCCTCACCGACCTGTCGCCCGCCGCCGAGGCATGGCGTCGCAAGGTCCGCGACTTCGCTCGCGACCGCGTGGCCCCCCGCGTCCGTGGCATGGACGAGGCCGGACGTCTCGACGACGCCCTGGTCCGCGGACTCTTCGAGCACGGCCTGATGGGCATCGAGATCCCCGAGATGTACGGCGGCGGTGGCGGCGACCTGTTCGATGTCGTCCTGGCCATCGAGGAGCTCGCCCGCGTCGACCCTTCCGTCGCCGTCTTCGTCGACGTGCAGAACGCCCTGGTCGCCAGCGCCCTGCTGCGCCACGGCAGCGGCGACCAGAAGCGCCGCCACCTGCCCCGGCTCGCCAGCGGTGTGACCGGCGCCTACGCCATCTCCGAGGAGCGCGCCGGCAGCGACGCGTTCGCCCTGGCAACCCGGGCCGAACCCGACGGCGACGCCTACGTTCTCAACGGCCGCAAGCGCTGGATCACCAGCGCTGCGGAGGCCGGACTCTTCCTGGTCTTCGCCCGTACCGGCGAGCGGCCGTCCGCGTCCGCGCCCCCCGGCCTCAGCGCCTTCCTCGTGGAGCGTGACGCGCCCGGCCTCACGGTCGGCGCGGCGGTCCCCAAGATGGGCATCCGCGCAAGCTCGACCTGCGAAGTCGTCCTGGAGAACGTGCGGGTCAGGCGCGCCGACCTGCTCGGCCGGCCGGACGACGGGGGAAGCCTCATGGTGGCCACTCTCGACATCGGGAAGCTCGGTATCGCCGCCCAGCTCGTCGGTCTCGCCGACGGCGCCCTGCAGCACGCCCTGAGCCACGCCGAGGAGCGCGAGCAGTTCGGCACCCGCATCTGGGACTTCCAGGGCGTACGGTTCCCGCTCGCCCGCCTCGCCGCGGAAGTCGAGGCCGCCCGCGTCCTGCTGTACAACACCGCCCGGCTGCTGCAGGGCGAGGCCCCCCAGCACGAGCGGCTCAAGGCCTCCTCGATGGCCAAGTACGTGGCCTCAGCGGTCGCCGAACGCGTCGCCTCGCAGGCCGTGGAGACCCTCGGCGGCGCCGGGTTCGCGGGCAACCACCCCGTGGAGAAGCTCTACCGGGACGCCAAGATCGGCGCCATCTACGAGGGCACCTCCAACGTCCAGTTCCAGACCATCGCCTCGCTGCTCTCGCGGCGCGACGGCTCTGCGCGACCGGACGGGGCGGCGTCGGTGGCGGGGGAGGAGTGATGCCGATGGACCCCAGCACCGCCCCCGCCGCGGGCGCCTCCGTTCCGGTCACACCCACTGCGGACGGCAGCCGGCCGCTCCGGCTCTTCTGCTTCCCCTACGCCGGCGGCTCGGCCCGCCTCTTCGCCGGCTGGGAGGCCGCCATGCCCGCCCACGTACGTCTGCACGCCGTCGAACCCGCCGGCCGCGGCAGTCGGTTCCGCGAACCCCCTCACGACCGCATCGAGGCGCTCATCCAGGACCTGCTGCCGACCTTGCTCGCGGCCCGGGACGCCCCGTACGCCCTGTTCGGCTACAGTCTCGGTGCCCTCGTGGCCTTCGAACTCGCCCGCACGATGGAGCAGCGCTTCGGCTGCCCGCCGGCGCACCTGTGCGTCGGCGCTTTCCGCGCCCCGCATATGCGGCGGACCGCAGTACCCGACTACAACCTGCCCGAGGAGCAGTTCCGCGAACGCCTCCGCGCCTTCAACGGAACCCCGGACGCGGTGCTGGCGGACGACTCGTTGATGGAACTGGTCATCCCCATCCTCCGCGCCGACCTCGCGGTCGCCGACACCTACCAGCACACGGCGGGACGCCCGCTGAGCTGTCCGATCACCGCCTTCGCCGGCACCGGCGACGAGGAGGTGCCGGTCTCCGCCGTGGCACAGTGGGAGCGTCACACGAGTGCAGCGTTCACCCTCAAGGTCCTTGAGGGCGACCACTTCTTCATCCACCAGCAGGAAACCACCATGCTGGAACACCTGTCCGGTGTTTTCGAGCACGGGTGAGGAAAGGGAGTGGTGGGATGCTGGTCAGGGCCCTTCCTCGTCGGAGGGATCGTCGACGATGCCCTCGCGCAGGGCCAGGGCAACGGCCAGCGTCCGGTTGGGACAGTTGAGCTTCGCCAGTACGTTGGCCACGTGTCGCTTCGCGCCGTGCTGGGATATCTGCAACGACCTGGCTATCTGCTTGTTGCTGTACCCCTCTGCGAGAAGTTGCAGCGTCTCCTGCTCACGTGCCGTGAGGAAGAACGGTCGCACAGAACGGGCCGGAACGCCGCTGCGTATCCGTCCCAGCATCCACTTCGACAGCAGGGCGGGCACGGGCATGTCGCCCCCGACCAGCCTCCGGAGGGAGTCCTCCAGCGACTGCGCGGTGATCTCGTCGACGAGCAGGAACCCGTCCGCCGGCATCTCCGTGGCGACGGCGAGTTGCTGTTCGTCCCCGCTCTCCAGCAGGGCCAGCGTCTTCCCCTGCTGCTCGCGCGTGGCCGCCACCAGCTCCATCACCTCGGGTGTGAGGTCGCACGGACAGATCACCACGTCGGTACCGGGCAGGTTCATCCGTACTTCAGCCGATCCGGGGTCCTCGAAGGCCGTGACCTGGGTCGCGAAATCCTTCTCCTGCATCATCGACTCCAGACCGCGCCGCACCATCTCATGCGGGTGCACCACGCTCACGCGCAGACCGCCGGAGATCGCGGACGGCGGCAGCGTCTGCTGCTCCGCGACCCCGGACGTCGTGGCGTCGTCGCTGACTCGCATCGGCCGGGGCCCTGATAGTCCCTTGCTCACGGCCACCTAGACCATCCTCTCAGGTTTGACGGGCTTATTTGTAATACATCTCCAGTTCGGATGCGTCGATGGAGCCGCCTCCTGTCCACCATGTGCCAACCCGGTATGTCACATGACAGGTTGGTGCCGTTACGGTTTGCTGTTGGGGGGGTAGCCGTTCGGCTACTCCATTCGACCGGCCCGGGTGGCAGGTGGACCGGCGAGCCGGGATGCGGACGCGGGTCACGCGATGAGGCCATGGGGGACGGCGGTGTCCTCACCCTGCCGCATCCGGGTTCTTGCCTTCTCCCCCAGGGCGTTGACGACGGCGGGCACGGTGGTCTCCACGACCGCCAGCGTCGGAACCAGGCTGTCGTAGGGGGAGGGGCGGTGACCTGGCTGGCGAGCACCACGTCTGCGTGCACGGTCGCGGGGGACAGCCCAACGTCGGTGAACAGGACCACGGTGCCCCCCTTCTCCCGCAGTGCCTCGGCGATGACGCTTTTGTCCTGTTCGTAGCGCCGGTAGTCGCAGAGGACGAGCACATCACGGCGGCCGCAGGCCGTCAGTGCCGCGGTGCGCTCGACGGGCCGGTCGGGGAGGATGCGGACGCCGTCACGCAGCTGCATCAGGTGCAGTGCCAGATACTGGGCGAGGAGATGGGTGAAGCGTCCGCCGGTCACCGTGATCCGCCTTTTCGGGCCGGCGACGAGGTTGGCGTCGCCGACGCCGCCGGTGTGGACGCCGTCGAAACGCAAGCCGGAGGTCCGCGGCGAGGTCCTGCTCGTCGCAGACCCCGGGGCCGTGGGCAGGGCGGCCAGCCGTGCGGGAGGGACGCGCGGCGGTGGAGGGCAAGGGGACGGGGGCGCGAGAGGCTCCTCGGTCGAACGCAGGGGCAGGACTGCGCCGGGACGTTGCATCAAGGAGATAGACGCGCCTATATGTACGCACGCTACGCACTGCGCGTGGCGCTCGGTGGCCGAGTGGAAGCATCGCCGGGCACGTTGCGGATCTCTGTCGCCTCCGTTGCTCGTGTCCGTGCGCGCCCGATGCGTGTCCGCCGGTACGTCGGGGGTGTGCCGGGGTTCGAAGCCGACCGGGCGCTCCGTCCGAGTGGGTGCCGTCGACGCGTGATTCCCGCAATCCGCAGATTCCGCACCATGCGGCCGTCGTGATTTCCGCACAGCGCCTTCCCGGCGCATATGCCCGCAGTGTCGCTCCGGCTTCCCAGGAAAAACCGAATTGGCAATGCCAATTGTGTGCCCACGCGGGAGGCCAAGGATTACCGCCGGTGTGATGCAGGCCACACGACACCCTCTTGGCGATCCTTTTGCCTGCACCTATCGTCGTGACCACGCGTCAGATGGAGATTTCACTTCCTCGTTCCCCCGGCCAGGAACGTGACGGAGAAATCGATCTCCTTCTTCGGAAGGTATTCTCCTGCGGCATGCGTGAGATACACGCGTCGTTCGTCGTGACACGAAACGGGGGCATTCTCATTCGTCGTCCACCAAGCCCTCTGTCCCGCGCGAGCGGCGCGCATCTCCCCGCCACCTCATCGCTGAACGCAGATCGCCGCGGCCCGGACTCAGCGGCCGCGCCTCGAAGCTGCCCGACGCGGCGTCGTCGGGTATGACCGGGCGGCGGCGTGCCGTCCCGGTACGGAGCACGACCGAGACACACAGGAGGACTCCGCATGGAGCAGAAGATCGCGACGTTCATGAACGGGCAGGACTTCGGTCCGATCGAGAACGGCCTCCAGGAGACCACCCCCGCGCCGGTCATGGGCACCCCCGCCTCCGCCGCCGCCACCTGCTGGTACGTGGCAGGCGGCGTAGCCGGTGCGGGTGCCGTCGTCGGCGCCTACACCTGGGGTGTCGCCAACGGCTGACCGGCCGCCGTCGGGCAGCCCGCGCCTTCGTCCCTCACCGGTACAGGAAGAGGAGAAAGCAATGAGCCGCATCAAGAACAGTGTGATCGCCGTCACTCCGGAGAAGCTGCAGGACGGGGCCACCACCGAACTGGGCGCGATGGCGCCCGTCCAGGCCACTCCGGGCTTCGTCGCCTTCGGTGTGGGCTTCGCCGGCGGTGCCGGCGCCGCCTGGGTGACCGTCCAGGCCTACGAGGCCGGCGTCAACAACTGACCCGACCCGTTCGACGGTTCACCACGGAAAGACTCCGCCGGGATTGCGCCGTACCCGTGCGACGCCGCACGCGGAGAGAGCTGCCGGGCCGCGCCGCAATCGCGGCCCGGCAGCCCCTCGCGTCATGGTAGGGACCCGTACATCGGACTGCCCCATCGAAGAAAGCCTCGGCGTCATCCGTTCAGGAGACTGGCTTGCCGCCTTCTCATCGATATCGCTGACTGCAAACAGCTCTCATCGGAACAGCTCAGAAGAACTGAGGGGTCCGACTACTGAGATTGAACTCGTGGCGTCGCAGGCGGTCAGGGGCTGAAGGCGAGCCCGGTCCCGGCGAGTCAGCCATCGATGAGTCCGGGGCGAACTCCCGCAGACCGGCGGCCTTGTGCACGTTCAGGTTGTCCCAGACCACCACGATCGGGTCGTCGAGCTGCTGGTGTGCGGCGATCAGGAGGTCCCGGTAGTCGCGCCGGGAGAGGCTCTTGCGGCCGTCGCGTACCAGGAGTTTCCGCACGCCCTGGATCGTGTAGGTCAGGTGGAAGCGCCGCCCGATCACCGTCTTGACCCGCCCCAGCGTCCACCGCTGGTCCTCCCAGCCGTGCGTGGCCGGCCCCTCGGCCGGCTCCGCCTTCAGCTGCCCGAAACTGCTTCTCACCCAGCCGCGGCAGCGACGCCGGCCCCTGCGACCGCAGAGCCCTTGGACCACCCTCAGTCCACATGCGCCGTCACCGCTGCACCGACCGCAGGCTGACGCGCAGGTCCTTCGCGATCGCCGTGCTGCCCTCGCCCCGCGCGAACCGCTCAGCCGCCTGCAGCCGTAACTCCTCGCGGAACGACTGCCGTTCGGACGTCAGGCCGCCTCCCTGTTCAGGCGGTCAACCCACTGGCGGTCGACTCCGCCCCCGTGCTCAACCGGCGGACGTCCGTCCCCGGCCCGGCCCCTGGCCTCCCCTGGCGGCTTCGGCTTCGGCTTTCGCGTCGCTCACTGCTGCGGCAGCCTGCTCTGCCGCCTCATTGGCGGCCGCGGTGGCGTCAAGCGCAAGCGCCGGGCCCGCCCTGAGTTCCGGAGCCCTGCTGCCTTCGCCCGACGCGCCGTTGCCATCGCTGGTGGTTGCTTCCTCTGGCTGCGCGGATTCGGGAAGGCCCTCCATCGGTCGGTCACCGAACGCGCGCGTGACGGTGCGCACTGCCTCGGTCAGCTCGCCCGGGATCACCCAGAACGTGTTGCTGTCGCTCTCGGCCAGGTGCGGAAGCGTCTCCAGGTACTTGTAGGCCAGAACCTTCGGGTCCGCATTGTTGCGGTGTACGGCCTGGAAGACGCGTTCCACCGCCTTCGCCTCGCCGTCCGCTCGCAGGACCATGGCCTGTTGGGTGCCCTGGGCTTCCAGGATGTCCTTTTGCTTTGTGCCTTCTGCGGTGAGGATCTTGGCCTGCCGGTCCCCTTCGGCGTGCAGGATGGCCGCGCGCTTGTCACGCTCGGCCCGCATCTGCTTCTCCATCGCCTCTTTGATGGTGTGCGGCGGGTCGATGGCTTTGATCTCGACGCGGTTGACCCGGATGCCCCACTTGCCGGTGGCCTCGTCGAGGACGGCGCGGAGCCGGGCGTTGATCTCCTCGCGGGAGGTGAGCGTCTCCTCCAGATCCATGGAGCCGATGACGTTCCGCAGCGTGGTCACGGTGAGCTGATCGATCGCATGCACGTAGTCGGCGACCTCGTAGGCCGCCGCCCGTGGGTCGGTGAGCTGGTAGTAGAGCACCGTGTCGATGTTCACCACGAGATTGTCCTCGGTGATCACCGGCTTGGGGTCGGACGAGTACACCTGCTCGCGCACGTCGAGTTTGGTGTTGATGCGGTCCGCCACCGGAAGAACGAAGTTCAGGCCGGGTTGCAGCGTCCGCCGGTACCGGCCGAACCGCTCGACGTTGTAGCGGCGCGCCTGCGGAACGATCCGCACCGTGGCGGCCACGAGAAAAACCACAAGTGCCGCCGCCACGAGAATCGGTATGACCATGGGATCCACACGCCCTCCGGGGAAGTGTGTTCAGCCGTTCACGGAAGGAGCTCGCGGGGGTACACGACCGCTGTCACACCGTCGATCTCCATGACATCCACCAGCGCTCCCGCCGGGATCACGTGGCTTTCGTCGAGCGCACGGGCGGACCATTCCTCCCCGGACACCTTGATCAGGCCCCGGGTTGCCGTCACCTCGTGCATGACCTCGGCGCGTTTGCCGATCAGCGCGTCGCTGCCCTCACGCGTGAGAGGCCCCTGCGCCATGTGCCGCAGCGCGACAGGACGGACGAGGACCAGGCCCGCCGCTGCGGCGACGGCGAGCGCGACAAGCTGGCCGAGAAGGCCGACGCCCAGGCCGGCGACCACAGCGGCTACCAGAGCCGCGCCCGCCAGCAGACCGAGAACCAGAGTCAGGGTGAAGAACTCCGCGACTCCCAGCCCCACGGCGGCGAGCAGCCACACGAACCATGGCATCGGCTCAGCTCCCTCAGCGGGACTTATCAGACATATACTCCTATATGTGAGCATAACCCGGATGGCGGGCCGGTGGCCCGGCCCACGGGCAGTGGCCCCGCGGGTGCGGCGGGAAACCACCGGAGACACCAGCCCGGACTCCGCCTTCGAGGCGGACCCCTTCCTGACCGGCTCCGGCCACCACTACGAGCGCACCCTCGCTGTCAGCAAGGAGACGGCCGCGTCCCTGCGGGTGAGCGACGCAGTCGTCGTGGTGCACGGCTTCGACTACAACAGGAAAGGCAAGTACGACTTCAATCTCGGCAAGAGCCCGCTGGGCCCGATGCCCCCGCCGAAGCCACCTTCCCCGCCCTGTGCGGAGCTCTGAAGAAGTCGCCGCACGGCGGTATCTCCGGCGGTCTCGGCGGCACCCGGGGCGGCGGTCTCGACACCACCCTCGCGGCCACCACCGGTGGCGCACTGCTCCTGGCCTCCACCGGCGCGTACCGGATGCGGCGCCGCACCACTCGCCAGGACTGAACGGCGCACAGAAACCCATGCCGGTCACCTGGCTCGGTGGTCGCCGCGGTGCCCTCACCGCAGCGGCCACCGCCTGCGCCGTCACCGGAACCGCTCTCCTGACCCTGGCCCCTGCCACCCAGGCGCCCCCGCCGTCTGCGCCGCCGCCCGCCCCACCGGTAGTGGCCCGACCACCGGCGCCGGCATCTGATGGGCGACACCTCGGCTGAGCGGGCCGGCGCTGAGGTCCTGTACGGGCTCGCGGGCGCGGTCCAGGCCGAGGTGCCCGTGGAGCGGCTGCGGCACATGATGTACACCTATCCCACCTTCCACCGGGCAGTGGAGGACGCGCTGACCGGCCTGCACCGGAACTGATCCGACCCAGGCCCCTCCGCCGGGCCGCACCACGACAGGAGTCCGACTCGATGCCCGCACCCGTACGGCTGATCGTTTTCGACGTCAACGAGACCCTCAGCGACATGTCCCCGCTGCGCGCCCGATTCGAGGAGGTGGGTACGCCCGGGTACCTGGCGGAGACGTGGTTCGCCGGCGTGCTGCGCGACGGTCTGGCGCTGACCGCGGCCGGCGGCTACGCGTCCTTCCAGGCCGTGGCCGAGGCCGGGCTGCGCGCACTGCTGCCGGGTCTGGACGGCTGGCACGGCGACCTCGACCACGCTGTGGCCCGCATCCTGGACGGCTTCGGCGACCTGGGCGTCCACCCCGATATCCCCGACGGAATGAGGCAGTTGCACGCTGCCGGGCTTCGCCTGGCCACCCTGACCAACGGCTCGGCCACCACCGCCGAACGCCTGCTGTCCCGGGCCGGAATTCTCGACCGCTTCGAGGCGGTGCTGGACGTCGCCGCTGTACGGGCGTGGAAGCCGGCGGCGGCCGCCTACCGTTACGCCACCGAGTGGCTGTCCGCCGACCCCGCGGAGACCCTGCAGGTCGCCGTCCATCCCTGGGACATCGACGGTGCCCGCCGCGCGGGCCTGCAGGCGGCATGGCTGCGACGCGCCTCGCCCGCCTACCCGCACGTGATGACCGCTCCCACCCACACGGCCCAGGACCTGCGGGAACTGGCTGGAATGCTGACGTCCTGAGAGGGGGGTCGGTTCAGCAGCAGCCCGGCCCGGTGCCTATCCCAGCGGTCGACGGCTGCTCTGCGGGACCGCATGGGAACAGGCCGTAGTGCGTGGTCTTGTCACCCGTGACGTCGGAGTCCTGTGCATAGCGGGTCGCCTTGAACATGTCCGCGGTCGCCGCTTCCTGCTGCCGCAGACCAGCACGGGTTTCCGGCGGCCAAGCGGTGGTGGTCCTCCAGGCCTAAGGAGTGCGGGAGTTCGGGCAAGGTGCGCGGTGGGCCGCGACCTGGCCGGCGCGCAGACCGGGCGGGTCGGTCAGGGCGTCGGCAGACTTCTCAGGATGCCCGCCGGGCGCCGATCGAGGCGAGGGCCGCAGTTACCGCCTTTTTGAGTTCCTGCGGGTCTGCCCCGGCACGGGAGCGCAGATTGACACCGTACGCGAGTAGGGCGAGCAGATCGGCCGACGCGTCGGGATCGGTGTCCGGGTCGAGGTGGCCCCGATTCTGAGCAGTGGCGAGCGCCGTGTGCAGGGCGTCCCACAGCTGTTGGTGGTGCCGAATGAGGAGGGAGCGGACCTCCGGGTCGCCGTTCCCGGCGCAGTTGTGCGCGTTGGCGACCATGCAGCCCCACTGCGCGTACTCGCCCGAGCAGCGGACCTCGATCAGAGCGGTGAAGAAGTCGGCGATGGCGGGGAGTCCCCGCGAGTCCTCCGCAAGTTGGCGGAACGAGGGCTGGGAGTGGTCCTGGATGTAGCGGTGCAGCGCAGCGCGGTAGAGGTCCTGCTTACCGCCGAAGGTGGCATACAGGCTGGATCGATTGAGCCCAGTCGCCGTCACGATGTCCTGGATCCCGGTCGAGGCCACACCCTGCCGCCAGAACAGCCGTGCCACGGTCTCCAGGGTCGTGTCCGGATCGAAGTGCTTGATGTCCGGCATGCCTCACCCCCAGGGATCCTGAAACGAGGGTTCCAGTGTACTGTCGTGCCGAGTATCTTGAAACGATCGTTCCGAGTTGAGAAAGCGAACCAGGAGGAACTCCGATGACGCTCAACAGCGAACTCCGCTCCTACAACGAGGCACGACGGCAGGACATCCCAGTCCATGTCCGGGAGGTCATGGACCGCGCCACTCGGGAGCTCGCCGCCTCCGGCCAGGCCGACCGCGCGCTGACCGTAGGCGACACAGCACCCGGCTTCCGCCTGCCGTCGGCGACCGGGCGCACTGTCGAGCTGAAGGCTCTCCTCGCCGAAGGGCCGGTCGTGCTGACCTTCTACCGCGGTGCCTGGTGCCCGTACTGCAACATCACCCTGCACGCCCTACAGGAACACCACGACGCCATCACCGCCCGCGGCGCCCGGCTGGTGGCCGCCTCTCCGCAGATCCCGGACGAGTCGCTGTCGCTGACCGAGAAGCACGAGCTCGCCTTCGACGTCCTCAGCGATCTCGGCTCCGACACCGCCAAGCAGTACGGGCTCGCCTTCGACCTACCCGATGACCTCGCGGCCGTCTACGACACGTTCGGCTTCGACCTCCAGCGCGTCAATGCCGGGCACGCCCGCACCCTGCCGCTGCCCGCTACCTACGTCATCGACCGCGACGGCATCATCCGCTGGGCCTTCGTCGACACCGACTACACCAAGCGTGCCGAGCCCGCCGACATCATCGCTGCGCTCGACGCCCTGGACTGACCCAGGAGGGCGGCCGTCAGCAGCACGAGCACCGGCCGCGACGGGCACCAACACCAGTAGGAGCGCGGCAGCGGTGCCAGTGCCGAGGACCAGCAAAGCGTCGGCACGCAGCACACGGAGCCGAGCAGGAACACCGTGAGCACTCCGCGGGGGCCTTGCGTGCCCTGCCCGGCGGCGAGTTGCCCGGCAGGCCGCCGCCTGCCGGGCTGCGAGCCCGGCGACCGCGCCGCTGCAGCTCACCAGGGCGGCGACGAGCGCTCCGAGCAACCAACCAAAGGTGCCCCCCGCTGAGCTCGGCACCCGCCCTTGGTCCACCCGGTCCAAGGGCGGCAGCGCGATCTTCGATTTCATCGAACGCCGGTACAACCTGCGCAGACTCCACAGCGGCCTCGACTACCGCAGCCCGGCAGAAGGGACTGCTGCACGTATATTCGTGCGATCTCCCTCCCGGAACGATGCGTCGTCGCGCTCAGGGAGCACGCCGACGTTCAGCGGAGGGAAAGGGGCGCGGCCGGAATGAGGTGGGAGCCGTCGCGGGACCAGCCTGCCGGCCTGGTCTTCACGACTCCCACGGGCCGGGTCACGGACCTGCGCAGTCTCAACAGGATGCTGACCGTCCTCTGCCGGGCGGCGAACGTCCGCAGAGTGCGGGTGCACGATCTTCGGCACACCTGTGCCTCGCTGCTGCTGGCTCAGGGTGTGGACGCTCGCACCATCATGGAGACGCTGGGGCACAGCACGATCACCATGACGCTCGACACGTACGGGCACGTGATGGACACGACGCTCAAGGCGGCGGCCGACCGGATGGACGCCGCACTCGGATCGGGCGAGGACGAGCGAGAGAATCGAGGTGCCGAGGGGCTGGAAGGGCCGTCGGCGTGAGGCACTGATGTCACCCACTGATGTCAGAAGCCCTTTGCGAAGATCGCAAAGGGCTTCTGACCACCGTCGGGACGACAGGATTTGAACCTGCGACCCCTTGACCCCCAGTCAAGTGCGCTACCAAGCTGCGCCACGTCCCGGTGTCCTGGGCGGCTGCGGGAAGATCCGCTCGCCGACCGGCACGAAGAACAATACCGCACTCCAGGGGGTGGATGTGCACCCCCCTGCCCGCCTCGCGGGGCGGTCGGGAAGGGGTGGCGGGCGTTTGACGGGCCGAGGCGCGGGAACCGCGGGAGGCCTGACCCGGACCCGCAGGACAGGGAGTGCACGTGAGCAGGTCCCGCATCGTCGTCGTCGGAGCCGGGTTCGCCGGATACCGCGCCGCCCGCACGTTGTCCCGGAAGCTGCGCGGGACGGCGGAGATCGTGCTGGTGAACCCCCACGACTACTTCCTGTACCTGCCCCTGCTGCCGGAGGTGTCCTCCGGCGTCCTGGAGCCGCGCCGGGTGTCGGTGTCGCTGGCTGGGACGCTGCCCGGCGTGCGGCTCGTGCTGGGGGAGGTGCACGGCGTGGACCTGTCGGAGCGGCGTGTGCGCTACACCGACCCGGAGGGCGGCGAGGGTGAGCTGTCCTACGAGCGGCTGCTGCTGTCCGTGGGCAGCGTGAACAAGCTGCTGCCGATCCCCGGCGTCGCCGAGCACGCGCACGGCTTCCGCGCGATGCCGGAGGCGCTGTACCTGCGTGACCACATCACGCGCCAACTGGCGATGGCCGCCGACAGCGACGACCCCGGCGAGCGGGCGGCACGCTCGACGTTCGTGGTGGTGGGTGCCGGATACACCGGCACCGAGGTGGCCGCGCACGGCATGCTGTTCACGGACTCCCTCGCCCGGCAGCACAACCGGTCCGCCGGCCGGGGCGGGGGCCGCGTGGAGCACCCGCGCTGGATGCTGCTGGACGTGGCGCCCCGGGTGCTGCCCGGTCTGGACCGGCGGCTGTCCGCGACCGCCGACCGGGTGCTGCGGCGGCGGGGTGTGGACGTGCGGACGCGGACCTCGGTCAAGGAGGCGACCCACGACGGTGTGCTGCTGGACGACGGGGCCTTCGTGCCGACCCGGTCGCTTATCTGGTGCGTGGGGGTGCGGCCCGATCCGCTGGTCGAGGACCTGGGGATGCCCACCGAGAAGGGCCGCCTGGTGGTGGACGAGTACCTGACGGTGCCCGGTCACCCGGAGGTGCTGGCCTGCGGCGACGCGGCCGCCGTGCCCGATCTGACCCGGCCGGGGGAGTACACCCCGATGACAGCGCAGCACGCGTGGCGGCAGGGCAAGCTCGCCGGACGCAACCTGGCGGCCGCCTACGGGCGCGGGGTGCGGCGCCCGTACAAGCACCACGACCTCGGCTTCACCGTCGACCTGGGCGGGGTGCAGGGCGCGGCGAACCCGTTCGGCATCCCGCTCTCCGGGCTGCCCGCCAACGCGGTCACCCGGGGCTACCACCTGGCGGCGATGCCCGGGAACCGGATCCGCGTCGCCACCGACTGGCTGCTGGAGGCCCTGCTGCCCCGGCAGGCGGTGGAGCTGGGCATGGTCCGCTCCTGGGCGGTGCCGCTGGACACCTCCTCGCCCGAGCTGGCGAAGGCGCCGACCGGACGGAGCACCCCGGGCCGCTGAGCCGCCGAACGGGCGAGGCGCCGGGCTGCCGGAGCGCCCCGCCCGGGCGTCAGCGTTCCAGGACCAGCGCCTGCCCCTGCCCCACGCCGATGCACAGCGCCGCCAGACCCGTGCCGGAGCCCGCCGAGGCGAGCTGGTGCGCCACCGCGCCGGTGATGCGGGCGCCGGAGGCGCCGAGCGGGTGCCCGATCGCGATCGCGCCGCCGCGCGGGTTGACGAGCGAGGGGTCCAGCTCCGGCCATTCGGCCAGGCACCCGAGCGCCTGGGCGGCGAACGCCTCGTTCAGCTCGACGGTGTGCAGGTCGCCGAAGCCGCGTCCGGCCTTGGCGAGGGCCCTGCGCACGGCTTCCACCGGGCCCAGGCCGAAGAGCTGTGGCTCGATGCCGGTGACGGCCGAGGCGCGGATACGGGCCAGGGGTTCGCGGCCGGTGGCCGCCAGGCCCTCCTCGTCGGTGAGCAGCAGTGCCGCGGCGCCGTCGTTGAGCGGCGAGGAGTTCCCGGCCGTGACGGTGCCGGTGCCGTCCTTGCGGAAGACCGGCTTGAGCTTGGCGAGGGTCTCCGGCGAGCTGCCGTCGCGGATGGTCTCGTCGCGCGGTAGGTCGACGCCCTCGTACGGGACCACTTCCCGGTCGTAGAGGCCGTCCTTCCATGCGCGGGCCGCCTTCTCGTGGCTGGCGGCGGCGAAGAGGTCCTGCGCCTCGCGGCCGATCCGGTGCTTGTCGGCGACCAGCTCGGCGCCCTCGCCGAGGGAGACGGTCCACTCCGGGCGCATCCGCTGGTTCACCATCCGCCAGCCCAGCGTGGTGGAGAACGTCTCCGGCGCCCCGGCAGGGAAGGCGCGCTCCGGCTTGGGCATCACCCACGGGGCGCGGCTCATCGACTCCACGCCGCCGGCGATCACCGCGGTGGCGTCGCCGACCGCGACCGCCCGCGCCGCCTGTACGACGGCCTCCAGGCCGGAGGCGCACAGCCGGTTCACGGTGCTGCCGGGCACGCTCAGCGGCAGCCCGGCCAGCAGTACGGCCATCCGGCCGACGTTGCGGTTCTCCTCGCCGGCGCCGTTGGCGTTGCCGAAAACGACGTCGTCGAGGCGCGCGGGGTCCAGGTGGGGCGTACGGTCCACCAGCGCCCGTACGACGTGGGCGGCCAGGTCGTCCGGGCGTACATCGGCCAGGGCGCCGCCGTACTTGCCGACGGGGGTGCGGACGGCGTCGACGACGAAGACGTCGCGGAGTCGATCGTTGGTCATGGCAGCGATCCTCGCAGGCCCCTCGGCGCGTGACCAGGGCCGGCCTTGCCCGGGGCCGTCGTACACCGCCCCATAGGACACCGATACGGGTCAAAGGGGTGAGATCCGCGGTGGGGCCGCGCTCGCGCAACGCGACCGGGTACGTACGAAGGGTTGACGCCGTGCCGCCCGGCAAGCGGCAATGGTCAACGCACCGCGATGAAGCGTGCGTCGAGAGGAGCAATCCATGCCCGCTCACAGCTCCGCGTCCGCCCGTCCGCCCGCCATTCCGTCCTCACTGAGCAGGCGCAGGGTCCTCGCACTGGCGGGAGGTGCGGCGGCGGCGCTGCCGCTGTCCGCGTGCGGCTCCGGCGCCCCCGACACCGACGGTGCGGGCGGAGGCGCCTTCACCGTCTACTGGAATCCCGGCCACGACTACGCGCCGTACCAGCAGGTCGTCAAGGAGTTCGAGAAGGCCCACGGCGTCACCGTCCGCATGCAGAAGTACCAGTGGCCGGACATGCGCACCCGCATCCTCACCGACTTCCAGTCCGGCAACGTGCCGGACCTGATGGAGGAGCCCGGAGGGTGGGTGCAGGAGTTCGCGCTCAGTGGCGACGCGCTCAGCCTGCAGAAGTACATCGAACGGGACGGCGCCGAGATGGGCTTCCCGGACGACTGGCAGACCGCCGCCGTCGAACACAACTCGCACAAGGGCGAGGTGTACGGCATCCAGCTGCACCAGACGTGCAGCCTGCTGCTCTACAACAAGCAGATGTTCGACGAGGCGGGTGTCCGGCCGCCGGCCACGTGGGACGAGGTCGTCGAGGTCTCCCGGGAGCTCACCGGCGGCGGAGTGCACGGCATCGCCCTCAACCAGGACCCGTCCTACGCCTGGCCGTGGATGCTCCAGAACAGCGTGCGCGAGTACGACCCGAAGACGGGGAAACTCCTCACCCCTCGTGACGCGGCACGTGAGGCCCTGCAGTTCCAGACCGACCTGGTGCACAAGCACAAGGTCTCGCCCGTTCCCACGCCCGGCACGGACTACTCCGGCCCGCAGAAGCTGCTCTCCGCCAAGCGCGCCGCGATGATCGTCTCGGGCCCGTGGGACCTGGAGCCCATCGCCAAGTCCAGCCCCGATCTGGAGCTCGGCGTCGCACAGGCGCCGAAGAAGAAGGAGCAGGCCACCATCCTCGCCGGCACGTCGGTCCTCATCCCGAAGAAGGCCCGGCGCCCGGACCTGTCCTGGGACCTCATCAAGCGCCTGACCACGCTCAAGACGGAACTCGCCGTGACCCGGCAGTCGGGCATGCTCATGCCCCGCAAGTCCTGGGCCGAGGACCCGGTCGTGCAGAAGGACACGGTCACCCGGCAGTTCGCCCAGGGCCTGTCCTACGCCCGCGACGCGCACGAGGGCCTGTACCTCACCGGCCACTACGGAGAGATCTCCGTGGACGTGTGGAAGAAGCTCTACCAGGGGGTCGTCATGGAACGCACTCCCGTCGACGAGGCGTTGGACTCCTACCTGGCCGCCGGCCGCCGGATCATCGAGGGGTAGCCGCCCATGGCGCTCAAGACCGCCGTTCGGGAGAGGTCACCCAGGCCGCCGCAGCCCGCGCCGCGGCGGCCGAAGGGCGGCACGCTGCAGGCCCGCCGGGCCCGCACCGCCTACCTCTTCCTCACACCCGCCCTGCTCTTCTTCGCGCTCTTCTTCTACATGCCGATCGCGGACATCGTGAACACCAGCATGCACTCCGGGCCCCAGGCGGACCGGTTCAGCGGGCTCGGCAACTACGTCGACGCCTTCGGCGACCCCTCCGTCCGGAACTCCTTCAGCGTCACCCTGATCTTCGCGGTCGGCACCACCGTCGGCGCGATCGTCCTGGGCCTGGCGCTGGCACTGCTGGTCAACCGGCCACTGCGCGGCCGCACCCTGATCCGGCTGGCGCTGCTGGTGCCGTACCTGACCTCGGTCGCCGTCGTCGGTCTGCTGTGGCGCAACATCCTCGACCCGCAGCTGGGCATCCTCAACCGGATGCTCACCGAGTTCGGCCTGCCCACCCAGGCCTGGCTCAACACCGACCCCCTCGCCACCATCATCCTGGTCACCCTCTGGCAGATCGCCGGCTACACCATGATCCTCTTCCTCGCCGGCCTGCAGGGCATCCCGGAGGTCTACTACGAGGCGGCCACCATCGACGGCGCCAACCAGTGGCAGCAGTTCTGGCGCATCACGCTGCCGCTGCTCGCGCCCACCACCCTGTTCGTCTCGGTGATGGCGGTGATCTCCGGCCTCCAGGCCTTCGGCCAGGCGTACATCATCACCAACGGCGGACCGGCCGACGCCACCGACCTGTACGTCTTCCACGTCTTCGAGGTCGCCTTCCGCAGCCGCGACTTCGGCTACTCCTCCGCCCTGTCGGTGCTGCTGCTGTTCGTCATCATCGCGTTCACCGCCGTGCAACTGCGCGCCGGCCGCCGTGGGGAGGTGCAGTACTGATGACCCGGTTCGGCCGGATCGCGGTCTACGTGACGCTGCTCGCGGCGAGCGCGGTCACCATCGTGCCGCTGCTGTACATGCTGACGCTGTCGCTCCAGACGGAGGGCGAGACGCTGTCCGGCGAGGCGGTGCTGCTCCCGGAGACCCCGCAGTGGGGCAACTACGTCACACTCTTCGAGGAGGCGCCGTTCGGGAACTTCATCATCAACAGTTTGGTCGTCGCGGGCGGCATCACGCTCGCCCACCTGGTCTTCGACCCGATGATCGGCTATGTCTTCGCCAAGTTCGACTTCCCGCTGAAGAACACGATCTTCGTGGCGATCCTGGCGACGCTGATGATCCCGCTCTTCGTACGGATGATCCCGCTGTATGTGATGATGTCCAATCTGGGCTGGCTCAACAGCTACCAGGCGCTGATCCTGCCGTTCGTCATGGACGGCTTCGGCATCTTCCTGATGCGGCAGTTCATCCAGCCCATCCCGGACGACCTGCTGGACGCCGGGCGGGTGGACGGCGCCTCCGAGTTCGCCGTCTACCGACGGGTGGTGCTACCGCAGGTCAAGCCCGCCCTGGCGGTGCTGGGGCTGTTCACCTTCGTCTTCCAGTGGAACGAGTTCCTGTGGCCGCTGGTGGCCACCACCACCGAGGACATGCGCACCATCCCGGTCGGGCTGACCCTGTTCAACCAGGAGCACTTCACGCTCTGGCACCTCACCGCTGCCGGATCGGTGATCATGTTCGTGCCCACTGCGCTGATCCTGGTCTTCGCCCAGCGCTACTTCGTCCGGGGCATCGCCCTGACCGGTCTCAAGTAGTCCGGAACCGGCCGAAGGGCCGCCCGGCTCGGCCGGGCGGCCCTTCGGCCGGTTCACGCCTCTGAGCGCCTGAGCGCCGTCTAGAAGTATCCCTCGCGCTTGCGGTCTTCCATGGCGGCTTCGGACATCTTGTCGTCGGCGCGGGTGGCGCCGCGTTCGGTGAGGCGGGAGGCGGCGATCTCGGTGATGATCGCGTCGTTGGTGTCGGCGTCGGAGTCGACGGCGCCGGTGCAGGACATGTCGCCGACGGTGCGGTAGCGCACGGTGCGGGTCTGCAGGGTGGTCTTCTCGGTGTCGGTGGGGCCGCCCCAGTCGCCGGCGGAGAGCCACATGCCGTTGCGGGAGAAGACCTCGCGGCGGTGGGCGTAGTAGATGGCGGGGAGTTCGATCTTCTCGTGGCCGATGTACTGCCACACGTCGAGTTCGGTCCAGTTGGACAGGGGGAAGACGCGGACGTGTTCGCCGGGGGAGTGGCGGCCGTTGTAGAGCTGCCACAGTTCGGGGCGCTGGCGGCGGGGGTCCCAGCCGCCGAATTCGTCGCGGAGGGAGAAGACGCGTTCCTTGGCGCGGGCCTTCTCCTCGTCGCGGCGGCCGCCGCCGAAGACGGCGTCGAAGCGGTTCTTGTCGATGGCGTCGAGGAGGGGGACGGTCTGGAGGGGGTTGCGTGTGCCGTCGGGGCGTTCGCGGAGGGTGCCGTCGTCGATGAAGTCCTGGACGTGGGCGACGTGGAGGCGGAGGTTGTGGCGTTCGACGGTGGCGTCGCGGTGGGCGAGGACTTCGGGGAAGTTGTGGCCGGTGTCGACGTGGAGGAGGGAGAAGGGCACCGGGGCGGGGGCGAAGGCCTTGATCGCCAGGTGCAGCATGACGATGGAGTCCTTGCCTCCGGAGAAGAGGATCACGGGGCGTTCGAACTCCCCGGCCACCTCCCGGAAGATGTGTACCGCCTCCGACTCCAACGCGTCCAGATGCGACAACGCGTACGGCTCGTCGGGCAGTTCCGCGCCGTACGGGCCCTCCTGGCCCGGGACGGCCGCGCTCATGCCAGGCCCCTCTCGGTCAGCAGGGCGTGCACCGCGCCGGCCGACTCCTCGACGCCGCGGCCACGGGTGTCCAGCCGCAGATCGGGCGCCTCCGGCGCCTCGTACGGGTCGTCGACGCCGGTGAGACCGGAGATCTCCCCGGCGGCCTGACGTGCGTAGAGACCCTTCACGTCCCGCTCGGAGCACTCCTCGACCGGGGTGGAGACGTGCACCTCAAGGTAGGTGGTGCCCGACGCCTGGTGACGCTTGCGGACGGACTCCCGGCTGTCCGCGTACGGGGCGATCACCGGGACGACCGCGATCACCCCGTTGGAGGCGAGAAGCTCGGCCACGTAGCCGATCCGCTGCACGTTGGTGTCCCGGTCCTCGCGGGAGAAGCCCAGCCCGGCGGTGAGGAAGGTCCGGATCTCGTCCCCGTCCAGCACCTCCACCCGGCGGCCGTCGCGGGCCAGGTGGTTTGCCAGCGCGCGGGCGATCGTGGTCTTCCCCGCACTGGGCAGGCCGGTGAGCCACACGGTGGCCCCCCGCCGGTCGTCGCCGGCTGCGTTCATCGGTTACCCGTCCTTGGCTCTCGGTCAGTCCCGCCCGGAGGCGGTGATCAGTCCCGCCCGGGGGCGGTGAGGAGTTCGGTGAACAGCGTCTCCCACTGCGGGTGCACCGCGGCGGGGGCGTAGTTCTGCGCCGTCTCCAGCGCTGCCGTGCCCATCTTCTCGCGCAGTGCCTTGTCGTCCATCAGGCGGATCAGCGCGTCGGCGAGGGCGTCGATGTCCTCCGCCGGTACGAGCATGCCCTCCTGGCCGTCGGTGAGCACGTCGGCGGGGCCCGTCGGGCAGTCGAAACTCACCACCGGCAGGGCGTGCGTCATGGCTTCGATCATCACCATCGGAAGCCCTTCGAAGCGCGAACTCAGCACGTACATCGAGGACTTGGCCAGCTCGTCGTCCAGTGCCTTGGTCTGGCCCATGAGCAGCACATGGTTGTAGAGGTGGTGCTTCTCGATGAGCGCCCGCAGCTGGGCCCGCTTCTCGCCGTGGCCGAAGATGCGGAGCTGCCAGTCGGGGTGCCGCTCGGCCACCTTCGCCCATGCCGGGATCAGCATGTCGAAGCCCTTCTGCGGGGCGAGCCGGCCGGCCGCGACCGCGACCTTGCGGGACCAGTCGGACGGCTGCTGGTCCATCGAGTGGACGGCGTTCGGAATCCGCACCAGACGGGTGTCGGGAAGAAGCTGCCCGTAGTCCTCCCGGTCCCGGTGGGTGAGTACGGCGACCGCGTCGAAGCTGGGGTAGTGCTTCTCGATCGCCGCGACGACGTCCTTGCGGTGCACCGACAGGTTCATGTGCTCCTGCGCGACCCGCACCAGGTGACGGGGCGCGTGGTGCGCGGCGAGGATGTTCAGCGCCGGCCGGGTGGTGACCAGGATGCCGTCGGTGAGCCCTTCGAGGTACGCGCCGACCACGACCTCGACGTACCGGTTGAAGTACCGCACTCCGAACTCGCCGGCCGGGACGAGCTCCGGGTCGGTGTGGGCGAGCGCGATGTCCTCCGGGTTCTTGAGGCCGTCCTTCCAGCCCTGGGCGCCGGCCCTGGCCTCGCGGCCGTCGATCAGGGAGGTGACGGCGACCCGGTCGTCCAGCGGGAACTGGATCTCGTCGCGGTGCCTTATGACGCTGACGATCTCGATGTCGTGACCCGCGGCGACCAGGGTGTTGGCCTGGTTCATCACGGTACGGATCGTGCCGCCGGTGCCGTAGGCGTGCAGCAGCAGGTAGCGGATCTTCATCGGACCATCCACTCCGTCCGCTCGAAGGGCAGCTCGTCCGGGCTCAGCGGCAGGTCGCCGGGGACGCACTCGACGGTCAGGTCGTCGGCGTTGCTGTAGACGGGGCGGACCACCGTTCCGTCCTCGTCCTGGGCGGACTGGCCGGGGAAGACGAAGATCTTCCTCTTGCCCGCGATGTCGTCCAGGTGCCTGCCGACCGTCAGCGTCTCCTCGTCGTCGCCCGAGGGTGAGAGATGGAGGTCCCAGACGGCCTTGTGCAGTCCGTCCAGGGCGAGGTCGTCGACCGGCACCGAGGCGTCGAACGCGGTGCCGTCCAGCCGCACGTCGTAGCGCAGCCGGTACTTCTCATGCCCGCGCAGCGCCAGTACGAGCTGCCATCCGTCGCCTCCGGGCTCGCGTCCGTGGACCGAGCCCACCAGTCTGATGCGGCCGTCGCGCGGCCACACCTCGTCGATTTCGGCGTGGGGTTTCATGCGGAGTGCGCGCCCTCCGCATCCTTGGTGTAGCCCCAGGCCTCACACATCGGGCGGAGCAGCTCGGGGACCTCGTCGAGGGAGGGCAGCTCCCGGCCCGGCTGCACGCTGCCGCTGAGGATCTTCTCCCGCCAGTCGCCCAGACCGCGCTTCATGTCGCTCTTCTCACGCTGGCCGTACTCGAGCATCTGCGGCTCGAACTCCAGGTCGAGGAAGGAGCAGATGCCCTTGAGGGCCTGCTCCGGGTCGGCGGTGAGGTCCTCGTAGCGGACAAGGTGGCCGGTGAGGCCGCCACGGGCCCGCTCGACGGCCTTCATGTAGCGCAGGGCGTCGGCGGTGGCCTCCTCCTCCGAACGCTTCTCCGGGTCCGACTCGTGCCAGGAACGGGCGATGGAGGCCGGGTGGCGGAGCAGGAAGATGTAGCGGGCGTCCGGCCAGCAGGCGGCGATGCGCTTCCAGGCGAAAGCGTTGCTCGGCGTCTTCTCGACGATGAACTCGCCACCGTGCTTGACCAGTTCACGGTGCATGACCCTGTCCCACAGCAGGTGCTCCAGGTCGGCGGTGTCCAGGTCCAGGGCATCCATGGCCTTCTTGGAGATGGACGTGCCGTACCCGACGCTCAGCCGGCGGATGTGGAGCTCGTGCGGGGCGTGCAGCTTGGAATGGCCGCCGACGAGCACGCGCAGCAGGGTGGAGCCGGAGCGCACCGGCGACATGATGAAGACCGGCTTGCGCAGCAGGCGGTCGAGCTCCGGGTTCTTCGTCTCGCGGAACCCGATCGGCTTGGGCCGCGGAGCCTTCTCGGCTGCCTTCGGCTTCGGCTTGGCGGTCTCCGGGATGGACGCGCGCCGGATCTCGAAGCCGGTGGCTTTGCGCAGGGATGTGTTCAGTGTCCTTCGAAGGCTCATTGCGGCAGGCTAGGCATGTTGCAAATTCGTGGTCAAGCTGCGGCCTCCGGGTGAAACTCCTGATTCGGTGCCAATCGTTCACGGCCGGCTCCGCGGGGGTGCTCCAGCCGCTGGCCCAGGGGCCGCGGAGGCCCGTCCGGCACCGCGCAGATCCGGCCACGAATCACCGGAACGGGTGACGTGTCGTGGCGGGCGCCCGTACGGGCGAGAGGTATTCGCGGACCAGGGTGCGGTGCCACCACAGGCCCGTCTCCCGGCGCTCGGACCTGGTGGTGAACCGGTAGCGGTAGAGCAGCGCCCGTACGTGCGTCGGCGCGCCGTCCGGGAACGGGTTGCGGCGGAGCAGCCGCAGGGTGTCCGGATCCGACCGCAGCAGCCGCAGCACGAACGCGTCGAACCAGCCACGGGCGTACGCGGGGGAGAGCGCGGCGAACCACATCATCCAGTCCAGCCGCAGGTGGTACGGAGCGTACTGCCGCGGCCGACGGCGCGGGTCGCCGGGCTTCCCGCGGAAGTCGTACTCCCGCCACACGGTGTCCTCGTCCGGGTGCTCGGCGTCCGTCCCCTCGAGCACGATCTCCTGGCGCACCCGCGTCACGCTGCCGAACGCTCCGTAGGTGTTGACCAGATGCAGGGGGTCGAACGAGCGGTTCATCCGCTGCCGCGGGGAGGTCAGGTTGCGGACCGGGCGGTAGCTGAGCACGGCCACCAGCACGGTCAGCGCGCACACCAGGGCGGCGAACCACAGCGGCGTGGCGCCGTAGGCGCGAGGTCCGGTCACCAGCGAGGTGTCCAGCGCCGCGCACGCGATCACGACGGTCAACCAGTTCAGCCAGGCGAAGTTCCCGGACAGCACCAACCACAGCTGGGTGACGATCATCAGCGCGGCGGCCGCCCCGGCGACCGGCTGCGGGAGCAGCAGCGCGAACGGCACCAGCAGCTGCGTGACGTGGTTGGCGGCCACCTCCACCCGGTGCATGCGGCGCGGCAGCTGGTGGAAGTGCCAGCTGAACGGTCCCGGCATGGGCTGAGTCTCGTGGTGGTGGTCCAGGCAGGTCAGCTCACGCCAGCAGTGGTCGCCCCGCCACTTGATCAGGCCCGCACCGAACTCCACCCGGAACAGCAGCCAGCGCAGCAGCCACAGCACCAGCACGGGCGGTCCGACGGAGTCGTTGCCCAGGAAGACGGCCAGGAATCCCGCCTCCAGCAGCAGCGACTCCCAGCCGAAGCCGTACCAGGTCTGCCCCACGTTCACGATCGACAGGTACAACGCCCACAGCACCGCCCACGCCGCCATCGCGGCCCCGAGCGGCACGGCGTCCCCGGCGCCCGCCGCCAGAGCGGCGGCCAGCGCCGCGCCCGACCAGGCGACGGCGGCGAAGAAGCGGTCGGAGAAGTGCCACTGGAACAGTCCGGGAGCGCTCCGGAACGGCACCGCGCGGACGAACCGGTCCGCGGGCAGTATGCCCTTCTCGCCGATCAGCGGACGGAACTGGAGCGCCGAGGTGAGGAAGGCGACGACGTAGAGCAGCGCCAGGCCGCGCTGCGCCATCTCCCGGGCGAGCCAGAGCTCCGGTGCCGTGAACCAGTCCATGGGCGACGGGTACCACCGGGAGGCGCCGGGCTCACCGCGTCTCAGCCGGTGCCGTTGAGCACCCGGCTGATGGTCGCGGACGCCCGCTGCGCCGCAGGGCGCTTCGCCTCGCCGCGCAGCACGGCGGTCATGTAGCGGGTGATCGGGTTGTCCGCCTCCAGCGCGCCCCAGGACGGAGAGGCGGGGACGGTGTGCCCGTGCTCGGCCGCGCGCGCCATGGCCTCCGCACCCGGGTCGCCGTCCAGTGCGCCGGCGAGCCTCGCCTTGTTCGGCACGTAGCTCATCTCCCCGGCGATGCGCCGCTGCCACCGGTCGCCGGACAGCAGCTTGACGAAGGCGTACGCCTCCTCGTCGAGGCCCTCGCCGTCCGGCATGATCAGCACCGAGCCGCCGGTGAACACCGCACACGGCTCGTCCGGCTTCTCGCCCGGGACGGGGAAGAAGCCCAGCTTGCCCTTCAGGTCCGGGTTGGCGTCCGTGATCAGGCGCGCGCCGCCGGGCACGGTGATCAGCTGGGCCACGCGGCCCTCCGCGAACACCTGCTCCTGGTCCGGGTTCGCCTCGTCGGAAGCGGGCGGCGCCTCCCCGTGGGACTGGAGTTCGCGGTAGAAGTCCATGGCCCGCAGCGCCTGCGGGGTGTCCAGGGCGCCGCTCCACCGGCCGCTGCGCTCGTCGGCCAGTCGGCCACCCTCGTCCCACACGAAACCGGCCAGCACGTACCAGTTCCGGCCCGGCAGGTAGATGCCCTGCTGGCCGGGCGGGGCGTCCAGCGCGGCCGTCGCGGTCAGCCACGCGTCCCGGGTGCGGGGCGGGGAGTCGATCCCGGCCGCCTCGAACAGGTCCTTGCGGTAGACCACGACCCGGTTGGCGGCGTAGAACGGGACGCCGTACTGGAAGCCGTCCACCTGGCCGGACGCCCCGAGGGCGGGCAGCCACTCGTCGCTGCCCAGGTCCATCATCCGGATGGTCAGGTTCTGCACCTTCCCCGTCTGCACGTACTGCGCGACCTGCGTGTTCCCGACCTCGATGACGTCGGGGCCGTCGCCGGACCGCAGCGCGGCGGTCACCTTCCGGTCGATTCCGGGCCACTGCTGCACGACCACCTCCACCTCGACGCCCGGGTGCCCGGCCTCGTAGTCGCGGACCAGGTCGCGGGTGAGGCCGTCGGTGAGGCTGCCCTCCATCAGCCACACCGTCAGCGTCCGGCCGTCCTCGCTCTCGCCGATGAGGCCGCAGGCGGCGAGCAGGGCGCTGCTCAGGGCGAGCGCGAGGGCACGGACGGCGCCTCTCCTCCGGTACGAAACGGGCATGGCTCCCCCAGGGAAGGTCGCACGGGTGCCGCCGGACGGGCGGGTGGCGGCGCGGACTGTGGGGGGCTGACGCACAGCTTTGGCATAGACCAATGCCGGGGTCAAGGGGGATGCCGGGACGACATCCCCGCGCAACCCGCGCCGCACCGGGCCGGACCTTCCGGCGACGCCTGAACCCGCCCGGCGGAAGCGGGCGGGTTCAGGCGGGGGGTCGTGCGTGCTCAGGCGGGGTCGACGATCCCGCGGGCGGCGCCGAGGGCGACGACGTCCTGGGGACGCAGGCGCAGCTGATCGGCGGTCTCGCGCACCCGCCCGCCGTCCCGCTTGAGGACGGCTGCGGCCGACTCCGGCGCGATGACGGAGAAGTACGCCTCCGGCACCAGCCACGTGTGGCCGGGTGCGGCCAGCGCGAGGGCACCGCCCGAGCCGCCCTCGCCGACGACCAGGGTGGTCACCGGCACCCGGGCCTCGGCCACGGCCGCGAAGCACTCGGCCACCGCCGGGCCGGTCCCCGCCCGTTCCGCCTCGCCGTCGCCCGCCGCACCGGGCGTGTCGACCAGCGTGAGGACCGGCAGCCCCAGCCGGTCCGCGAGCCGGACCAGACGCGCCGCCGTGCGGTATCCGGCAGGGCGGGTCGCGGTGCCCAGCTGCGCCGCGTACGCCGCCGTGGTGCCGTCCGGCAGGCGGCCGAGGCCGCAGGCGACGCCCTGGTCGTCCCGGCCGCCGCAGCGGTCGCCGCCGATCTCCTCGCGCCGCGTGAAGTACGCGTCCAGATAGGCGCCCGCACGCGGCCGTCCGGCGGAACGGGCGCGCTCCACCGCCTCCCAGCCGGTCGCAGGCGGGGCGGCCGGCCGCAACGCCGGGGGCGGCTCCAGCCGGTCCCCGGGCGGCCCGACGAGCAGTGCCAGCCAGCGGCCCAGGGCGCTGCGCACTTCCCCGGCGGGCAGCAGCCGGTCGACGTGCCCGGCCGCATACTGCCCCTCGGCCGTGTACGCCGCCGGGTCCGCGCCTTCCGGCCGCACGCGGGAGCCGGCGAAGGCCACCTGCGCGCCCTCGACGGCCAGCACCACGTCGGCGCCGGACGCCACGGCGGCCCAGCCGCCGCCGGTCGTCGGATGCCGGGCCACCGCCAGCTGCGGCACGCCCGCGGCACGGGTGAGCGCGCACTGCCGTGCCACGCGCTGGAGCTGGGACAGAGCCCGCATGCCTTCCTGCATACGGCTGCCGCCGGTGGCGATCAGCGACACCAGCGGCAGCCGGCGCTCCCGGGCCAGGACGTGTGCCGCCTCGATGCGGGCACCCGTGCGCTCCCCGAGGGAACCGCCGAGGAAGCCGAATTCGAAGGCCAGCAGGACCGCTTCGGTGCGTCGACCCGTCCGGTGCCGAGCACCACCGACTCCGCCTCCCCGGTGCGTGCCCGCGCCTTCCCCCGGGCCGCGCCGTACCCGGGCCAGCCCAGCGGGCCGTCGTCGTCCGCGGTTCCGGGTGCCGCCCAGGACTCGGGCGGCGCCTCGGCGAAGCCGTCGGCCAGGCCCGCCAGCAGCTCGCGGGCCGGCACGTCCGCCGGGGCCTGCGGCCGGTCAGGCATCGAGCGCGCGCTTGAGGATCTTGCCCATGTCGTTGCGGGGCAGGGCGTCCAGGTAGCGCACGCGGCGCGGCCGCTTGTGCGGGGCGAGGAGTGCGGAGACGTGCTCGGCCAGTTCGCGTTCGCCGGGCGGCGAGGCGGCGTCCCGGGGCACGACCCACGCCACGACGCGCTCGCCCAGGTCCGGATCCGGTTCGCCGGTCACGGCGGCCTCCGCCACACCGGGGTGCTCCAGCAGCGCGTTCTCGATCTCGCCCGCGCCGATCTTGTACCCGCCGCTCTTCACCAGATCGGTCGACTTGCGGCCGACGAGGGTCACCGCGCCCGCCGCATCGGTGGTCGCCATGTCCCCGGTGCGGAACCAGCCGTCCGGGGTGAACGCCGCCGCGGTGGCCTCCGGGCGGTCCAGATAGCCGGTGAACAGCGAGAGACCCCGTACCTCCACCTCGCCCACGGTCTCGCCGTCCCGCGCCTCCAGCGGCGCACCTGCCTCGTCCACCAGCCGCAGCTCCACGCCGTCCAGCGCCGGCCCGACCGTGCCGGGCCGGGCGGGGCTCAGGGACCGTCCGTCGTCGGCCAGGCGCACGCTGGTGTTCATCAGCGTCTCCGTCATCCCGTAGCGCTCGACCACGTGACGGCCGGTCGCCTCGGCGATCCGCTGGTGGTCGCGCAGCGGCAACGGCGCGGACCCGGAGACCAGCAACCGGGCCCCCGACAGGGCGCTGACCAGCTCCCGGTCGTCGGCCACGGCCTCGGCGAGCCGGTGGTACATGGTGGGCACGCCGAACAGCATCGTGCCGGGACCGGCCAGTTCGCGGGCCACCGCCGTCACGTCGAAGCGACCCAGGTGGTGCACGGCGCCGCCGCGCCGCAGCGGGCCAAGGACGCCCAGCACCAGGCCGTGCACATGGAACAGCGGCAGGGCGTGCACCAGTACGTCGTCCGCCGTCCACCCCCACGCGCCGGCCAGCGCATCCAGGGTGTGCGCGACGGCGCGGCGCGGGATCACCGCGCCCTTCGGCGGACCGGTGGTGCCGGAGGTGTAGACGACCAGCGCGGCTGTCTCCGGCCCCGGCTCCTCGGGCGCGGGCACGGCGGCCCCCGGTGTCGCCCCGGTCGTCAGGGACACGTCCACGCGGGGCAGCGTGTCGGGGCCCTCGGGGAGCACGTCGCCGGACGTGGCGAGGACCAGCGCCGGGGAGCTGTCGCCGAGGATGTGTGCCAGTTCCCGGGTGCCGGTCCGCGGGTTCAACGGCACCGCGGGTACGCCGGCCCGCAGCGCGGCGACCACGGCGACCGCCGTGTGCGGGGACGGTGTCGCCCAGACGGCGACCCGGCCGGCCCCGGCGATCTTCTCCGCCAGCGCCGCGGACGCGGCGTCCAGTTCGCCGTACGTCAGGACGTCCGGACCGAACCGCAGGGCGGTCCGGTCCGGGCTCTCGCGCAGTGCTGGGAAGAGGGACGACACCGGTACTCCTTCACAGGTCGCGGGTGCGCATGCCGCGCGTCGGCAGGGCGCGGTCTCGCAGGTGAGGGACGTCTGCGCCCTCAGCATCGCACGGCGGCCGACGCCCGGGGCCCGGTACGCAGTCCGCCGTGCGCAAGTGCAGGGAAGCTCCCGGTCACGCCCGGGCGGGGGCGTACGCCATCGGGTCGTCCAGCACGGCGCGCACCACCGAGCGGGCCGCGCCGAGCACCGGCCCGTCGGTGCCGACGGCGGAGGTGAGGAGCCGCGGCAGGGGGGCGGGCGCGGCCTGACGGGAGGCGAGCTCTCCGGTGAGCGCGGGGATCAGGAAGCGTCCGAGCCCCGCGAGCTCCCCGCCCAGCACCACGGCCTCCGGGTCCAGCAGGTTGACCGTGCCGGCCAGAGCGACACCGAGCGCCCGTCCGGCGTCCCGCAGCGCCCGCAGCGCGGCCGCGTCGCCCTGCGCGGCCCGTTCGGCGAGGACGGCCGTCCGGCTGCGCGGGGAGGCGTGCCCGGCGGGCAGTCCGGCCGCCCCCAGCAGGGCCTCCTCCCCGGCGTACTGCTCCAGGCAGCCACGGCCCCCGCAGCCGCACGGCCTGCCTTCCGGTACCACGGGCACGTGGCCCAGCTCGCCCGCGAACCCGCGGGCCCCGCGCAGCAGTTCGCCGCCCAGCACGACCGCGCCGCCGATGCCGATGCGGGCGGAGACGTGCACGAAGTCGGCCGGGGCCTCCGCGCCGCCGTGCCAGAGCTCCGCCAGCGCGCCGAAGTTGGCCTCGTTGTCCACGGTTAGCGGCAGCGTCGGGGGCAGCCGGGGGCGCAGGTCGGTGGCCGGCCAGCCCAGGTTGGGCGTGCGGACCACCCGGGTGGAGTCGCGGCCGACCAGTCCCGGCACCGCCACGGCGAGTCCCGCCGGCGCCAGTCCGTGCCCGGCCGCCCCGGCGGCCGTCTCCTGGACCAGTGCGGCCAAGCGCGCCAGCACCTCGTCGGGGTCGGAGTCGCGGTGGTCGCCCTCCACCTCGGCGCGGGCGCGGACCCGGCCGCGCAGGTCGAGGGCGACCACCGCCAGCCGGTCCACGCCGACGTCCGCGCCGATCCCGCACGGTCCGTGGTCGCCGACGTCGAGCGCGTGGCCCGGGCGCCCCACCCCGCCGGTACGGCCCGGCCCCAGCTCCGTCAGCAGCCCGCCGCGCAGCAGTTCGTCGACCAGTGTGGAGACCGCGGCCCGGGTGAGCCCGACGCGGGCGGCGATGCCCGCCCGGGACACGGGGGCCTGTTCGGCCACGGTGTGCAGGACCCGGGAGAGGTTGCGGCGCCGCATCTCCTGCTGCGAGTTGGGGGCGGAAGCGGGCATCTGGTCCTCCTGCGCGCTGCGGCCGGCCGATGGTCAGGAGCCGGGTCGGCCCAGCAGCGCTCCCGCGCTCCCGAGCGTCGCCGTCAGCCGGTCGAGGGTCTCCTCGTCGCGCTGCACCGCGGGGTAGGCCGGGCCGTCGGCGGTCGCCCAGCGGCGGGCGACCGCGGCCGGGTCCTCGCCCATCAGCAGTCCGGCGGCCTGCGCAGCCGCCCCGAGTGCCACCAGTTCCTGCGCCCGGGGCACCTGGACCGGCCGCCCGGACAGGCGGCGCACGGTCTCCCGCCAGGCGGTGCCCTTCGCGCCGCCGCCGATCAGCAGCAACGGGGCGTCGGGGCCGCCGTCCGGTGCGGCTTCGTCGCCCAGCACCTTCTCCAGGGCGTCGAGCAGGGTGAAGACCGCGCCGTCGTAGGCGGCCTGGAGGATGTGCCCGCCGGTGGTGTCGTGTCGCAGGCCGTGCAGCAGACCGGACGCGTACGGCAGGTCGGGTGTGCGTTCGCCGTCCAGAAAGGGCAGCAGCGTCGCCCCGCCGCCCGCCTCGACGTCCTCGCGCTCGCGGCCCAGGAGGGCGGCGACCCGGTCCACGGCGAGGGTGCAGTTCAGCGTGCAGGCCAGCGGCAGCCAGCGGGTGCCGGCGTCGGCGAAACCGGCGACCGTGCCCGTGGGGTCGGCCGGCCGCGTGCCGGAGACGGCGTAGACGGTGCCGGAGGTGCCCAGGCTGAGCACTGGCTGCCCGGGACGCAGACCCAGCCCGAGCGCCGCCGCCATGTTGTCGCCGGTGCCGGGTGCCACCAGCGCGCCGGAGGGCAGCGGCAGCCCGTCGCGGACGGTGCCTGCCACTTCGCCGTGGCCGACCACGCGAGGCAGCGCCGCGGGGGAGAGGCCGACGTGGTCGAGGGTCTCCGTGTGGTACGTGCCGGTGTCGGACGCCCACCAGCCGGTGCCGGAGGCGTCGCCGCGGTCGGTGGTGCCGGTGCCGGTCAGCCGCTCGGTGAGGTAGTCGTGCGGCAGTCGTACGGCAGTGGTGGCCGCTGCGGCCTCCGGCTCGTGCTCGGCGAGCCAGGCCCACTTGGTGACGGTGAAGGACGGCGCGGGCACGCTCCCGGTCCGGCGGGCCCAGCCTTCCGGGCCGCCCAGCTCCGCCAGCAGTCGGTCCCGTTGGGGCGCGGACCGCACGTCGTTCCACAGCAGGGCCGGACGGACCGGTCTGCCGTCCCGGCCGAGGGTCACCAGGCCGTGCTGCTGGCCGGCCACGGACACCGCCGAGGCCCGCCGCACGGCCGGGCCGCACTGCTCCAGCGAGGAGGCGAGGGCCGTCCACCATTGCTCCGGGTCGGACTCCCGGCCGGACGTCGCGTCCACGGTGTGCGGGGCCTGCCCCCGGGCGACGACCCGGCCGGTCGCCACGTCGACGACCAGCGCCTTGGTGGCCTGGGTGGAGCTGTCCACGCCGACGACGAACGGCCCTTCGGGTGCGGCCATTGCTCCCTCACCTCTTCCTCCCGCGGGGGTCCTGCCCGCATACTAGTTTGTCAACGGGCATGACGAATAGAGTCCCGAAGCCCCCGGAACCGGCGGAACCCCGAACAGGAGAGTGCTGCACGATGAGCTACCGGCCGACCCCTGAGGACAGGTTCAGTTTCGGTCTGTGGACGGTGGGCTGGCAGGGCCGCGACCCGTTCGGCGACGCCACCCGGCCCGCGCTCGACCCAGCCGAGTCCGTGCGCCGTCTCGCCGACCTGGGCGCCTGGGGCGTCACCTTCCACGACGACGACCTCATCCCGTTCGGCTCCCCGCAGCCCGAGCGCGAGCGGCACGTGCGGCGCTTCCGCGCCGCGCTGGACGAGACCGGCATGACGGTGCCGATGGCGACCACCAACCTCTTCACGCACCCGGTGTTCAAGGACGGCGCCTTCACCGCCAACGACCGCGACGTACGCCGCTACGCCCTGCGCAAGGTGATGCGCAACATCGACCTCGCCGCCGAACTCGGCGCGCGCACCTATGTCGCCTGGGGCGGCCGGGAAGGCGCCGAATCCGGCGCCGCCAAGGACGTCCGCTGCGCCCTGGACCGGCTGAAGGAGGCATTCGACCTCCTCGGCGAGTACGTCACCGGTCAGGGCTACGACCTGCGGTTCGCCCTCGAACCCAAGCCCAACGAGCCGCGCGGCGACATCCTGCTGCCCACCGTCGGGCATGCCCTCGCCTTCGTCGAACGGCTGGAGCGGCCAGAGTTGTTCGGCGTCAACCCGGAGGTCGGCCACGAGCAGATGGCCGGGCTGAACTTCCCGCACGGCGTCGCGCAGGCGCTCTGGGCCGGCAAGCTGTTCCACATCGACCTCAACGGCCAGTCCGGCATCAAGTACGACCAGGACCTGCGCTTCGGAGCCGGCGACCTCCGCGCGGCCTTCTGGCTGGTCGACCTGCTGGAGAGCGCCGGCTACGACGGCCCGCGGCACTTCGACTTCAAGCCGCCGCGCACCGAGGACTTCCAGGGCGTGTGGGCGTCGGCTGCCGGCTGCATGCGGAACTACCTGGTGCTGCGCGAGCGGGCCGCCGCCTTCCGCGCCGACCGGGAGGTCGCCGAGGCGCTGCGCGCCTCGCGACTGGACGAGCTGGCCGGCCCCACCCTTGAACCGGGCGAGACGCCGGCCGGCCTGCTGGCCGACCGCGCCGCGTTCGAGGACTTCGACCCGGACGCGGCCGCCGAGCGCGGCATGGCCTTCGAGCACCTGGACCAGCTGGCGATGGACCACCTGCTGGGTGTGCGCGGGGGCTGAGACCGCCGGTCCCTTCCACATCGACGACGGGACGCCGCACACCGGTTCCCGCCGGTGCGCGGCGTCCCGTCGTCCAGCGGACGGCCCTTGCAGGAGGGACTGTCCGCCGGACAGGCCTAGTCCGGCAGGTCGGCCGCCGCCGGGTCGAGCACCCGGGAGAGGAACTCGCGGGTCCGCGCGTGCTGCGGGTCGACGACGACCTGCTCGGGCGGGCCCTCCTCGACGATGACCCCGCCGTCCATGAAGACGACCCGGTCGGCCACCTCACGGGCGAAGCTCATCTCGTGCGTGACCACCAGCATGGTCATGCCCTCCGCGGCGAGGCGCCGCATCACCGAGAGCACGTCGCCGACGAGCTCCGGGTCGAGTGCCGAGGTCGGCTCGTCGAACAGCATCAGCTGCGGGTCCATCGACAGCGCCCGCGCGATGGCCACCCGCTGCTGCTGACCGCCGGAGAGCTTCGCCGGGTAGGCGGACTCCTTCTCGGTCATGCCCACGCGCTCCAGGTTGCGGCGGGCGACCTTCCGCGCTTCGTCCTTCTCCCGTCCCAGCACCCGGCGCTGGGCGATGGTGAGATTCTCCAGCACCGTCAGGTGCGGGAAGAGGTTGAAGGACTGGAACACCATGCCGATGCCGCGCCGGACCCGGTCGATGTCCACGTTCTCGTCGGTCACCTCGGTGCCGGCCACGGTGATCGTGCCGGAGGTGGGCTCCTCCAGCAGGTTCACGCACCGCAGCAGGGTGGACTTGCCCGAGCCCGACGGCCCGATCACGCACACCACCTCGCCCCGGCGCACGTCCAGGTCGATGCCGGTCAGCACCTCCAGGTCGCCGAACGACTTGTGCAGGTCCACGATGTGGATGGCGGTGTCCCCGTCGGCGGGGGAGGCGTGCTCCGTCTTCGTCACGGCGTCCTTCATGCCGTTCACCTGGCCTTCGCGGTACGGGCCTCCAGTCGGCGCACCAGGTGGCCGAGCGGGAGGGTGATGACGAGGTACAGCAGTCCGGCCAGCAGGATCGGGGTCATGCTGCGGTTCTGGTTGAGCGCGTCCCGGCCGAACTTCGTCAGCTCGTAGCCCGACAGCGAGAGCCCCAGCAGGTACACCAGGGAGGAGTCCTTGGTGAGCAGGATCAGCTCGTTGGCCAGCGGCGGCAGGATGATGCGGAAGGCCTGCGGGATGATGATCGAGATCATCGCCCTGCCCTGCGACATGCCCAGCGAACGTGCCGCCTCCGCCTGGCCCTTGGGCACCGCCTGGATACCCGCCCGGATGGTCTCCGCCATGTAGGCGGCGCCGACCAGGCCCAGCGCCAGCATCACGGTGACGTACTGGTTGATGGACACCTGGAAGGCGAGCGGAACGCCGAAGCCGAGCGCGATGAACACCAGCAGGGCCGGCACGCCGCGGAAGAACTCGATGTACCCGATCGCCAGCCACCGGTAGGGCGGCACCTGTGACAACCGCATCAGGGCCAGCACCAGACCCAGCACCAGACCGAACCCGAAGCCGAGCGCGGTGTAGAGAAGGGTGTTGACCAGTGCGGTGGTGATGATCTCCGGGAACTGCTCCCGGGCCACTTCGAGATCGAAGAAGGCCTGGTGGATCACGTTCCAGTCCGCTACCAGCGCGATCACGATCACCACGACCACCAGCACGGCGTACTGGGTGGTGCGGATCGCGGTGGTGCGCTGGCGGCGGGTCAGCCGTCCCGTCACTGGGCGGACTCCGGAGCCTTGCCGAACCACTTCTTGTAGATCTTGTCGTAGGTCCCGTCCGACTTGATCTTCGCGATGACGTCGTTGACCTGCTTGCGCAGCGCGTCGTCGCCGGTCTGCACGCCGATCCCGTACTGCTCGCCGGTGTCGAACTCCGTGGTGACCTTGGTCTTCGGGTTCTTCTTCACATAGTCGAAGAGGGCCCCGTTGTCGTGGATGGCCGCGTCGACCTGGCCGGTCTTGACCGCCGTCAGCAGCAGGGCGATGTCCTCGAACTCGACGATCTCGACGCCGTCGCCGTTGTCCTGGCCGTACTTGGCGCCGGTGGTCGCCTGCTGCACCCCGAGCTTCTTGCCCTTGAGGTCCGCCATCGAGGCGTAGTCGTTCTCCTTCTTGACCAGCAGCGCCTGGGTGGCCTCGAAGTACGGGTCGGAGAAGTCCAGGTTCTCCTCCCGGGTGTCGGTGATGGTCATGCCCGCGGCGGCGACGTCGCACTTGTTCGCGTTGAGGGCCTGACCGGACTGGATGCCCTCGAAGGGGGTGTCGACGATCTCCTGCTCGACGTCCAGCTCCTTCGCGACGGCGTCGACCAGGTCGACGTCGAAGCCGACGATCTGGTTGCCCTTCTTGAACTGGAAGGGCGAGTACGGCAGGTGGGTGCAGGTGGTGAGCTTGCCGGCCTTGACGAGCGATATCTCGGTCCCGTCGCCGGCGCTGGTCTTGGTACTGGTGCACGCCGTGGTGGCGGCGAGCAGACCGAAGGTCGCGGCTGCGGCCAGCAGGGACAGCGACCGGCGGGACGTCGGGTGGGCGGACACGGTGCCTCCGTCAGGGTGGGTTCCTGGGCGACCCTGCCGTACCGGGACCTCGACGGCGTCGTGGGTGACGCGGGCTCCGGGAAGATCGGCAAGGTTGCCGCGCATCCTGCCATCGCAGCAGCCCCTCGGAGCCCTCGCGTGAGGTTGCGACCGGATAACACCGCAGTTCGGCGCCCCGTGGTGATGCCGTCGCTACGCGGGGGCGTGGCGAGAGGGCAGGGTCAGGCGGGGGTGCGCACGCAGGGGAGTTCCGCCCACACGGAGTTGCCCTGGTCGCCTACGTCGGGCCGTACGCCCCACTCGTCGGCGAGCACGCTCACCAGCAGCAGGCCCCGGCCGCCCTCGCCGTCGGCGTCCGGGGTGCGGGGGGTAGGGAGTAGTCGGCGGTGGGCGCCGCCCTCGTCGGTGACCTCCAGGCGCAGCCGTACGCCGATCATCCACAGCTCGCAGCCGACCTTGTCGCTGTCGGTGTGCCGTACGGCGTTGGTGAAGAGTTCGGAGACGAGCAATTCGGCGTCGTCGCAGGACTCCTCCGCCACGCCCCAGGCGCGCAGGCGCCGCTGCACCAGCCGCCGCGCCTCGGAAACCGAGGTCTCCCGGGCGGGAAGGTGAAAGGCGTCCCTCAGCGGCCGCGTGCCGGTATTGCCGCCGCGGTGCGCTAGGGAAGGTGCCTCATGGGGGGAAGCCACCGGTCCACTATGGGGGCGCGAGTGGCGTATGGCAAGGAACAGGCTGCAAATGGCAGAACTGTCCCGGGGCGTTCCGTCACACTCCCTTCTCCGGCAGTGAAAATGCCTGGTCGTGGCGGCTTTTCGGGGTGGGACGCGCGGATTACCGGAAAGCCCCATTGTGGGGAAATTCGGGCGTACTTCCGCCGCGTTTCAGGCGTTCTGCGTTGTGAGGCATCCCACAGTTCCTCTGAGGGAAAGCCTGAAGTCCGCGTGCAGAAGACGTGCAGGGGTCTTTTCCTATTCAACGAATTGCGCGGTGAAGCGCAGCGAGAAAACGGCCGGCGCGGGATCGAGGCGGTGGACCGGCAGCACGCCCGGCCCGCAGGAGGCGGAGCCGAGCCCGTGCTGGGCGTGGTCCAGGTGCACCCACACGGTGTCGCCCGGCGTCAGGTCGGTGGTGTGTGCTGCGGCGTCCAGCTGTTCGCTCGTCCACCGCCGGGCGCTGAACCAGAACCTCTCCGGCGCCCCGGTGATCCGGACCCCAGCCCCGCCGTCCGGGCGCTCCCGCAGCTCCGCCCAGCGCACGCCGGGCCGCGCGCCGTTCTCCTGCGGCCGCACGTACGGGGTCTGCAGGGCGTCGACCGGCGCCCGCCAGCGGCCCACCTGGGCGGCGGCGCACGCGTCCGGGTAACCCTCGCCCGGTCCGCCGCCGAACCACTCCGCGTGCCCGAAGCGGGCGGGCAGCCCGAACCGTACGCCCAGCCGCGGCAGCGGGCACGGCCAGTCGCCCTCCGGGGCGACCGTCACCGTCAGGCGGACGCCCGCGCCGTCCGCGGCCCAGCGGTAGGCCGTGCGCAGGCCGAGGCCGGTTCCCGCCGCGGCGACGCGGGTGCGGACGGTGAGGCCGTCGTCCAGGTGCACTGCGTCGGTGCGGTGGTGCACGCGATGCAGCCCGAGCTGCCGCCACTGCGCCGCCGTCCTGCTGGGCTGCCGGGCCCCGCCCTCGTCGTTGTCGGTGGGGGCCCGCCACACGTCCAGGCGGGGCGGGCCGGTGAGCGGCAGTCCGCCCAGGGCAGCGAGGGCACCGGTGCGGGCGTCGAAGACGGCCGGGCCCAGAAGCACGGACGTGCCGTCCCGGCGGGGCGCCCGCGCCGGGGTAGGTGCGGGTTCCGGGGCCGGGGGTGCGGCCGGGCCGGGAACCTGGGCCCAGGCCACCCGGTGTCCGCGCGGCGCCCATGCGGTGTCCGCCGCCAGGCGGGCGGTGACGGTCCACCACGCCTCGCCGTGCAGCGCGTGGTCCGGCGGCGGGGGGAGCCGGAGGCGGACCGACGCGCCCGCCTGCAGCGGCGGCACGTCCAGCGCGCCGGCGCCGACCTCGACCCCGTCCACCGCGTACGTCCAGTCGAAGGCCAGGTGCGAGAGGTCTGCGAAGTCGTACAGGTTGGCGACGGTCAGCTCACGGTCCGTTCCGTCGTGCCCGGTCATGCGCACCGGCTCGACGACCTTCGCGTACTCGGTGAGTCCCGGTGAGGGGGTGCGGTCGGGGAAGACCAGGCCGTCGCACACGAAGTTGCCGTCGTGCAGCTCCTCCCCGAAGTCCCCGCCGTACGCGAAGTACTCCCGCCCGTCGGCGGTGCGGCGCAGCAGTCCGTGGTCGATCCACTCCCAGACGAAGCCGCCCTGGCAGCGCGGGTGGGCTTCGAACAGGCGCTGGTACTCGGTCAGGCCGCCGGGGCCGTTGCCCATCGCGTGGGCGTACTCGCAGAGCAGGAACGGTTTCGCGCCGGGCTCCTCCGCGCCGCCGATCTCGTCGACCTCCTCGTGCGCCGCGTACATCTGGCTGTGCACGTCGGAGTCGGGGTAGGCGGGGTCGCCCTCGTAGTGCAGCGGCCGGCCCGGGTCGCGCTCGCGCATCCAGCGGGCCATCGCGGACAGCCCGGCGCCGCTGCCGCACTCGTTGCCCAGCGACCACATCACCACGCTCGGGTGGTTCTTGTCCCGCTCCACCATGCGCCGCGCCCGGTCCAGCAGGGCGGGCGTCCACCGCGGGTCGTCCACCGGGTTGTTCCGCCATCCGACATGGCGGAAGCCGTGCGTCTCCACGTCGCACTCGTCGATCACCCACAGGCCCAGCTCGTCGCACAGGTCGAGGAAGGCGGGGTGCGGCGGGTAGTGGCTGGTGCGGACGGCGTTGAGGTGGTGTCGTTTCATCAGCTCCACGTCGCGTCGCATCGTCGCGACGTCCAGCGTCCGCCCGGTGGCGGGGTGGAATTCGTGCCGGTTCACGCCGCGGAAGAGCACCCGCCGCCCGTTTACCCGCAGCAGCCCGTCCTCCACCACGACGGTCCGGAAGCCGAGGCGCAGCGGGACGGTCTCGCCCGGTGTGCGCAGCGTCGCGTTGTAGAGGCGCGGCGTCTCGGCCGTCCACGGCTCCACCGGCACCCGCACGGTCTCGCCGGTGGCCGTCTCGACACCGAGTTCCGGCACCGACACCCGTCCCCCGGGTGCCGCGTCCACCCGCAGCGTGCCGGTCCCGTCGTGGTGGTCGTACCCGGCGTGCACGAAGACGTCGGACACCGCACCGGGCGGGCGGTGCAGCAGGGTGACCTCGCGGAAGATCCCCGGAAGCCACCACATGTCCTGGTCCTCCAGGTACGTGCCCGCCGACCACTGGTGCACCCGCACGGCGAGCACGTTCCCGCGGCGGCGCAGCAGCTTCCCGACCTCGAACTCGTGCGGCAGCCGGCTTCCCTGGAAGGACCCCAGGCCGGTGCCGTTGAGCCAGACCCGGGCGCAGGACTCGACGCCGTCGAAGCGCAGCACGGCCGACCCGTGGTCCGGCCAGGCGGCGGGGAGGTCGAACTCCCGCCGGTGGTCGCCGGTCGGGTTCCCGTCCGGCACCCGCGGCGGGTCCACCGGAACGGGGTAACGGGTGTTGGTGTACGCGGGGGCGCCGTGGCCCTGCAGCACCCAGTGGCCGGGCACCCGCAGCGTCGTCCATCCGGGTGCCGCGCGGGGGTCGAAGTCGTCCCTCCTGAACGGCGCATCCCGCGGCGCGCGGTCGTGGAGCCGGAACGCCCAGGTGCCGCCGAGGTCGAGCGACGCGGCGTCCGACGTCCTCCACCAGGCGCGCGGCGGCAGCGTTCCGTGCGCCGGGGTCACGTCCTCGAAATACGGAATGCCCGACAATCCGCCTCCTTCTGAACGGCCGTCACCGGGAGGTTCCCCAGTTCGTTGTCCCCGAGACACCTTTCGGCTTTTTTGGCATGGACACTTCTCGAATCCGGGACCCGCTGCTACTACTGAGTACGGCAGAAGTTCCCTCCATGCCACCCCCACCATGAGAGGCCCCATGAAGCTGCGCAGATGGAAGGCCGCGGTCACCACCGCGGTCGCCGTCCTCGGACTGACCACCCTCTCCACCAGCGCCCACGCCGCCGACACGGCGGCGCTCGACTATGTGGCGCTCGGCGACTCCTACTCCTCCGGCGTCGGCGCCGGCGCGTACAGCGGCGGCGACTGCCGGCGCAGCGCCAACGCCTACCCGGAGCTGTGGAAGGCCAACAACGCGCCCGCGTCGTTCGCCTTCACGGCCTGCTCCGGAGCGACCACGTCGGACGTGCTGGCCGGCCAGCTCGGCCCCGTCAACTCCGGCACCGACCTGGTGAGCATCAGCATCGGCGGCAACGACGCCGGCTTCGCCGACGCCATGACGACCTGCGTCGTCCTCGGCGAAGGCGCCTGCCTCGACGCCATCGCCGACGCCCGCGCCTTCATCGCGGGCACGCTCCCCGGCCGGCTGGACTCGGTCTACAACGCGATCAGCGACCGGGCCCCGAACGCCCACGTGGTCGTGCTCGGCTACCCGCACATCTACAAGGTCAACGGCACCTGCTCGTTCGGCATCAGCGAGACGTCCCGCGCGGCCATCAACTCCGCCGCGGACGACCTGCACTCCGTGACCTCCAAGCGCGCCGCCGACCACGGCTTCGCCTACGGCGACATGCGGCCCGCCTTCGAGGGTCACGAGATCTGCTCGGGCGACCGCTGGCTGCACAGCACCACCTGGCCGGTGTGGGAGTCCTACCACCCGACCGCCCAGGGCCAGTCCGGCGCCTACTACCCCGTCATGGAGAGCCTGGCCTGACGGATCCGCATCACAGGGTGTCCTCCGCATGGACGCCCTTCCCGGGGCGCGCCCCCTCCATCACAGAGGGAGCGCGCCCCGGGCGTCCGTGTGCGGGGACGAAACGTGTGGCCCGCTGTGCGACGGCCGGGGCTGCGGCGCCGGACCGCCGGACCGGGCGCGGAACGGCCGGTGCCACGGGCCGCGCGGCTACGGCATCCCGCACGAAGTGAGAACCTGGAACCCGGCGGGGCACTGCCGCACGGAACCCGGGGGACCGGGCGTGCGTTCTCTAGTGTGAACAGCGGCGGCAGCCGCTCCCGCAGAGGAGGCACTTCAGATGACCAACCGAGGCAAGATCGCCGTCGGGGGCGTGGCGGTGGGCCTGCTCCTGTGGTGGCTGACGTCGTTCTGGATCGCGCTGCTGGTGATGGTCGGCGTCCCGGTCGCCGCCTACCTGGCGCTCGACCCGTCGCAGCGGCGCAGGCTGCGCCGCGTCAGCCGCAAGGAGATCGGCAGGTAGACATCCCCGCGCGGGCGCGGCGGCCGGGTGCCCGACCGCCGCCCTGCGCTCCCGTGCGCGCCCGGGAGGCGTCAGGCGGCCGGACGTACCGCGATGCCGTCCAGGGCGCTGAGCAGTGTGGGCAGCCCCGGCCCGCGGCCGACCGGCACCACCTCGCCGGGCTCGTCGTCGAGCAGCAGGAACGCGATGTCGTCGGTGCGGGCGACCATGCTCCAGCCCGGCCCGTCGCAGCGCAGCGTGCGGGCGTCGCCGGAGGCGAACGCCGACCGTACGCGGCCTGGCGGTGGCGGGTCGTCCAGATAGGCCCGCATCTCGCGCATCACCCGCTGCACCGGGCTCGCCGCCGGACCGGGAGGCCCGTCGGCGTCCCCGGCCGGGAGAGGGGCACCGGCACCGGCACCGGCTTCGGCGCCTGCGTCGGAGAAGACCGCGGCGTCGTCGATCCGCTCGCGCCACGCCGCCCACTGGAGGGCGATCTCATCCGCCCCCATGCGCCGCTGGGCGGGCCCCCACTCCCGGGTGTCCGGGGGAGCCAGGACCTTCCACTCGCCCTCGGTGCCCGGCTCCGGCGGCGGATCGTGCGGCGCCGGGACGCCGGGCGCGGCGACCGCCACCGCGAGGGGCCAGCCGGGGAGCACCGCGCTCACCGAGCGCTCGTCGGGGGAGAGGTCGTACTCCATGCCGCAGTCCCAGGCGGCGACCGCGCAGGCGACCAGGGTGACGTCCTCGGTCGCCACCGTCCACCGGGCGCCGGCGCCGTCCTGGCCCAGTACCAGGCCGTAGCCCTCGGCGAAGGGTTCCAGGCCGAGCACGGAGCACGCCTCCGGGTAGTCGTCGCCGAGCACGCTGGGGAACTGGGCGGGTGTGAGCAGCACGGCGGTCAGCACGTAGAGCGCGTCGTCCTCGTCGGCGGTCACGATGCGACCCCTCTCCCGATCGTGCGGGTCTCGATCGTGCGGGCACCCTAACCCGCCGCGGTCCGGCAGGACAGAGAGCCGCCGGGTGGCGTGCGGCACCTCCGCCCGCGGCCGCGCGGCGCCCCCGGGCGTGCCGCTGCGGCCGCGTCGGTCAGGTCCGCGATGCCACGGCCAGGTAGCGGGCGTCGCCGTCCTCCAGCGACTCCAGACGCCAGCCGCAGGCCGCCAGCAGCGGGCGGAGGTTCTCCTCGGCCCGCAGGTCGCCGGCCTGCAGCACGTGCCCCCTGCGGGCCGCCAGCACCGCCCGCCCCAGCGGATGGAAGATCGCCAGCCGCCCGCCGGGCCGCACCACGCGGGCGAACTCGCGGAGCCCGGCCGCGGGGTCCGGCAGGTGGGTGAGCAGCCCGGCCGCGAGCACCGCGTCTGCTGCGCCGTCCCGCACCGGCAGGCGCGCCGCGTCGGCGACCGCCGGCAGCCCGGCCCGTCCGCGCCCTGCCCGCAGGGCCCGCACCGCCATCTCGGGCGTCAGGTCGAAGCCGAGCACGGCGCCGGACGGGTCCACCGCCGCCCGCAGCGGCTCCAGCGCCCGTCCCGTCCCGCTGCCCACGTCCAGCGCCACGTCGCCCGGACGCAGCCGGAGCGCGGCGACGGCGGCTCGGAACGCCGGGCCGTCGTCGGGGAACTTCGCGTCCCACCCGCCCGCGCGGGCCGCGAAGAACTCCCGCACGGACACCGGATCGTTCCTCGCCCGCCTCCGGCCCGGGTGGGCGTCGCCGCCTCCGTGTTCCGTCATCGGCTGGTCTCCGTTCGGTTCCGACCCGGTCCGCCTCCGGCCCGGAGGTTGCTCTCTGTGGCGTCGTGGGTAAGGGTGGCACGCGACCACCTTGCGAAGGGGGACCCCGGGATGGCCCTGAACACCGGACTCGACTGGTTGCTGGACGACCTCTGTCAGCGGATATCGCTCGTCCGGCACGCCCTCGTGCTCTCCAACGACGGGCTGGTGACGGCCAACAGCAGGGACCTGGAGCGCGCCGACGCCGAGCACCTGGCGGCCGTCGCCTCCGGTCTGCACAGCCTCGCCAAGGGCTCGGGCGTCCACTTCGGCGTGGGCCAGGTCCGGCAGACCATGATCGAGTTCGACGAGGGCATGCTGCTCGTCACCGCCGCCGGCGACGGCAGCTGCCTGTGCGTGCTGGCGGGCGCTGAGGCCGACATCGGGCAGATCGCCTACGAGATGACGCTCATGGTCAACCGGGTCGGCGAGCACCTGGGCGTCGACGCGCGCAACAGCGTCTGATCCGCGCCGCTCACCGCCCGGCGCGCGTGCCGCCCGGGCGGGCCGCCCACGTGCCGGCGACCCGCCCGGGCGGCCTTCACAGCTGCCCGACGGAGGTGACCTTCACGACCGCGCGGCCCTCCGCGTCGGAGGCGGTCAGGTCGATCTCGGCGGAGACGCCCCAGTCGTGGTCGCCCGACGGGTCGGCGAACGTCTGCCGCACCCGCCACAGCGCGTCCTCCGGGACCTCCTCGATCTGCAGGAGTTTCGGGCCGCGCGCGTCCGGACCGGTGCCCAACTCGTCGTACTCGTCCCAGTAGGCGTCCAGCGCCGCGCCCCAGGCGTCCGCGTCCCAGCCCGATTCGGCGTCCAGCTCGCCGAGTTCGGCGACCTTGTCCAGCGCCGCCAGCTCCACCCGCCGGAACATCGCGTTGCGCACCAGCACCCGGAACGCGCGGGCGTTCGCCGTCACCGGCCTGACCTGGTCCGCCCGGTCCTGGGCGTCCTCCGCGGTCTCCACCTCCGGATTGGCCAGCGCCTCCCACTCGTCCAGCAGGCTGGAGTCGACCTGCCGGACCATCTCGCCCAGCCACGCCACGATGTCCTCGAAGGCCTCGGACTTCAGGTCGTCCGGCACGGTGTGCTCCAGCGCCTTGTACGCGCTCGCCAGGTACCGCAGCACGATGCCCTCGGTGCGGGCCAGCTCGTAGTGCGAGACGAACTCGCTGAAGGTCATCGCCCGCTCGTACATGTCGCGGATCACCGACTTCGGGGACAGCGGGTGGTCGCCCACCCAGGGGTGCGAGCGCCGGTACAGGCCGTAGGCGTGGAAGAGGAGTTCGGCCAGCGGCTGCGGATGGGTGACGTCCATCAGCCGTTCCATCCGGTCCTCGTACTCGACGCCGTCCGCCTTCATCTGCGCGACGGCCTCGCCCTTGGCCTTGTTGGTCTGGGCGGCGAGGATCTGCCGCGGGTCGTCCAGCGTCGATTCCACCACCGACACCATGTCCAGCGCGTACGACGGCGACTCCGGGTCCAGCAGCTCGAACGCGGCAAGCGCGAAGGTGGACAGCGGCTGATTGAGGGCGAAGTCCTGCTGGAGGTCGACGGTCAGCCGGATGCGGCGGCCCTCCGCGTCCGGCTCGTCCAGCTGCTCCACCACGCCGCCGTCCAGCAGCGAACGGTAGATCGCGATGGCCCGCCGGATGTGCCGCAGCTGGGCCCGGCGGTCCTCGTGGTTGTCCTCCAGCAGCTCCCGCATCGCGGAGAACGCGTCGCCGGGCCGGGCGATCACCGCCAGCAGCATGGCGTGCGTGACGCGGAACCGCGAGGTCAGCGGCTCCGGGTCGGAGGCGATCAGCTTCTCGTAGGTCTGCTCGCTCCAGTTGACGAAACCCTCAGGGGCCTTCTTCCGGACCACCTTCCGGCGCTTCTTCGGGTCGTCGCCCGCCTTGGCGAGCGCCTTCTCGTTCTCGATGACGTGCTCCGGGGCCTGCGCCACCACGAATCCGGAGGTGTCGAAGCCGGCGCGGCCGGCGCGGCCGGCGATTTGGTGGAACTCCCGCGCCCGCAACGTACGCACCCGGGTGCCGTCGTACTTGCTCAGCGCCGTGAACAGCACCGTGCGGATCGGCACGTTGACCCCCACGCCCAGGGTGTCCGTGCCGCAGATGACCTTCAGCAGACCCGCCTGGGCCAGCCGCTCCACCAGCCGCCGGTACTTGGGCAGCATCCCGGCGTGGTGCACGCCGATCCCGTGGCGGACGTAGCGGGAGAGGTTGCGGCCGAAGCGGGTGGTGAAACGGAAGTTGCCGATCAGCGCGGCGATCTCGTCCTTCTCCGCGCGGGTGCACATGTTGATGCTCATCAGCGCCTGCGCCCGCTCCACGGCCTGTGCCTGGGTGAAGTGCACGATGTAGACCGGCGCCTGCTTGGTCTCCAGCAGCTCCGTCAGGGTCTCCGTCATGCCCGTGACGCGGTACTCGTAGCTCAACGGCACCGGCCGTGTCGCCGACCGCACCACGGCCGTGTCCCGTCCGGTGCGGCGCTTCAGGTCCTCCTCGAAACGGGAGACGTCGCCCAGCGTCGCCGACATCAGCACGAACTGTGCCTGCGGCAGCTCCAGCAGGGGGATCTGCCACGCCCAGCCGCGGTCCGGTTCGGCGTAGAAGTGGAACTCGTCCATCACGACCTGGCCGATGTCCGCGTCCCGCCCGTCGCGCAGCGCGATCGACGCCAGGACCTCGGCGGTGCAGCAGATCACCGGGGCGTCCGCGTTGACCGACGCGTCACCGGTCAGCATGCCGACGTTCTCGGTGCCGAGGATCTTGCACAGGTCGAAGAACTTCTCCGACACCAGCGCCTTGATCGGCGCGGTGTAGAAGGTCACCTCGTTGCGGGCCAGCGCCGCGAAGTGCGCCCCCGCCGCGACCAGCGACTTCCCCGAACCGGTGGGGGTGGAGAGGATCACGTTGGATCCGGACACCACTTCGATCAGGGCCTCCTCCTGCGCCGGATAGAGGCTGATGCCGCGCTCCTCCGCCCACCGCGAGAAGTTCTCGAACAGGGCGTCGGGGTCGGCTTCGGTCGGCAGCTGATCGATAAGGGTGGCTGTCACGCCCCCCATCTTGCCTGCCGCCGAACCCGGGACGGCAACCGGTGCGACGCGCTTGATCATCGACCGCTACGCTGTGTCGCCTGACGGCGGCCCTGTGGCCGCCGTCACGGCTGCGCGCACGCGACACGAACCCGGGGTGGGGATCAGCATGATGGGACCGGCGCACTCGCTCTCCGGAGCGGCGGCATGGCTCGGAGCCGGGGCGGCGGCGGCCTGGTTCGACCGGCCCATGCCCTGGCCGGTCCTGGTGGTGGGCGCCCTCATATGCGCCGGCGCGGCGCTCGCCCCCGACCTCGACCAGCCGTCGGCGACCATCTCGCGGGCTTTCGGCCCGCTGGGTCGCGGCCTGTGCACCGTCATCGGCAAGCTGTCGGAGACGGTCTACAACGCCACCCGCGGCAAGGGGGAACGCCCTCGCACCGGCGGCCACCGCACCCTCACGCACACCTGGCCGTGGGCGGTGCTCATCGGAGCGGGCTTCTCCGCCGCGGCGGTGTACGGCGGCCGGTGGGCCGTGCTGGCCATCCTCTTCGTCCACGTCGTGCTCGCCGTGGAGGGCCTGCTGTGGCGCGCGGCCCGCGTCTCCAGCGACGTGCTGGTGTGGCTGCTGGGCGCCGCCGGGGCGTGGATCCTCACCAATATCCTGATCAAGCCCGGCAACGGCGCGGAATGGCTCGTCGGCGACCCGGAGCTGCGCTACGCGTGGCTCGGCCTGCCCATCGTGCTGGGAGCACTGGTGCACAGCATCGGGGACGCGCTGACGATCTCCGGCTGCCCGATCCTGTGGCCCATACCGATAAGGGGCAAGCGGTGGTATCCGCTGGGGACACCGCGGTTCATGCGGTTCCGCGCAGGGGCGTGGGTCGAGGTCAGCGTGCTGATGCCGCTGTTCATGATCGTCGGCGGTGCGGGCGGCGTCTACGCCCTCGACCTCTTCTAGCTCCGGCACTCCGGCGCTCCGGCGCCGGGCCCGAGACCCGGCGCCGAGGGAGCCCGTCAGCCGTGCCAGCTGCGCCAGAGTGCCGCGTACGGGCCGTCGGCCGCGATCAGCGCGTCGTGGCTGCCGAGTTCGCTGATGCGCCCGTCCTCCACCACGGCGATGACGTCCGCGTCGTGCGCCGTGTGCAGGCGGTGCGCGATCGCGACCACCGTCCGCCCGTCCAGGACTCGGGCCAGCGAACGTTCCAGGTGCCGTGCCGCGCGCGGGTCGAGCAGCGACGTCGCCTCGTCGAGGACCAGCGTGTGCGGGTCGGCCAGCACCAGGCGGGCCAGCGCGATCTGCTGGGCCTGCGCGGGCGTGACCGTGCGGCCGCCGGAGCCGACCTCGCTGTCCAGGCCGTCCGGCATGGCGCGCGCCCAGCCGTCCGCGCTCACGGCGCCGAGTGCGGCCCACAGTTCGGCGTCGGACGCGTCGGTGCGGGCCAGCAGCAGGTTGTCCCGCAGGGAGCCGACGAAGACGTGGTGCTCCTGGTTGACCAGCGCGACGTGCTCGCGCACCCGTTCGGTCGGCATGCGCGACAACTCCGCGCCGCCGAGCGTCACTTCTCCGGCGCGGGCGGCGTAGATGCCGGCCAGCAGCCTGCCCAGCGTCGACTTGCCCGCCCCGGACGGACCGACCAGAGCCATCCGCGTGCCGGCCGGCACGTCGAGGGACACGCCGTGCAGCACGTCGGCGCCCGCGTGGTAGCCGAACCGGACGCGGTCCGCGGTCACGTCCCGTCCCTCCGGCCGAACGTGGTCCTCGCCGGCCTCCGTCTCGATCTCGCGCACGCCCACCAGGCGAGCCAGCGACACCTGCGCGACCTGCAGCTCGTCGTACCAGCGCAGGATCAGCCCGACGGGCTCCACCAGCATCTGGGCGAAGAGCGCACCGGTGGTGAGCTGTCCGACGGTCAGCCAGCCCTGGAGGACGAACCATCCGCCGAACATCAGCGTCGCCCCGAGCACCACCACGTGCGTGGCGTTGACCACGGGGAAGAGCACCGTGCGCAGCCACAGCGTGTACCGCTCCCAGGCGGTCCACTCGGCGATGCGCCGCTCGGAGAGGGCGACCCGGCGCCGGCCGAGCCGGTGCGCCTCGACGGTCCGGCCCGCGTCCACGGTCTCGGCCAGCGCGGCGGCGACCGCCGCGTACCCGGCGGACTCGGAGCGGTAGGCCGCTCCGGCGCGGCGGTAGTACCAGCGGCACCCGACCGTCAGCAGTGGCCCGGCGACCAGCACCGCCACCGCAAGCGGCGGCGCCGTCAGGGTCAGGGCGCTGAGGAGCAGCCCGGCCCACACCACGCCCACCGAGAGCTGCGGCACGGCCTCTCGCATGGCGTTGGAGAGCCGGTCGATGTCCGTGGTGATGCGGGACAGCAGGTCGCCGGTACCGGCGCGCTCCAGCACGCCCGGCGGCAGCGCCACCGACCGCACCAGGAAGTCCTCGCGCAGGTCCGCCAGCATCGTCTCGCCGAGCATCGCGCCGCGCAGCCGCACCAGCCGTACGAAGAACGCCTGCACGACGAGGGCGACGGCGAACAGCGCGACCGTGCGCTCCGGATGCAGGTCCCCGGAGCCGGACGACAGGTCCTCGACCACGCCGCCCAGCAGGTAGGGACCCACCATCGAGGCGGTGACCGCGACGGCGTTGACCACGACCAGCGTGGTGAAAGCGCGCCGGTGCCGCCGCGTCAGCTCGCGCACGTACGCCCGCACCGTCGCCGGAGCACCCACGGGCAGCGTGGTGACCGACTCGGGCGCGGCCGGGTCGTAGGCGGGGGGAGCTACTCCGATCATGAACGGGTGGTCCCTTCAGCGAGTTCTTCGGCCAGGTCGTCGGCGGTCTCGTCGGCACCCTCCGCCGTCCCGTGGTCCGGGGCGAGGCGGGTGCCGGCGGCGCGCTCGTCGTCTGTGTCGCGCGTGACGACGGCCCGGTAGGCCGGTGCGGTGCGCAGGAGGTCCCGGTGCGTGCCGTCGGCGGCCACCCGGTCGCCCTGCACCAGCAGCACGCGGTCCGCGCGGTCCAGCAGCAGGGGGCTGGTCGCCAGCACCACCGTGGTGCGGCCGTGGCGCAGTCGGCGGACGGCGTCGGCGACGCGCGCCTCTGTGTGCGAGTCGACGGCGCTGGTCGGCTCGTCCAGCACCAGCACCTCCGGGTCGGTGACCAGCGAGCGGGCCAGCGCAAGCCGCTGCCGCTGGCCACCGGACAGGGAGCGGCCACGTTCGGTGATCCGCGCGTCCAGCGGATCGGACACGTCCGCGGAACTCTGTGCCAGCGCGGTCAGCACGTCCTCGCACTGCGCCGCGTCCAGGGCCTCGGCGGGGGTCACCGCGCCGGAGGCGGGCACGTCCAGCAGCTCCGCCAGCGTCCCGGAGAGCAGCACGGGGTCCTTGTCCTGCACCAGCACCACGCGGCGGGCCGCCTCCAACGGCAGCCCGTCCAGCGGGACGCCGCCCAGCAGCACCGACCGCTCCTCGGCCCCGTCCGCGCCGCCCGCGGCCTCGCCGTGGGCGTGGCCTCCGAGCCGTTCGGCGAGCGCGCCCGCGGTGTCCGGGTCGCCGCAGACCACGGCGGTGAACTTCCCTTCCTCGGCGACCAGTCCGCTTGCCGGGTCGTACAGGTCGCCCGCCGGTTCCCCGGTCCGCCCGCCGTCCGCCGGAGCCCGGAGGCCCCCGTCCGCCGTGCGGCGCAGCCCCAGCACGCGTGCGGCGCGGCGCGCCGACGGGCGGGAGAAGGAGTAGGCCATGGCGAACTCCTGGAACAGCCGCAGCGGGAACAGCAGGAACGTCACCGCGCCGTAGACCGCGACCAGTTCGCCCACGGCGAGGCGGCCGTCCGCGACCATCCCGGCGCCGTGCCACACCACCGCGATGAGCAGCAGCCCCGGCAGTGCCACCTGCACCGCCTCGATCACCGCCCACATCCGTGCCGTGCGCACCGCCGCCCGCCGCACCTCCTGCGAGGCCGACCGGTACCGGCTCAGGAACAGCTCCTCGCCGCCGATGCCGCGCAGGACCCGCAGTCCGGCGACGGTGTCGGCGGCCAGCTCCGTGGCGCGGCCCGCCTTCTCACGCTGCAGGTCCGCGCGCCGGGTGGCCCGCGGCAGCAGCGGCAGCACCGCCGCCGCCAGCGCGCACACCCCGCCGGCCACCAGCACGCCGAGCTGCGGCTCGTACACCACCAGGCCCACGCACACGCCGACCGCGGTGAGCAGCGCCGCACTGAACCGGGACGCGGACTCCACGCACCAGCCGATCTTCTCGATGTCGCCCGTCGACACCGCGACCACCTCGCCCGCCGCGACCCGGCGGGTCAGAACCGCGCCCAGCTCGGCCGTGCGGCGGGCCAGCAGCTGCTGCACGCGCGCCGCGGCCGTGATCCAGTTGGTGACGGCCGTGCGGTGCAGCATCGTGTCGCCCACCGTCACCCCGGTGCCCAGTACGGCCATCAGGCCGCCGGCCTTCGCCAGGTCGGCTCCCGAACCGTCGACCACCGCCTGCACGGCGAGCCCGACCACCACCGGGAACAGGGCGATGCACACCAGGTGCAGCAGCCCCCACCCCAGCGACTTCGCCTGCCCGGCGCGCTGTCGGCCGCCCAGCCACAACAGCAGCCGCAGCCCGGACCGCACGTCGGGAACGCCGGGATCGGTGAACGGTAGGTCGCGGATCTGCATGACGTCCCAAGGCGCTCGTACGGACAGGGAATCGGTGCGGGAAGAAGAAGAGGGAGACATGCAAGGCTCGCCAAGGAGAGGGGGCCCGCGCAACGGGTTTTCCCGCGCGGACGGGCGCACGGTGATGCGACGATGGGGCGCATGCGCACACGCCCCGGAAGCAGCAGGAGCACGGTGCCCGCCTGCCACTCCCGCGCGGCCGCCGCGGCCTGCACGACCGCCGTGGCGCTGTTGCTCGCGGGCTGCGGCACGGGCCAGGACACCCCGGGCGGGGACCGCGGCTCCCACACGCAGGACGGGGGCGGGGAGGCCGACGCGACCTCCGGTGCGCGGCACCTGCCGGGTGTCGGCGCCCGCTACCGCGCCCGGATACCCGAGGCCGCCGGCCAGGTCGTCGTGGTCCACGGCGAGGGCCGCGACTCGGCCCGCTCCCGGGTGGAGTTGTGGGCCCGAGGGGGCGAGCGGGACGGCGGTGACGAGCGGGAAGGCCGCGGCGGCACCGGCGCCTGGTCGCTGGAGAAGCGCTGGCAGGGCCACAACGGCAAACGGGGCTGGACCACCGACCACCACGAGGGCGACAAGCGGACTCCGGTCGGCGTCTTCACCCTCACCGACGCGGGCGGCGTCGACGCCGCACCGGCCGGCACCGCACTGCCCTACCTGCACTCCGCCGCGTTCACGCCGCCCGCACACTGGGCGGACCGGACCGAGCACGACTTCGACCACGTCGTCGCCATCGACTACAACCGCGTCCCCGGCACCAGCCCGCTGGACCCGACCCGTCCTCGCGGCCAGGAGAAGGGCGGCTTCATCTGGCTGCACCTGGACCACGGCAGCGGCACCTCCGGCTGCGTCAGCGTGCCCCGGCGGGCGATGGAGCACCTGCTGCGCACCCTCGACCCGGACCGCCGCCCGGTCATCGTGATGGGCGACCGCGCCACGCTCCGCGACTGACCGGCGTACCCGCTCCCGGTGGCCGTCTGCGGGACAGCTGTATCCTCGGCCGGTGACCACCCCGGACCGGCGAGCCGGCCGCGGGGAGACCCCGGCGCCGTGAACCCGGCCAGGCGACCGCCCCGCACCGGCAGCCGACCAGGAGAGGAGCTCGTTGCCCCGCGAAGCACCGCTGTGGAACCCGTCGCCCGAGGACCTGAAGACCGCGCGCGAGCAGCCCGCCCAGATCCGCCGCATCCTGCGCCTGTTCCGCCCCTACCGCGGGCGACTCGCGGTCGTCGGCCTGCTCGTCGGCGCCTCCTCGCTGGTCTCGGTCGCCTCGCCCTTCCTGCTCCGCGAGATCCTCGACACCGCGATTCCCGAGCGGCGCACCGGCCTGCTCACCCTGCTTGCGCTGGGCATGATCCTCATCGCCGTCACCACCAGCGTCTTCGGCGTCCTGCAGACGCTCCTGTCCACCACCGTCGGCCAGCGCGTCATGCACGACCTGCGCACCGGCGTCTACGCCAAGCTCCAGCGGATGCCGCTCGCGTTCTTCACCCGCACACGCACCGGCGAGGTGCAGTCCCGCATCGCCAACGACATCGGCGGCATGCAGGCAACGGTGACCTCCACCGCCACCTCGCTGGTCTCCAACTTCACCAGCGTGGTGGCGACCGTCTGCGCCATGCTCGCCCTCGACTGGCGGCTCACCGCCGTCTCGCTGCTCCTGCTGCCGTTCTTCGTCTGGATCAGCCGCCGGGTGGGCCGTGAGCGCAAGGAGCACACCGCGCGCCGGCAGAAGCAGATGGCGGCGATGTCCGCAATGGTCACCGAATCCCTGTCGGTCAGCGGCATCCTGCTGGGACGCACCATGGGCCGCGCCGACTCCCTCACCGACGGCTTCGCCGACGAGTCCGCGCACCTCGCACGCCTGGAGATCCGCTCCAGCATGGCCGGGCGCTGGCGGATGGCCACCATCGGCATCGTCATGGCCGCCCTCCCCGCCCTGCTCTACTGGACCGCCGGCCTGCTCCTCCACCTCGGCGGCCCCACGCTCACCCTCGGCACCCTGGTCGCCTTCGTCACCCTGCAGCAGGGCCTGCTGCGCCCCGCCGTCTCGCTGCTCTCCACCGGCGTGGACATGCAGACCTCGCTGGCGCTCTTCCACCGCATCTTCGAGTACCTCGACCTGACGGTGGACATCACCGAGCCCGAGCGGCCGGTACGGCTGCCCGCGCCGCGCGGCGAGATCCGGCTGGAGGACGTCTCCTTCGCCTACACCCCCGGCGGGCCGCCCACCCTGCACGCCCTCGACCTCACCGTGCCCGCCGGATCCAGCCTCGCGCTGGTCGGCGCCACCGGCTCCGGCAAGACCACGCTGGGATACCTGCTGCCCCGCCTGTACGACGCCACGGCGGGCCGCGTCACCCTCGACGGCGTCGACGTCCGCGACCTGGACTTCGACACCCTGGCCCGCGCGGTCGGCGTCGTGTCCCAGGAGACCTATCTCTTCCACACCTCCGTCGCCGAGAACCTGCGCTTCGCGCGCCCCGGCGCGACCGACGAGGAACTGGCCGCGGCGGCGCGGGCCGCGCAGATCCACGAGCACATCGCGGCCCTGCCGGACGGCTATGACACCGTCGTCGGCGAACGCGGCCACCGCTTCTCCGGCGGTGAGAAGCAGCGTCTCGCCCTGGCCCGTACGATCCTCCGCGACCCGCCCGTACTGGTTCTCGACGAGGCCACCAGCGCGCTGGACACCCGGACCGAACACGCGGTGCAGGCGGCGATCGACGCGCTCTCCGCCGGCCGCACCACGGTCACCATCGCGCACCGGCTGTCCACCGTCCGCCGCGCCGACCAGATCGTCGTCCTGGACGGCGGCCGTATCGCCGAACGCGGTACGCACACCGAACTGCTGGCCCGGGGAGGCCGTTACGCCGCCCTGGTCCGGCGGGAATCCGCAGAACCGGAGGGCCCGCCGGAGGACGGAGCGGCGGAGCAACCCGCGGACGGGCAGGGGGAGGACGCCGGAGCCCGGGCGGGCAGCCCGGTCGCGTGACGTGCGGTCGGGTGACGTGCGGTCGGGTGACGTGCCGCCGGGAGACGCGCCTCGGGGGAGCGTCAGCCGGTGGGCCGCCGCTTGGGCGGGAACACGCAGAACTCGTTGCCCTCGGGGTCGGTCAGCACGTCCCACTCCCGGCCGCCGCCGCGGCGCCGCAGCAGCTTCGCCCCCAGGGTCACCATCTCGTCGGTGTTGCCGTAGACGTCGAGGTGCATCCGGTTCTTCACCGTCTTGGGCTCGGGCACCGGGTTGATCCACAGCACCGGCCCGTGGCCGGTCGGGTCGTACAAAGGCACCGGCCACTCGTCCGGACGGCTCTCCCGGCCCGCCGGGGACTCCCGCCGCAGGTAGCCCAGCGCACGGCACCACCAGTCGGCGAGCGCCTGGTGATCCAGGGCGTCCAGGGTCACGGACTTGAAGCGAGCGGGCATGCACGCAGGGTACCGATCACTACGACCCCCCGCATTCCGCCACTCAGCCGGTGAACGCCCGCGCGGGCAGCCCGTGCGGCGCGGCCTCTGCCAGCAACTCCTCCGCTCCGCCGTCCACCCGCACCGAGAGCAGGAAGCGGTGGTCGTCACCCACACGGCGGGGCTCGAAGGCGACGTGCGCGAAGCCGGCGTCCGGCCCGCTCGCCGCGGCCAGCCGGTCCAGCTCCCGCTCCACCCGCTCCCACGCCTCCCCGGGAACGTACTGCCGCATCACCGAGTGCCACACGACGGTCAGCGTGCCCGGCCGCAGCCGAACGCCGGCCAGGAACGCGTCCGCGTCCTGCCGCGCCACCGGGGCCGGCACCTCGCTCGCCCGCCGCAGCGCTCCCTCCAGCCGCGCGCTGCGCGCCGTCTGGTCCGGCCACAGGTACGCGCGCAGCACCAGCGCGCCGGCCGGGGACAGCGGATCGACCGGGTCCCGGTCGCAGCCGCGCCGCTCGACCACGCGCAGCTCGGGTGACCGGGCGACGGCCTCCGTGAGCCATTCCGGGACCGGCCGTTCCCAGCCGTGGCGCAGCTCGACGGACGAGCCCTCGGGGCCCCAGGCGAGGCCGGGCGCGGTCAGCCGGAAGCCGTCCGCGAGCAGGTTGAGACCGGCGCTCGAACCGACCTCGAACAGGCGCACCGGCATCGGCCGCCGGGCTGCGGCGTGCAGCGCACCGGCCAGCAGCACGTTCGACCGGCCCACCTCGTTGGTCTGCGGCGGCCGCTCCATCCAGTCCCGCACGTGCGGTAGGTGCCCGGCCACCGCGGCGCGGAACGCCGCCCACAGATCGTCCTCCCGCGCCGGATCGAAGGTGCCGCCCGCGCTCGGGTAGTGGGCCGCCAGCGCCGGGACGCGGCCGGTGAGTACCAGCGCGTGCACGCCCCCGAGCAGCCGCAGGGCGACCGCGTCCGGACCCGGCGCCTCCTCGTATCCGTCCAGCGCCTCGGCGCACACTCCGCCGTACCGCACGTCCCCGGCGACCCGTCGCAGCACCGCCGCGTAGAGCGGCGAGCCGAGCTCGCCGCAGGCCGCGGCCTGGAACTCGATCATCCGGACGAGGTGGGAGGACGTCATGATCCGATGCTCACCCGTGCGGCGCGGCCCGCGCAACGGTTTCCCGGGGCCGCGGGGCCGTCAAGTGCCGCACCGCGGTGGCACCATGAACACATGACGGCACTGAGGCTGGTACGGGGCGACCTCACCGAGCAGCGGGTGGACGCGGTGGTCAACGCCGCCAACTCGTCCCTGCTCGGCGGCGGGGGAGTGGACGGCGCGATCCACCGCGCGGGCGGGCCGGAGGTCCTCGCCGAGTGCCGCGAGCTCCGCGCCTCCCACTACGGCGGCGGGCTGCCCACCGGACAAGCCGTGGCCACCACCGCGGGCCGCCTCCCCGCCCGCTGGGTCGTCCATACCGTCGGACCGGTGCACAGCCGCAGCGAGGACCGCTCCGCGCAGCTGGCCTCCTGCTACCGCGAGTCGCTGCGCGTCGCCCGCGAACTCGGGGCGCGCACGGTTGCCTTCCCCGCCGTCTCGACCGGCGTCTACCGCTGGCCGGCCGACGACGCCGCACGCATCGCGGTGGCCGCCGTCCGGGAGACCGTGGCCTCCGCACCGGACGCGTTCGAGGAGGTCCGCTTCGTCGTCCTCGACGCCCCCGCCGAACAGGCCTTCCACGGCCTGCTCTGACTCCCCCGGTTGCACCGGGGAGGCGGAAACGCCGGCTCGGTCAGCCCAGCGGGTCGATCATCTCCACGGCCCGCAACGCCGCCGCCAGCGCCGGTGCGTCGCCCACGTCCAGCGCGGTGTCGGCGAACTTCACGGCATGTTCGTCGCCGTGCTCGGCTGCCCGGGCGAACACCTCCTCGGGCCCCGGGCCGCCCACCTCCCGCGCCCGGACCGGTCCGTCCGGGGTGTAGGCCGCGGTGACGGCCGCGGCCGCCGCCCACGCCGCCCGCAGGCTCGGCTCCCACAGCTGCGGAGCCAGCGCCGGGAGGGTGCGCAGCACCGCGTTGGGCGCGGTCGCCGCGTGCACCAGCATCACCGGCGACCCGTGCGCGCGGGTGCCGTACCGGTGGGTGGCGGCGCGCACCAGCTCGACCAGCCGCTCCCGTGCCGCCTCCGGCTCCGGCACCGTCCCGCCCGGCCAGGCGGGCAGCTCGCCGAGCCGCGCCAGGCGGTCCCGGATTCCCCCCTCCTGCCGCACCGGCCGTACGGCGTCCAGCGCGGCCGGTGCGCCGTCCGGAGCCCGGACCGGGCGCAGATCCTCCGGCAGCACGGCGTGCCGTGCCGCCCAGTAGCCCAGCGCATGGGCGAGTTCGGCGCGGCGCGGCGCGGTCTCGCCGTCGTGCAGGAGGGTGCGCACGGCGTGGCCGATCCGGATCACCGGGTGGGTGGCGGCGCCGCTGATGCCGGGCAGCAGTCTGGGCCACCACAGGCCGAGGACCGCGCGCCACGGCTGCTCGGCCGTCTCCTGCAGGAAGAAGTCCGTCCAGTCCGCCAGCCGCCGGTGGTCGCCGAGCGCCTCCCGCCACCCCGCGGCGGTGACTCGCTCGTACGGCCGCGGCGCCTCGTCCAACCGGCCGCGGTAGCGGTCCAGCCAGGTGTGCACCGCGTCCGCCCTGCCGTGCCGAGCCAGGGCCTCCACGGCCATCGGCGCGTGGTTGGTCAGCCAGCCCTCGAACTCCGGGCCCGTGGCGTGCAGCCGGTCCAGCGCCTCGTCCAGTACTCCGCTGTCGTTCCCCATACGGCGACGCTAGGGGTGAGCCGTGCGGCGGCGACACGGCCGCCGGACGGAAGCTTCCGGCCCGCCGGTCCTACGTCCCGTCCCGCGCCCCTGCGTGCGCAACGTCCTACGACTGCGGCCCAGCAGGGCCCGAGGGGCGATCAGGGCTGCTTGAGGTCGAACGGGTCGTGCTCGGAGAGGATCTTGTCGATACGGGCCTGGTCGACCCGGTGGGTGACCTCCTGCGACTCCTGTCTGTCGCGCACGCACTTGGCGAGCGTGAAGGTCGAACTCACCAGGAACACCAGGCCCAGCGCGAGGAATCCGCGTTGCCAGGAGTCCACTGGCAGCCACGCGATGCCGACTGCGACGCTGACCAGCGCCAGGGCGAAGGAGAGCGCGGCCTGCACGAAGAACGCGGCGGTCATGGGCCGCTGAACGGGTGTCGTCATGGTCCGATCGTGCGCCGCCGCCCGGCCGGGCGCATGAGTACGGCTACTCATCCCGGCCGTGCGGCGGCCCGGTCACCTGCGTCGGTCCCGCGAGGAGGCGGGACCGGCCGCGCCGGGCGGCTCAGCGGTAGAGCAGGTACCGGCGGCGGGTGCGTTCGAAGTCCCGGACCTCGCCGCGCCAGGCATCCTCGCACTCCTCCAGGTCCGCGCCCGCGTCGATCATCTCGCGCAGCCGTGGCGAGCCGGAGAGCTTGTCGATCCAGAACGGACGCTCCGGATCCCAGGAGTCCTCGCGCCAGGCGAACTCGGGGTAGCGGTGCGCCTCGATCAGCATGGCGACCGCCGTCGGGACGGGCCGGAATCGCTTCGGATCGGTCACGAAGACCTGCACGCCCGCGCAGTTCTCCCCGGAGTGCTTGCTGAAGGTGGGCTTGAAGTACGCCTCGCGGAACCGTACGCCGGGCAGGTCAAGGGCGTTGAGACGGTCACTCCAGTGGTAGTCCAGGTACGGCGCGCCCACCAGCTCGAACGGCCGTGTGGTGCCGCGGCCCTCGGAGATGTTCGTGCCCTCGAAGTAACCGGTGCCCGCGTAGACGACCGCGGTGTCCTCGGTCGGCATGTTGGGCGACGGCGGCACGAACGGCAGAGGGCTGTCCGACTGCGTGGAGTACGGGTCCCACCCGCGGCACTCCACGACCTCCAGCTCGACCCGGCCGCCGTCGCCCTCCTGGGGCAGCAGTTCGCCGTTGAAGTAGCGGGCCAGCTCGCCGACGGTCATGCCGTGCTGCTGGATGATCTCCTTCAGGCCGACGCCGGAGGTGTAGTCCGCCGTCATCAGCGGGCCGTCGGCCCAGCGCCCGATCGGGTTGGGCCGGTCCAGGACGACGAAGCGCGCGCCGATGTCGCGGGCCGCCGCCATCGCCTTGTACATGGTCCAGATGTAGGTGTAGAAGCGGACGCCGACGTCCTGGATGTCGAAGACGATCGTGTCGGCGCCGGAGGTGGTGAACAGCTCGCGCATCTTCGCGGTGTCGGCGCCGTATGCGTCGTACACCGTCAGGCCGGTGCGCGGGTCGATGAAAGTGTCCTCCGACTCGCCGGCCTGCGCGCTGCCCCGGAAACCGTGCTCGGGGCCGAAGACGCCGACGATGTTCAGCTCGTCGCGGGCGGCCATGGAGTCGACGATGTGTCCGGCGTCGCTCAGCACCCCGGTGGGGTTGCTGATCACGCCGACCTTGCGACCCCGGAGCATGGACCACCGCTGGGTGGCGGCACGGTCGGCGCCCGTGGTGAGCCGGCGGTTCCGGTGGTGGCCTGCCGCGGCGGCCGGGGACGCCGCGGAGGCGGTCAGGGGTGCGGTGAGCGCGGCGGCTGTGCCACCGGCGAGGAGGGAACGGCGGGTAGGCATGGCCGGAAACTATCCATGCCGGTCAACCGGGACAAGGGTCCACGCAGTACGCCAGTGGTCTACAACTCTGACGCCGCCGTGTCGCCCCGGTGCGACGCGGCGGCGCCGCCCCTCCCTGGAACGGGGAGCGACGGCGCCGGTCGGGGACATGCGTCAGACGAGCCAGCCCACGAAGTGGACGACGCCGGCGAGCAGGCTGGTGATCACGTTCATGGTGGTGCGTTCTCCTCGGTACTTCGGTCGATGGGACATCTCCCCCGGGACGACTCCCCTCCGGGACCTCGGGGGAGGCGCGTGCACGGTCTGCAGCCCGTCGCTCGCGCATCCTCAGCATCCGACGGCATGCCCGTCCCACGCGCCCCGTTCGCCTCACTCTCACGCGGACGTGTGGGCCGTCGCGCATCCGTGCGGATTTCGACTTGCCCGGGGGGCCGGGCGCAGGGGGAGGATGGCGGTATGAGCGACGACGCCTTCCGTACCCACGTCCTCGAGATCACCACCGGCTCGGGCGAGTCCGTCACGGACCTGACCCTGGAATGCGAGGCGTTTCTCGAGCGGGCGGCGAGCGGCCGGGACGGCCTGCTCAACGTCTTCGTCCCGCACGCCACGGCGGGCGTCGCCGTCCTGGAGGCCGGCGCCGGCAGCGACGCGGATCTGCTCACCGTGCTGCGCGACCTGCTGCCCGCCGACGACCGGTGGCGGCACCGGCACGGCAGCCTGGGCCACGGCCGCGACCACGTCCTCCCCGCGCTGGTGGCCCCGCACGCCACGCTGCCCGTGATCGACGGCCGCCTCGCCCTGGGCACCTGGCAGTCCGTCTGCCTGGTGGACACCAACCGCGACAACCCGGACCGGAAGGTCAGGCTGAGTTTCCTGGGGTGAACCAGCCCCCCGCCCTGCCGTTGCGCCTGCGGGGCCGGTCAGGTGGCCGGTGTCAGCCGCGCACAGCGCCGCGACGCCGACGCCCTCGGCGAGCCGGAGCGCCACGAGACCGTCTCCGCCAGGCCGTCACGGATCTCGGCGAGCAGGCGCCTCTTCGCGCGGACAGGCCCGTGCAGGCCGTCTGCGAGCTTCGTCACGAACGCCTCCAGGCGGTCGGTCTGCTGGGCCTCGTCGGTCGTCATGCCGCACTCCGCGGCGACCCGCCGGGGGTCAGGACGGAGCCGATCGCCTCGGTGAACTCTCGCCGTCCTCGGCGGTCCGTGGCTGGTCGCCTCGCTCATCCTCACCGCCCTGGCCGCGGCGTTGCTCATCGCGGCCATCCTGCCCGGCCAGCGGGAGATGCTGGAGCCGTTGCCGGACGGCGCACAGGTGCCCTCGGACCACGAGGACCGCGCCCGCGCCCCCCGGTCGCAGGTGGCCCGGCTCGGCATGCTCACCGGTGTGTTCAACCTGTTGTGGGCCGTCGTCGTCGTGCTCATGGTCGTCCGGCCGGGCTCCACCACTGGAGCCTGAGTCCGGGGCCCCGCTCGCGACATCCCACGGGCCGACGTGCGGGCGAGCAGGGCGCAAATCGGGGTGCTCTGCTCCCCGGCAGGCCGGCGGCGGTAGATTCGGCGCGCACAGGTGCGGTCGGCCAGGCCGCACCGACGACGGTCTGCGAGGGGACGAGATGACTCGAGCGGCCTTCCCGGCCCGCTTCCGTGACGCAGGCGCCGCGGCCGAGGCCGCGCGCTGGGTGCTGCACGCGCACCGTGTCAGCGCCTGGGACCACCGCCTGTTCCACAAGGTCGCGGCCCGGCACTGGCCCGGCGGCGACCGGGTGCTGCCCAGGCTGAGCAAGGCCGCCAACCACGGCGGCCTGTGGTTCGCCGTCGCCGCCGGCATCGCCGCCACCCGCCACCCCGCCGCCCGGCGGACGGCCCTGCGCGGCGTCGCCTCGCTCGCCGTCGCCTCCGCCACGGTGAACACCCTGGGCAAGCGCGCGGTGCGCCGGGCCCGGCCGATCCTCGACAACGTCCCGGTGGTGCGGCAGCTGCACACCCAGCCCGTCACCACCTCCTTCCCCTCCGGCCACTCCGCCTCGGCGGCCGCGTTCACCACCGGACTGGCACTGGAGAACCCGCGGTGGGGAGCCGCCGTCGCGCCGCTCGCCGCCGCCGTCGCGTTCTCCCGCGTCTACACCGGCGTGCACTACCCCAGCGATGTCCTGGCCGGTGCCGCGATCGGCGTCGGAGCAGCCTTCGCGGTCCGTGGACTCGCGCCCACCCGCTCCCAGCTGCCCACCCCCGCACGCCCGTTGTCCGACGCGCCCGCCCTGCGCGGCGGCAAGGGCCTCGTCCTGGTCGCCAACGCCTCCTCCGGGCAGCGCACCGCCGAGCCCGCCGACGGGGCGGACGACGCCCCGGCCGAGGAGCCCGCCGGGCTGGCCGTCGTCCGCGCCCTGCTGCCGGACGCAGAGATCGTGCTCTGTGACCCGCGGTCGGACGACGTCGCCGCGGCCTTCGACGAAGGGGCCGCGCGGGCGGCGGAGACCGGCGGCGCGCTCGGCGTCCTGGGCGGCGACGGCACCATCAACTGCGCCGCGCGCGCCGCGGTGCGCCACGGTCTGCCGCTGGCCGTCCTCCCCGGTGGCACACGCAACCACTTCGCCTACGACCTCGGCATCGAGACCGCGGAGGACGCGTGCCGCGCGGTGGTCGCGGGCGACGCGGTCGCGGTCGACCTCGCCCGCTTCACGCCGGGCCCGGAGGGATCCGACGGCCACCCCGGCTACTTCCTCAACACCTTCAGCCTCGGCTCCTACCCGGAACTGGTCCGCATGCGGGAACGCTGGGCGCCCCGCATCGGCGCCTGGCCCGCCGGCGTCCTCGCCGCGATGCGGGTGCTGCACACCGCCGGCCCCGTCGAGGCGGGACTTGGCGGAAGGCAGCGGCCGATGTGGCAGCTGTTCGTCGGCAACTGCACCTACCGCGGGCTGGGCGTCGCCCCCGTGCGGCGTCACGACCTCGCGGACGGCCTGCTGGACGTGCGGGTGGTGCCCGGCGGACGCTGGCCGCGCAGCCGCCTGCTCGCCGCCGCGCTCACCAGCGTCGTCGGCCGTTCCCCGGTGCACAGCACGGCCCGCCTCCGCCGGTTGCGGATCAGCGACATACCGGATGGCACGCATCTCGCCTTCGACGGCGAGGTCGCCCGGGCGCCGCGCGAACTGCTGATCGACAAGCAGCACGAGGCGCTCACCGTCTACCGGCCGCTGGACCACGGCACCTACTGACCGCCTGAGCGCGTGGGGCGGCGGTGGCACGCCCGTCCGGGTGCGCCGCCGCCGCGAACCGGCGTCCCCCGCGTCCCGGAGCGCGCCTCGGCGTGAAGTCCATCACCGGCCCCGTCCGCAATTTGGTTGACCGAGGCAGAGGATGCTTTCCTCATGTCGTATCCATATGCAGACAAGCGGGTCAGAGCTGGGCCCGGAGGGAGGGCACGGACGGGCGTGGCGAAGGACGACGTGACCGTGGCGGAGCAGGCCGGCGACCGTTCCCCGCGGGGCGCCCGACGACGTGCCGCCCGGCCCTACCGCCACCTCGTGGCCCCCGACCCCGGCCGCATGCGGCTCCGTGCCGCCTCCCGCGCCGTCCTCGGCATCGGCGCGGCCGTCGCCGCCCCCGCGGCCGCCGGTCTCTCCCTGGAGGCCTGCGTCATCGCGGGCCTGGCCGCGCTCCTCGCGCTCTTCACCGTGACCGACCCGACCGTGCGCCGTCAGGCCGTCACCGTCGCGCTGCTCCCGGCCGTCGGAGTCCCCGTCCTCACCCTCGCGCTCGCCCTCCGGGACGCCCCCCTCCTCCGCGACGCCGCCTTCCTCGCCGTCGCGTTCGCCGGCGCCTACGTCCGCCGCTGGGGCACGCGCGGGCACGCACTGGGCGTCTTCGGGTTCATGATGTTCTTCGCCGCCCAGTTCCTCACCACCGGCCTGTCCGGAGCCCCGGGGCTGCACGCCGCCCTGCTGCTGGCGGTGCTCGTGGTCTGCGCGGTCCGCTTCGTGCTCTGGTGCTACGAGCGCCGCACCCCGCCGCCTGCCGCGCCCGCGCCGCCCGGCGGGCGCGGACTGGCCCGCCCGACCACCCGCCTCGCCGTGCAGACCGCCGCCGCCTGTGCGTTCGCTCTCGCCGCCGGGCAACTGCTCTCCCAGGAGCGCTGGTACTGGGCCGTCGGCGCCGCGTGGTGGATCTTCGTCAACACCGCGTCCCGCGGTGAGACCCTGGTCCGCGGCTTCCGCCGGGTGCTCGGCACCCTCGTCGGCATCGTGGCGGGCCTCTGGGTCGCGGTGCCCGTCGACGGCGGGCCGGTGGCCACCGGGCTGCTGCTGTCGGTCTGCGTCTTCGGGATCTTCTACACCGCCGCGGTGTCCTACAGCTGGATGATGTTCTTCGTGACCGTCCTGGTCGGCCTGCTGTACGGCATGCTGGGCGCGCTCCACCCCGGACTGCTCCAGCTCCGCCTGATCGAGACCGCCGTCGGGGCGCTCGGCGCCGGCCTCGCCGTCGCGTTCGTGCTGCCCGTCACCACCCACGCCGCCACCCACGGATGGATCCGGCGTGCCGTCCGCTGCGTCCACGCCTGCGCACGCGAGTCGGCGCTGCGGCTCGCCGGCGACGAGAGCGCCGACCCTGCGCGGCGCATCGCGGAGCTCGAAATGCTCCTCGACCGGGTGCGCACCTCGCTGGCGCCCCTGGTGCACCCGCTCAGCCCGCTGCGGGCACGCCGCGCCCGCGCCCGGGAGGTCCTCGCCCTCCTCGACGACTGCGCCCGGCAGGCCCACGGGCTCGCCCGGGTGGCCGCCGACCCCGACGCCTCGCACGACGCGCGCCTCGCCGACGCCTGCCGCCGCGTCGAGGAGGCCGTGCACCGGCTCACCGGCCCCGCCCAGGACGCGTGCACCGACGCCGACGAGACGGTCACCGGGCAGCACACCCCGTGCCGCCACCCCGGAGCCGACCGCGCGCTCGGCCACCTGCACGGGCTGGAGACGGCGCTGGTCGAGCTCGCCGTCCCCGTGCACGCTCCGCCCCGCGCACCGCTGACCACCGCCGCCTGACACGCTCCCGGGCGACACGGCGCGCTGTGTCCCGCGACCCCGATCCCGGGCCATGATCGGCTGCTACGGTCGCTCCCGGACCACAGACCCGGCAGCACCAGGGTGGAAGGCGGATCCGTGAGCACCGACCAGAGCAGCGGCACGCAGCGGCACGGCGACGGATACGCCCCCGCAGGACGGGCGTACCTGGGGTCGTTCACCTCCGAGGGCGGACGCGGCATCACCACCGCCCGCGTCGACCCCGACGACGGCTCCCTGCGGGCGCTGCACCACACCGGCGACGCTGTCCCCGACCCCTCCTACCTGGTGGTCGGCGACGGGGTGCTGCACAGCGTGTGCGAGCAGAAGGACGGGGCCGTGGCCGCCCTCTCGCTGGCCGACCCCGACCGCCCCTCCCCGCTGGGAGCCCCCGCGCCGGTGGACGGCGCCGGCCCCACGCACCTCACCCGCGCCGGACGACTGCTGTGCACCGCCAACTACGGCTCCGGCAGCGTCAGCGTCCTCGGGACGGCGGCGGACGGTACCCCCCTCGGACCGGCGAAGGTCCACCGCCACGAGGGCAGCGGCCCGGTCCCCGGACGGCAGCAGGGCCCGCACGCCCACGAGGTCGTCGTGGACCCGTCGGGCCGCTACCTGCTCGCCGTGGACCTCGGCACCGACTCGGTCTGGGTCTCGGCGCTGGAGGACGACGACCTGCGCCCCCTCCACCAGGTCGTCCTGCGGCCGGGCACCGGCCCCCGGCACCTGACCTTCGGCCCGGACGGCACCCGGGCGTACGTCGTCGGCGAACTGCGGCCCACGCTCACGGTGTGCTCCTGGGACGCGGAGAAGGGGCGCCTGGAGCCGCTCGGCGAGACCCGGGTGGTGCCCGACGAGACCGGGGGAGAGGCCTACCCCTCCGAGGTCGTCCTCCGCGGGGACGGCCGCCTCGCCTGGGTCGCGGTACGCGGTGCCGACAGCATCGCCGTCCTCACCCTGCACGAGAACGGCGAGGAGGCGGAGCTGGTCGCGACGATGCCGTGCGGCGGCCACTGGCCCCGCGACCTCGCCCTCCATCCCTCCGGGCAGTGGCTCTACGCCGCCAACGAACGTTCCGGAGACATCACCTGGTTCGACATCGACGCCCCGACGGGCATGCCCCGCCCCGCGGGCTCCCTCGCCGTCCCTGCCGCCTCCTGCATCGCCTTCGCGCCCTGACCCACCCGCGACGGCCCGCCGCCGCGACCCGGCGAGGTCGCGCCGAAGGGCGCCCGCCGGGCCGACTGAGGTCTGGTCTTCGACGCGCGCACCTCGATCCAACCGGGGCTTGCCCGGGTCCCGGCCGGCGCTCCCCGTCCACGGGAAGCCGAGGTCCTCCCGCCTCCGCCCCTGGCCGAGCGGGGCGCGTCACGGTGTCCGCGACACCGTGACGGCCCGCCCCAGGCCGGCTGCCACCCGTGCCCCGACGAGGGGTGTGCGGTTCGCGCGGTCCCGGCCGGGCACCACAGCACGCCGAGGTTTCCGTCTCGAGGAACGAGCGGCTGGGAGAGCCCGGGAAGAGCCGAGCCCGGAACGGAGCTTCCCTTTCGTCATCGGAGCCGCCGCATGCGACCGGGGCGCGCCCGTCGCCGCCGTGCGGTGCCGCACCGCTGAGTCTCTTCCGGGCGGGTGAGGTCGTCGGCGTGGGCCGGCCGGAGACCGGTCAGCGGACGGGCATGCCCGGTGCCGGCTGCTGCGGAAGCCCGAGCTTCGCGCCGTACGTCGCGGCGACCAGCTTTCCGAGGGCCGGGTACGGCCCCAGGGGCTCTGCGGCGGCGCAGCCGGCCTCGTCCGTGGCGGCCTGGAGCAGCCCGGCCGGGATCTCCGGGCCGATCAGGCACGGCGCGACGGCGAGGTGCTGGGAGCCCGAGTCGCGCAGCTGCTGCGCGGCACGCGCGATCGCGCCCTCCTCGTCCAGCCCGGCGGCCAGCACCGGAACCGCCAGGCGGGCGGCCAGCAGCATGCCGGTGATGCCTGCGGCCTGGACGGCCTCCTCGCCGCCGAGGCTGGCGATGATGATGCCGTCCGCCGCCGTGGCCACCGTGAACAGCCGGGCACGGTCCGCGCGGGCGAGCCCCGCCTCGGAGAGCTTCACGTGCACGGCCTCGGCCAGCAGCGGGTGGGGGCCCAGCACGTCGGTGAGCTCCGCGCCGGAACCGCTGTTCAGCACCGCCTGCCGTATCTGCCGCATGTGGGCGGCGTCCGGACCCGCCAGCAGCGGCACCACGACGGCTGGGAGCGCGTCGGAGACCTGCGCGTCACCAGGTGCGGCACCCGCGGGGGCCTCCGCGCCGGCCTCGTGCGCCAGGGCGGGCGACGGCGCGGCCGCACGGTCGCCCGCGGCACGGGCCAGCACCTCGGTCAGGCCGGGGAACTCCTCGCCGCCGCCCTCCACGTATCCGATCCGCGCGTCCAGGCCGGGCAGCTCGGAGCGGGCGATGCTCACGATCTCCTCGGCGAGGCCACGCGTCGCAGAGGTCGGCTCCCCGGGCACGGCCAGCACCAGCGCCGGCGCGTTCTCCGGGGCGACCACGGGCTCCGGCCGGCGGTGCCGACCGGACTGGCGGGGACGCGGCATTCGTACGGGCAGGCCGTTGTCCGGCCCTGTGGGGGAGCTCATGCGCCCGCATGTTAATGCCTTGAAGGACCCTGCTGTTCGAGCGGGGGTGAACGGTGACGAATGTCCTCTTCGCACCGCGCGTCGCGCGGGTACGACTGTGCGATCCCGTCAAGCCCCGCTGAGCGGCGTGTGCACGGTGAGCAGCCGCTCGTCCTCCGGCAGGCCCGGGGTGCCCGCCGCGCGCCGCGCGGCGAGCAGCAGGGCTCCGTCCAGCGGGTCGCCGGCGGCCGGGACCGTGCGGCCGTGCGGCAGCCGTACGGCAAGCTCCCGGCGCAGCGGCTCCAGCAGCACCTCGCCCATCCGGAACAGCCCGCCGGTCAGGGCCACCTGTGGTGCCTCCGCGCCCTGGCCGGAGGGCGACGGGCCGTCCGGTCCGGGGCACGCCGCGGCCGCGGACCGGGCGATCTCCCGTGCCGCGTCGGCCAGCACGGTGCGGGCTGTCGCGTCCCCGTCCCCGCCGGCCGGGTCGGCGGCGGCCGCGACCTGCGGCGCGAAGGAGGCGAGCAGCGCGGGCCGGTCGCTGCGGGGGTAGAGCAGGCCGGGCAGTCCGGCGGCGGGGCCGAACGTCTCCTCCGCGCGCCGCAGCAGCGCCGGGGAGCCGCCTTCCCGGCCGTCGTGGGCGCGCAGCGCGGCGTCCAGGCCCGCGCGGCCGATCCAGGCGCCGCCGCCGCAGTCACCCAGCAGATGCCCCCAGCCGTCGGCTCGCCGCCAGGTGCGCAGGTCCGTGCCCAGGGCGATCATCCCGGTGCCGGCCGCGACGACCGCGCCGGATGCGACACCCAGCGCGCCCGCGTACGCGGTGACGGCGTCGGCGGCGAGGAGCAGGCTCCGCGCGCCGAGAGTGCGGGCGAACTCCTCCGGCAGCAGGGCGCGCAGCTCCGCCCCCAGAGTGGCCATGCCGGCCGCGCCGACGCACACCGCGGTCAACCCTCCGTCCTGCCCGCCGACACGGTCGAGCAGGGCCCGGGCGGCCGGCACCACCTGCGCGGCGAGGTGCCGCGCGTCGATGCCCTCGGGGCCGGTACGCACCGGCTCGCGGCACTCCTCGCGCACGGCGTCCGCGAGCCCGCCGGCGACAGAGGTGACCCCGGCGGCGGGCGCCAGGGCGACGCGCAGCCCCGAGCCGCCGGAGTCGACGCCCAGCACCCAGCCGGCGCCGCTCGCGGTCACGGCAGGCGCCAGTCGACGGGCTGCGCGCCCTGCTGCGCCAGCAGGTCGTTGACGCGGCTGAAGGGGCGGGAGCCGAAGAAGCCGCGATCGGCGGACATGGGCGAGGGGTGCGCGGACTCGACCGTGGGCACGCCCGTCAGCAGCGGCCGCAGGGTGCGCGCGTCCCGCCCCCAGAGCACCGCCACCAGCGGAGTGCCGCGTTCCGCCAGGGCGCGGATGGCCTGCTCGGTGACCTCCTCCCAGCCCTTGCCGCGGTGTGCGGCGGGCCGGCGCGGGGCCGTGGTGAGCGCCCTGTTGAGGAGTAGCACGCCCTGCCGGGTCCAGGGAGTCAGGTCACCGTTCGACGGGCGCGGCACTCCGAGGTCGTCGCCCATCTCGCGGAAGATGTTCTCCAGGCTGCCCGGCAGCGGACGCACCTCGGGTGCGACGGAGAAGCTGAGGCCCACCGCATGCCCCGGCGTGGGGTACGGGTCCTGGCCGACGACGAGGACGCGCACCTCGTCGAACGGCTGCTGGAAGGCGCGCAGCACGTTCGCTCCGGACGGGAGGTAGGTTCTCCCCGCGGCGATCTCCGCCCGCAGGAAGTCGCCCATGGCGGCGACCCGTTCGGTCACCGGCTCCAGCGCCTTGGCCCAGCCTTGTTCGACGATCTCGTTCAACGGTCGTGCAGCCACGAGCGGTCACTCTACCGACTGGCCGCACCACCTCCTGACTCCCGTGGCTCCGGCAGGGGTTGAGGCGTCAGCCGATCACCGCGGCCCGGATGCAGAGCACGTCCGGCAGATGGCGGGCGAGGCGGCGCCAGCTGTCACCCTCGTCCGCGCTGCCGTACACCTCGCCGTTGCGGTTGCCGAAGTAGACGCCCGCCGGGTCGGCGTCGTCGGCGCACATCGCGTCGCGCAGCACCGGCCCGTAGTGCGCCTGCTCCGGAAGACCGGCCCCCGGCGCCTCCCACGTCGCCCCCGCGTCCCGGGTGCGGTGCACGCGGCAGTGCCGGTCGGCGGGCACCCGGTCGGAGTCGGCGTTGAGCGGGAAGACGTACGCCGTGCCCCCGCGGCGCGGGTGCGCCACGACGGGGAAGCCGAAGTCGGAGGGCAGCGAGTCGCCGATCGACGTCCAGGCGCCGCCGCCGTCCTCGCTGCGGTAGACGCCCCAGTGGTTCTGGAGGTAGAGCCGGTCCGGGTGCTCCGCGTCGCGCGCGACCTTGTGCACGCACTGGCCGTACTCCGGGAAGCGCTGCGACTCGGGCAGGAACGTCGCCTGCACGCCCCGGTTGCACGGCTCCCAGCTCTGCCCGCCGTCCGTGGTGCGGTAGGCGCCTCCGGTGGAGACGGCGACCGTGACGCGGCGGGAGTCGCGCGGGTCGACGAGGACGGTGTGCAGGCCGAGCCCGCCACCGCCCGGCACCCAGTCCTTCCGGGTGGGGTGGTCCCACAGCGCGCGGACCAGCGCGAAGCTGCTGCCGCCGTCCTCGGAGCGGAACAGCGCGCCCGGCTCGGTGCCCGCGTAGACCACCTCCGGCTCGTCGAGACCGCCGGGTTGGAGCTGCCAGACCCGCTCCAGCGACGTGCCGGTGTCCTCCGGGAAGCGGACGGCGGGCCGCTCGGGCTCCTGCCAGGAGGCCCCGAGGTCGTCGGAGCGGAAGACCGACGGGCCCCAGTGCGCGCTGTCCCCGCCCACCAGCAGCCGGGGCGCGCCGCCGGGGCGGGTGTCGATCGCGACCGAGTAGACGGCCTGCGCGTTGAAGTGCGGCCCGTCGAACTCCCAGCCGTCCTGGGCGCGTCGTCCGGCGTCCCGGCGGGCCAGGAACAGGCCCTTGCGGGTACCTACCGCGAGCAGTACTTCCGTCATGCCTGGCCACCGCCTTGTGGGATGTCGCCCCGCGCCTGGTGCGCGGGGACGGTCGGGCCCGCGCCGCGCCGTGCCCGTCCCGGACGAAGGCACGCCGGGCGCGTACGGGAAGCAGTCTGCCCCAGCGCACTGACAACGGCCCGCTCGCACACGCCGCCGTCCCCGGCTGCCCGCACATCAGCCCTGCGCCGGCAGCGTGGCCGGCGGCGGAGGGGGAGGTCCGGCGCCGGTCGTGGGGGCGGTCTCGGCGGGCGGTACGCCGAGTCCCCAGTCCAGCTCGTACCGGTCGAAGAGCTCGGCGCGCAGCCGCGCCAGCGGCATCGGGGCGCCGGGCAGCAGGACCGCCACCACCGCCCCCATCAGGAGGGCGCGCAGCATCGGGTAGTCGGTGTCCGGGTCCTCTGACCCGTAGCGCACCATCGCCGTGCGGAGCAGCGCGGCGAGACGGCGTTGCTCGTCGCACTTGACGAAGCCCTCCTGCTGGAGGATCCCGGCCATGTGCGCCCGCATCAGCACCGGCCGGTCGCGGGCGAGCCCGAGGACCGCGTCGATCGCGCGGGCCAGCACCTCGCGGCCGGCGTCCGGGCCCTGCGGCGCGGGCGGCCTGTCCAGGGCCTCGTCGAGCGTCAGGTGCATCAGCCGGTGCACCGCCGACTGGAACAGTTGCCGCTTGCCGGGGAAGTAGTAGGAGATCAGCCCCCGTGCGGAACCGGCCCGGTCGGCGATGTCGCCGAGCGTCGTGGCCTCGTACCCGCGTTCGCCCACCAGCTCCACGGTCGCCTGCAACAGCCGCTCCCGGGAGCGTCGGCGCAACTCTTCATTGACCGATGCGCTCCGAGGGGACATCCTGTAACTCCTGCGTTGACTGGCTCAGAGCCAATATACTCAGCCGTACTCCGGGACCGGCCCCCTGCGGGGCAGCCGGCGGCCCGGTACGACCGCCGATACCGGGGCGACGCGGGGGATCGTCCCGGTATCGGCTCTCGTCCCCCGGCGGGGGACGGGGCCGCCGACCCCCTCAGGCCGGCCCCAGCAGGTCGAGCAGCGGCCGCAGACCGTGCGGTCGCTGCTCGACCGGCAGATGGTCCACGGGGTGGTAGGCGCATCCCACGGCCGTCGCGCCCCCGTCGGCGCGCCGGTCGTCGCCCACCATGAGCACCTCATCCGGTTCCAGTCTCAGCGCCGCGCACGCGGTACGGAAGAGCCGAGGGTCCGGCTTCTGCACGCCGTGCTCGAACGAGAGCACGTACTCCTGGACGAAGCCGTCCAGTGCGTGGCCGCGGAACACCGGACGCAGGTCCCAGCCGATGTTGCTCACCACCGCCACCGGGACCCCGCGGTCGCGGAGCGCGGCAAGGACCTCGACGGTGTCCGGGTAGGGCTCCCAGGCCTCCGGCCTCATGTGCCGGTCGTACAGGGCGTCGTACAAGTCCTCCCTGGGCAGCGGCACCTGCCGGGCCAGCCCGGTGTACGCCGCCCGGTGCTGCTCCGCACTGCGGTCCCGCTCCCACCACAGCCGGTCCAGGTGGGGCGGTACGGCCCGCGGCGGCGCACCGCCCGGCAGGGCGCCCGCCCGTTCGAGCCGCGCCGCGTACCCCGCGGCCTCCGCCGGGGGCAGCTCCACGCCCGACCCGGCCAGTACGGCGGCCAGCCACCGGGCCGCGGGCTCGACGCGCAGCAGGGTTCCGGAGAAGTCGAACAGCACACCGCGAACCGTCATGCGGCGATCTTCCCCGCGGTCCGCAGCGCTTGCCAACTCCCGGCCGCCAACGCCGCCATGGCCAGGCCCAGGGCGACGCCGGACAGCACGTCGGTCAGCCAGTGCACCCCCAGGAAGACGCGGGTGAGGGACACGCCCGCCACGGAGACCGCCGCGACCGCCGTCACGGTCCAGCACAGGGCGGGCCGGTGCAGGCGGGTCCAGGCCACCCAGGTGAGCAGGCCGCATGCGAGGGCCGCCGTCATGGCGTGTCCGGAGGGCATCGCGGCGAAGTGGGCCGCGTCCACGGGGTTCTCCCACTGCGGCCGTTCGCGCCCGACGAGGGCCTTGAGGCCCTGCTGCACGAGGACGCCGAGCAGCATGGCGACGGCGAGGAGGAAGGCCAGGGCACGCTCTCCGCGCCACCAGAGCACCACGAACACCACCGCGACCAGCATCCGCATGGTGACCGTGTCCCACACCCAGTCCGTGAGCACCCGCGCGGTGCCGGTCCAGCCGGGATGGGAGAGCGCGGCGTCGTGCAGGGCGTGGGAGACAGCGTCGTCCAGGTCGATCAGCGGCGGCCAGCCGGCGACGACCAGCAGGATCAGGGCGATGCCCAGGCCGCCGCACACGGAAGCCCACACCCACGGCGCCGCCTGCCGTGGCGACGGCGCCCCGGTGGGGGGTGGGGAGGAGGGCAGACGTGACGCAGCGGACATGGGGCGATCCTCACCCAGTCGACCGCCCCGGCCAACAGGGCGCGCCCGGCGGGCCGCGGGCCGTCGGCCTGCGGGGGCGAGGGACGGGCGCCCGGACGATCCCGCGCGTGAGCGGCCGGGTCAGCCCAGGGCGCTGAGTCCGGGGACGAAGGCCACCGCGAGCGGGATCAGCGGCACCAGTGAGGCGACGGCGACGGTCCGCAGCCGGCGGGTCACCGTCAGGCGCGGGGCCGGGGTGAGCAGCCGGTGGACCCGGGCGGGGACCAGGGCGCCCTCGGCCGGGCAGGGGCCGAACACGCCGCGGTCCTCGTTGAGTTCGACCAGTGCGAGGGCCGTGGTGAGGCGGCCGTGACGGCGGGAGGCGACGTCGTCGGCCGCCAGTTCGACCAGGCGGTGCACCTGGTCGCGGAAGGCGGCGAAGACCGGCACCCGGGGGAAGCCGACGGCGAGGGCGGAGGAGCAGTTCAGCAGCCAGTCGTGGCGGGCGCGTGCGTGGCCCTGTTCGTGCTCCAGCACGGCGTCCAGCTGCCGTCCCTTCAAGCGGCGCAGCGCCGCGGTCGTGATGACCAGTTGCGGAACGGCCCCGGGCAGCCACCAGGCGTCCGCGCGGTCGCTCTCCAGCACCACCAGCGGCCCGCCGGCGCAGGTCTCCTCGCCGGGCAGCCGGGGTGCGCGGACCCGAAGTTCGTCGCGGCGCCGCTTCAGCCGCAGCCGCGCGTCGCGGATCTCCCGCAGCAGCATCGCCGCCGTCCACGCGCCGCCGCAGGCCAGAAGAAGGGCGACGGCGCCCGCCCACCCGTCGTACGCGCCGAGTCCGTACGCCTCCTGGACACCGTGCGGCGCCGGGGCGAACACGTGGTCGCGCACCGCCTGCCAGGCGGCCGCGGCGGAGAGCGCCATGGCGAGGAGGCAGGAGAGCAGAACGCCCGCCACCACGCACTGCCAGGCCCACAGGGCCAGCACCGGTTCCCGGTCCGGCCAGGAGGAGCGCGTGAGGACACGGGGAGCCGCCGCAGCGGCCAGCGCCCCCAGGACCAGCAGCGCGAGCGGCACCAACATGGTCACAGCCTATGACCGTTCGCCCCGCACCGTACGGCCGCCCGTCGCAGGAGTGACGCATGCCTCACGTCTCGCGGGTGCGAGCGGCACGATCACGAGGCGGCAGGCCGTGGCGGCAGGCCGTCTCACGTGGCGGCGGGTGGCGCGGTCACACCGTGAGCAGCATGGCGAAGGAACTCAGGGCCAGCGTGAGCCGGCACGCGTGGGCCATCCCCGCGGCGGGAGGAAGGCGCCGGAAGGCGCCCGCTCCGCTCCCTGCGGGAGCCGTGGCCGGGACCGCCGCAGCCGGGGCCAGCCGGGCGCCGGTGTACAGCGCGAAACCCGCGAAGTAGGCGAGTAGGGCGCCGGTCAGCACGGGTACGCCGCCGGGTCCCGCGCCGTGCCCGGCGTGCTGTCCGCCGCCTGCGGCCGCCATCACCATCGCCATGTACGCCATCGCCAGCGCCTCCAGCGCGTGGTGCAGGCCGTGCCCGAAGTGCCGGCCGCCGGCACGGTCGGCCCGCACCGGGCGGGCCGACCACAGCGCCGCGGCCGCCAGCGCGCCGAAGAACACCGCGAAGGCGGCCTCCGCGACCGCTCCGGCGGGCCGGACGGGCAGCGCCATGGCCGCCATGGCCAGGCCCATCACCCCCTCGACGCGCGCCCCGCCGGGTGGCGCACCGGCGGCACGCGCGGCCCTGCGCAGGCAGTACACTCCCGTGGCCCCGCACATCACGACCAGCAGCCAACTCACCACGGCAGGCCCGTGCATGACGCCCCCTCCGCGCTCGCCGTCGCACGGAGGCTTCCCTCACACCGATGGCTGCAAGGCGGCGCACGGAGGCATCCGGAGGGGCGTGCGCACCCCGGCGTGCGCCCCGGGGCGTTCCCCCGGAGTCCGGCGCGGCGCCCGGCCCGGACCGTCCGGGCCGCCCGGATCGGACCTCAGAGGCCCGGGCGGTAGCGCATCGGGTGGTCGGCCGGCACCTCCACCACGCAGATCCGCACGCCGTCCGGGGCGGCGATCCACATCTCCTCCAGCCCCCACGGCTCCCGCAGGGGCGGACGCAGCACCTCGGCGCCCGCGGCGCCCAGCTCCGCGTGGGCCGCGGCGACGTCGTCGACCTGGAGCCACAGCCGCAGGCCGGGAGAGGACGGTTCCTCGGCACGGCCGGAGATCTCCAGGAACCCGCCGCCGAGGAAGTAGACGGTGCCGCGCTCCGGTCCGGTGCCGAACTCGCGGGCCACCGCCAGGCCCAGCGTCCCGCCGTAGAAGGCGCGGGAACGTTCGGGGTCGGTGGGCCGGAGCAGGATGCGGCTGCTCAGTACATGGACCATGGGGCCGGACGATAGCGCGCTGCGGTTACGCTCCGGGACATGGACAACGCCGACACCCGCACCGCGCTCGCCTTCCGTACCGCCGAGGAGGCCGACGTGCCGGCGCTGGTCGCCCTGATCGAGTCCGCCTACCGGGGTGAGAGCAGCCGGGCGGGGTGGACCACCGAGGCGGACCTGCTGGGCGGGCAGCGCACCGACCCCGAGGGCGTCCGGGCCGTCGTCGCGTCCCCGGAGAGCCGCATGCTCCTGGCCGAGGAGGACGGGGAGACGGTCGCCTGCTGCCAGCTGGAGAACCGCTCCGGCCTGGCCTACTTCGGGATGTTCGCCGTGCGCCCCGGTCTCCAGGGTGGTGGCCTCGGCAGGCGGGTGCTGGCGGAGGCCGAGCGCGCCGCCCGCGAGGAGTGGGGAGCCCGGGAGATGCACATGACGGTGATCGTCCAGCGTGAGGACCTGATCGCCTGGTACGAGCGCCGCGGATACGCCCGGACCGGCGAACTCAGCCCCTTTCCCTACGGCGACGAGCGCTTCGGCCTCCCGCAGCGGGAGGACCTGGCCTTCGAGCTGCTGGTCAAGACCCTCGACTGAGCGGAACCGGACCGCTCCGGGCGCTTCGGGGGGCGGGGCGGGGCCGCCGCCTCAAGACCGTCCGCGGTCCCCGGCGGCGTCCCGGGGCGTCTCCCGGACCGCGACGAGGATCTCCGGCCTGTCGGTCACCACGCCGTCCAGCTCCAGTTCGCGGGCGCGCTGAAGGTCCTCCGGCGTGTTCACCGTCCAGCTGATCACCTCGATGCCGGACTCGTGAGCCGCCTTCACGGTCTCCGTCTCGATGTGGCACAGCTCCAGGGAGACCATCACCGCGCCCAGCTCGCGGGCGCGCCCGGGAGCCGTCGGCGAGGAGCGCCCGGCGACCAGCACCAGCGGCATGTCGGGCAGCAGGGTGCGCGTCTCCCGCAGCGCCTCGTCGTGGAACGAGATCACGGTGACCCGCTCGTGCAGGTCGTGCTTCTCGATGGCCTCCGCCAGCACCCGGGCGGCGGCGGCGTCCTTGATCTCCGCCTGGAGCGGCGCCTTCACGGCCGCCACGACCTCCTCGAACACCGGGACGCGCTCGCCCCGGCCGGCGTCCAGCTCGCGCAGCTCGGTCAACGTGAAGCCGGAGACCGGCCCGGTGCCGTCGGTGGTCCGGTCCACCTCCGCGTCGTGCATCACGACCAGCGCGCCGTCGCTGCTCAGGTGGAGGTCGAGTTCGATCACGTCCACCCCCTCGCGGTCGGCGCGGCGGAAGGACCGCAGGGTGTTCTCGGGCTCGACACCCATCAGGCCGCGGTGGCCGACTGTGAGCATGGACACGTGAACGCTCTCGCTTTCCTGCGGTGGCCGACGGCGGTGTGCCGCCTCAGACTAGCGGCCGTGGAGGGAAGTTCGGGGCCTCCACCCTGTCCACCCGAACGGACGACACCGACAGGAAGAACAGCGGTATGAGGGGGGCCAGGCAGAAGAATTTCCGCGATCGCCACTTGAGGGGGTGACGTTCTCCCGATACCGTGGTCGTACGCGATTTTCTCCCGTGGAGGTCCGGTCATGACGGAAATTCTTTCGCCCAGCAGCGTGGACGGCCCCGCCGTGTCCACGGACCGGGTGGTGGATCACCCCGCCTGGCCCGTGCTCAAGCAGGCCGTCGAAGCGCTGCGGCCCGCCCAGTCCAAGGACGGCTCGATCGACTTCGCGGCCGAGGACGCCCCGACCCGCGCCGAGGTCGAAGCCGGGCTGGAGCGCGTCGTGACCGCCGTCCAGGAGCTGGCGCCGCTGGTTTCGCACGACGCCGCCTACCTGGAGGCCCTGGTCGCCGACCTGCGCCGGTGGGCCGCGGACGGCTTCGGCGTGCCCGACTTCCTGGACTCGCTGCTCGCCTTCCAGCCCGCCCGGCAGCGCGCCGACGGCCTCCAGCACCTGGTCCTCTTCCCGATGTACACCCAGAACGGCAACCCCGACCGCAACCTCGAGGCCGTCGTCCTGCGCATGGTGTGGCCCGACTGGCTGGCCGAGCTGGAGCGCACCCGGTACGACAACCCGCTGTTCTGCGGCATCGCGTTCGAGGACTTCACAGCCGGCTACGACACCAACTCCGCGGTGCTCTTCCCGGAGACCATCGCCGTGCGCGAGGCCCCGGACCGCTTCACCTGGGGCGGCATCTTCTGCGACCGCGAGGCCGCCCGCTTCCGCCGCGTGATCGACGCCGCCTGCGAGGTCACCAGCCTGGAGCTGCCGCAGGACGCCAAGGGCCTCCTCACCGACCAGGAGCGTGCCCAGCAGGCGTTCGTGCTGTGGGACATGGTCCACGACCGCACGCACAGCCACGGCGACCTGCCGTTCGACCCGTTCATGATCAAGCAGCGCCAGCCGTTCTGGATGTATGGCCTGGAGGAGCTGCGCTGCGACCTGACCGCCTTCGGCGAGGGCGTCAAGCTCGAGGCCGACGGCGTCCCGCAGGGCCGCGACGTGCAGTACGCCATGCTGCTCGACCGCCTCTTCCGCTTCCCCGTCACCGGCGAGCGCAACCGCAACTACGACGGCCTGGGCGGCCAGCTCCTCTTCGCCTACCTCCACAAGCACGACGCGCTGCGCTGGACGGACAACAAGCTCACCGTCGACTGGGACCGCGCCCGCGAGGTGACCGTCGCCCTCCGCGAGGAGATCGAGACCCTCTACCGCGAGGGCATCGACCGCCCCAAGCTGGTGCACTGGTTCAAGGCCTACGAGCTGGTCTCCACCTACCTCGCCCCGCACCCCGGCTCGACCTGGGCCAAGGGCCCGGACGCGCTGGACCTCGACCTCCCCCCGCGCAAGCTCGTCGACGACGTGCTTCCCGACGAGTTCCCGCTGAGCATGTTCTACGAGGCCCTTCGCAAGAAGCTCCGCGGTGTGATCGCATCGACCAAGGGCATCACCGCCGAGTCCGCCGCCCTCGCCGCGTGAGCGGTGGGACGACGGACCACGGGCGGCAGGCCGGAGTCGGGCCCGCGAGGGCACAGCGCAGAGAGGCGATCAGCATGACCAGTACCAGGACCGACGGCGGGACCACCGGCGGTGACGGCGGCCTGGACGGCGCGGTCGTTGCCGTCGCCGGCGCGGCCGGCCCCGCGGGCCAGGCGGCCCTGCTGCGGCTTGCCGAGGCGGGTGCCACGGTGGTGGCCGCCGACGCCGACGCGGAGCGGCTGGCGCAGGCCGTCGACGCGGCGAGGTTCGCGCACGGCGGCGCCACCGTCACCGGCGACACCGTCGACCTGCTCGACCTGGCCGCCACCCGCGAGTGGGTGGCCCGCACCGAGAAGGAGTTCGGCCGCATCGACGGCCTGGTGCACCTCGTCGGCGGCTGGCGCGGCTCCGCGCACTTCGCCGAGACCGACCTCGGCGACTGGGACGTGCTGCACGATTTGCTGATCCGCACCGTGCAGCACACGTCTCTCGCCTTCCAGGGCGCCCTGGAACGCAGCGGCAACGGCCGCTTCCTCCTGATCAGCGCCGCCGGAGCGAGCAACCCCACGGCGGGCAACGCCGCCTACTCCGCGTCCAAGGCGGCCGCCGAGGCGTGGACGCTGGCGCTCGCCGACGCCTTCCGCAAGACGGGGGGCGAGAGCCCGCCGCCCGCCGCGGCTGCGATCCTGGTCGTGAAGGCCCTGGTGAACGACCAGATGCGCAAGGAACGGCCGAACGCCAAGTTCAAGACGTTCACCGACGTCCGCGACCTGGCAGACGCCATCGCCGGGACCTGGAACCAGCCGACCGAGGAAGTGAACGGACAGCGCCTGTGGCTCACACCCCAGCCGTGACGGCCCCCGCGCGGGCGGCCACGGACGCCAAGCGGCACCACGACCCCGCGGTGCGCGGCTTCGCCAGCGACAACTACGCCGGCGCGCACCCGGAGATCCTGGCCGCCCTCGCGCTGGCCAACGAGGGCCACCAGACTGCGTACGGCGGCGACGCCTACACCGCGCACCTCCAGCAGCTGATGCGCTCGCACTTCGGCCCGTACGCGGAGACCTTCCCGGTCTTCAACGGCACCGGCGCCAACGTGGTCGCCCTCCAGGCGCTCACCGACCGCTGGGGTGCGGTGATCTGCGCCGACACCGCCCACATCCACGTCGACGAGTGCGGCGCGCCCGAACGCGTCGGCGGGCTCAAGCTGCTCACCGTGCCGACCGAGGACGGCAAGCTCACCCCCGAGCTGATCGACCGTGAGGCGTTCGGCTGGGACGACGAGCACCGCGCCATGCCGCAGGTCGTCTCCCTCGCCCAGAACACCGAGCTCGGCACGCTGTACACGCCGGACGAGATACGCGCCGTCTGCGACCACGCGCACGAACGCGGCATGAAGGTGCACCTGGACGGCGCCCGCATCGCCAACGCCGCCGCCGCCCTCGACGTCCCCATGCGCGCCTTCACCTACGCCGCGGGCGTGGACGTGCTCTCCTTCGGCGGCACCAAGAACGGCATGCTCTTCGGCGAGGCCGTCGTCGTGCTGAACCCGGACGCCGTGCGGGCGATGAAACACCTGCGCAAGCTGTCCATGCAGCTCGCGTCCAAGATGCGCTTCGTCTCCGTCCAGCTGGAGGCGTTGCTCGCCAAGGACCTCTGGCTGCGCAACGCCCGCCACGCCAACACCATGGCCCAGCGCCTGGCCGCCGGCGTACGGGCCGTCCCCGGCGTGGAGATCCTCTACGCCGTTGAGGCCAACGCGGTCTTCGCCCGGCTCCCGCACGACGTCAGCGAGCGGCTCCAGAAGCGCTTCCGCTTCTACTTCTGGGACGAGACGGCCGGCGACGTGCGGTGGATGTGCTCGTTCGACACCACCCCGGACGACGTCGACTCCTTCGTGGACGCGCTCCGCGAGGAGATGGCCGCCTCGCGCTGACCGGCGCACCGTCAGCCCCGGCGCCCCTCGGGGCGCCGGGGCTGACGCGCTTCGTCCCGTGTCGGACGCCCATGGCATCCTTGTCCGTGACCGATCATGGACAGCCCGTAGGGGCTGGGCGCGTGCAGACGACTCAGGGGGGAGCACGAACATGGGTGAGATGCGGGTCGACCTCAGCGAACTCGAGGAGACCGTGCGCAAGCTCGGCCGGGTCACCTCAGCCATGGGCGAGTCGGTGACGAAGAGCAAGTACAACACCTTCCTGCCCGACGGCGCCCTGGGCGGTGGCGGCTTCCAGGAGGCACGCGACCTCACCGGCGCACACGGCGAGATGAAGACGCACATCGAGGAGATCGTGCGCGTCATCAACGACGTCATCGCCGATTTCGGCACCAACACCAAGAAGGCGCACGGCAACTACCAGAACGCCGAGTACGACGCCAAGCACGGCATGGACAACGGCCAGGCCTGAGCGGCCCGGCAGCGGAGAACGATCGGGGGCGAGGGCGCAGATGAGCGACCAGGGCGGACAGTTCGGCTTCGAGTACGAGCAGGCGAACATGTGCTTCACCGGCGAGGTGAAGACTCCGTTCGCGACGGGCGAGACCATCGACTCGATGAAGGCGATGCTGGCCGACGCCAAACCGGCAACGGTGCTCGGCGTCGCCGACGCGTGGAAGCACCTCCACGACCACCTGGTGGGCGGCGGAGACAGCGTCAAAGGCGGCTTCGACAAGGCCGTCAAGCACATCCTGGAGCACTGGGAGGGCGAGTCCGCGGACGAGTTCGCCAAGAAGGCCCAGAAGATCAGCCGGCAGATCGCCGACTGCGCCAAGTACGCAAGCCACACCTCGATCGCCATGCGCAACGCAGGAGAACGGCTGAACGACATCAAGCCGAAGGTCGATGCGATCGAGGTGCCCGGCGACGTCGACAGCGCGCTCAACGCGATCGGCGACGGCCTCACCCGCGACGACACCAAGTGGCGCGGCGAGATCCAGGGCAACGAGGGCGCCCAGCGCGCCCTGGACAACCACCACGACGACCTCTCGGCAGGCCGCGAGGAGCAGCTCAAGACCGCCGCCCTCATGGAGACGCTGGCGCTGACGTACTCCTCCCAGGCGAGGACCATGGGTTCATGGGACAAGCGGAAGCCGAACCGCGACACGGAGCACGAGTACCCCGGAGACCCCGGGGGCGTGGTGCCCGTACCCGTGATCGTGACTCCGGACGTGAGCGGGCCGTCGGCAGCCGCGCCGGGCCGGGGGAGTACTGCCACGCCCGCAGTCGGCAGCGGAACTCCGAAGACGATATCGCCGAACGCGTCGCAGGTCGTGCCGGCTACCGGTACCAGGCTCGACAGCGTCTCCGGCGGCACGACCACGGCTCCGGGGAACGGCGGCACACCTGTGAGCTCTGGCGGAGGCCGGAGTGTTCCCACTGGTGTTCCCACAGCCGGGCCCACCGGTGGAGTGCCGGGAGGCCCCGGGCTGGTCGGTCGCGCTTCGGGAAATCGTGGTATGCCCGCAGGGGGCGCGAGCGCCACCGGAGCAGGCTCAACGGTCGGCCGTGGCGGAGGCGGTGCCGCTCCCGGCGGGCGAGCTGCAGGGGGCAGTGGCGGTCGTGGCCCTCTCGCCCGGCAACGAGGCGGGACAGCCGATACGCCCAAAGCGGCAAGTGCCGCAGATCGACAGGGCGGTCAGGGACTGCACTCAAGCCGCGGTGGCACCCAGGCAGGTCAACGCGGCGCTCACGGCGGTGGGGCGATGCGCGGCGGTGGTGCTGCGGGCAACAGGCGGAGGGACGAAAGAGAGAGTGAGGGGCAGCGTCCCGACTATCTCGTCGAGGATGAGGAGACGTGGATGCCCAGGCGAAGGAATGTCGCCCCACCCACAATCGATTGACACGGCGACGGCAAACTGACGTGGTGGTGTTGTCCGTAGCCGCACCATCACTCACTGGAGATGAGGATGTCGACAGATGGTCATCAAACGGGCGCTGCTCACCGTCAGTGGCGCGGCGCTGGCGGCGGCGCTGGTCGTGCCCTCCGCTTCCACTGCTGTGGCGGATCAGGTCAGGGACGATCAGTGGGCGCTCGATGCTCTGGATGCAGAATCGGCTTGGAAGATCAGTAAGGGCGAGGGCCAGACGGTCGCGGTGATCGACACGGGGGTGAACCCGGACCACCCGGATCTCGTCGGAAACGTGCTCAGAGGGAAGGACTTCATCGACGGAGGTGACCCCCTTCCGGATGAAGGGGACGGTCACGGCACGGCGATGGCGTCTCTGATTGCAGGACACGGTCATGGACCAGGCAAGTCCGAAGGCGTCATGGGGTTGGCGCCCGAAGCGAAAATCCTGCCGGTCAGGAGCGACGGGATCGGCTCCAACAGCGGTGCTGACGCCGTCAAGTACGCAGTTGATCAAGGTGCCACCGTGATCAGCTGGTCTCAGGGCAGCGCAGGGAAGCCCGACCCGGACGTAGTGGACGCGATCGCCTATGCACTTGAGCGTGATGTGCCGGTGTTCGCGTCGACGGGCAATTCAGGAGCACCGGTCGAGTACCCGGCAGCGAACCCCGGAGTCGTCGCAGTCGGTGGGGTAACGGAAGACGGGACCATCTGGAGCGACTCGAACAAGGGGCCCGAAACGCTTCTCGTTGCTCCCGCGACGCGCATCGTCGGAGCCAGCTCAGGGGCGGGGGAGTCGTACCGCATGGGTACGGGCACGTCAGACGCGACCGCGTACGCGGCTGCGGCTGCTGCCTTGCTAAGGGCTGAGTTCCCAGATCTGACCGCAGGGCAGGTCGTGAACCGGCTGACCAAGACGGCTGAGTTGCCCCCATCGATCGAGGGCGCCAAGCTGCCGCATTCGCAGTACGGGTACGGTGCCATCCGGCCGACCGCCGCACTGACCGCAGAGATTCCCAAGGGGTCGGAGTTCGGGCCCTTGCGGGTGCCGCAAGCCATCAAGGATGCCAGGCAGGAAGCCCAGGAGCAGAAGGAACGGCTCGCCGAGTCCGCGGAGATGCAGAAGCAGGCGGACCGGAAGGCGATCATCGCGTGGTCGGTCATCGGGGCCGTCGGTCTGCTGGTGATCGCCCTCGTCGTCTGGCTGGTGGTGCGGCGCCGCCGCAAGCGGAACCGGCCCGGCGGGCCGGGGGGCCCGGGCGGGTTCCCGGGCCCGCCGGGACCGGGGCACCCGTACCCGTACCAGCAGCAGCCCTACGGCCAGCAGCCGCCGCCGCAGTACACCTCGTACGGCACGCCGCCGCCCCAGGGCCACCCGGCACCGCCGCCGCAGCCGCCGCCCCGGTAACCGGGGCTCCGGCGGCCCGGCCCGCCGCAGGCGCTACGCGCCGTGCGGCTGGGGCGGCGGCGGTGCCGTGCCGCCCAGGTGCGCGGGGAGCCACCAGGTGTCCTCCGCGTTGCGCGGGGTGCCCGGGTACGCCCGCTGCGCCGCCTCCAGCAGTTCGCCGACTCGCCCGCGCAGGCGCTCGGTCAGTGCCGAGGCGACCTCCCCGGGCTTGGCCACCAGGGGCTCGCCGACCCGGATGCTGATGGGGAAGTGGTTGCGGCCGAAGTCCCGCTTGTGGCCCTTGGTCCACAGCCGCTGCGTCCCCCACAGCGCCATGGGGAGCAGCGGCACGCCGGCTTCCTGCGCCAGCCGGGCCGCACCGGACTTGAAGTTCTTCAGGGTGAAGGACTGGGAGATGGTGGCCTCCGGGAAGACGCCGATGATCTCCCCGTCGCGCAGCGCTCGCAGCGCGTGCCCGTAGGCGTGCTCACCCTGCGCGCGGTCCACCGGGATGTGCTTCATCGCGCGCATCAGCGGGCCGGAGACCTTGTGCCGGAAGACGGACTCCTTGGCCATGAAGCGCACGAACCGCTTCGCGGGGAGGGCGGCCAGGCCCGTGAACACGAAGTCCAGGTACCCGATGTGGTTGCTGACCAGCACCGCGCCGCCGCTCCGGGGCACGTGTTCGGTGCCGCCTATGTCGAAGCGCAGATCGACCGCCTTGAAGAAGCTTCTGGCTATGCCGATGACGGGCGGGTAGACGAGCTCTGGCATGCGGGGGCCCTTCTCGTCGCGGTGTGGCATCCGCGACGGTGTATGAAATCCGGAGTACCTACGGGGACGTAACTTCCGGCCTCCGCGCATCGTGCCCGATCGCCGCACCAGAGACCACAGGCCCGTCCCGGCGGGGGGCGAGAGACTCGTCACCCGCCGCCGGTGCATCCTGGGAGTCATGACCGACGCATTGACGGCCGCCACGCTCGGTGTGGACCGGCTGGGCGCACGGGCGACACTCGTGCAGTTCTCCACCGCCTTCTGCCAGCCCTGCCGGGCCACTCGCCGCATCCTCGGTGAGGTGGCCGCGATGGTGGACGGCGTGTCACACGTCGAGATCGACGCGGAGGACCGGCTGGAACTGGTGCGGAGGCTGGAGATCACCGGGACGCCGACCGTGCTGGTGCTCGACGCCCGCGGCCGCGTCGTGCGCCGGGCGACGGGGCAGCCGCGGAAGGCGGACGTCATCGGCGCCCTGGGAAGGACGCTGCCGTGACGGCCGGAGCGCGTCCGGGCGGTGCGGTGAGCGTCGTGGGGCGGCGCGTGATTGAGTGGCCGTGTGGCCCGCTGGCCCCTTCCCGGCCCACGTTGGGAAGGTCACAGTTCGACATCCTTGCCAGCGGGGTACGTGACGGATGTACTGACGAGTAACAACGCCCGTTAACGCGTACTAAGCTGTCGTGCAGACCGGCCCGACCGGCCGGAACGCGTACACGACGAGCGCGTAGAGACGATGCAGTAGGAGAGCCGGCGTGAGCCTGAGGATCGTTGTCTGTGTGAAGTACGTGCCCGACGCCACCGGCGACCGGCACTTCAACGAGGACCTGACGACCGACCGCGAATCGGTCGACGGCCTGCTGTCGGAGCTCGACGAGTACGCCGTCGAGCAGGCCCTCCAGATCTCCGAGGACGCCGACGACGCCGAGGTCACCGTGCTGACCGTCGGTCCGGAGGACGCCAATGACGCGCTGCGCAAGGCGCTGTCGATGGGCGCCGACAAGGCCGTTCACGTCGAGGACGACGACCTGCACGGCACGGACGCGCTTGGCACCTCGCTCGTTCTCGCCAAGGCGGTGGAGAAGACCGGATACGACCTCGTGATCTGCGGCATGGCCTCCACCGACGGCACGATGGGCGTGCTGCCCGCGATGCTCGCCGAGCGGCTGGGCGTGCCGCAGGTGACGCTACTGTCCGAGGTCGCGGTCTCCGACGGCAAGGTCACTGGTCGGCGCGACGGTGACGCCGCCACCGAACACCTCGAGGCGTCCTTGCCGGCCGTGGTCTCGGTGACGGACCTGTCCGGCGAGGCGCGCTACCCGTCCTTCAAGGGCATCATGGCGGCGAAGAAGAAGCCCGTGGAGTCCCTGGACCTGGACGACCTGGACATCGACGCGGACGACGTCGGCCTCGAGGGCGCCTGGACCAAGGTCACCGACGCCACCGAGCGCCCGCCGCGCACCGCCGGCACCGTGGTCGAGGACGAGGGCGAGGGTGGCAAGCAGCTCGCCGAGTTTCTTGCGGGGAAGAAGTTCATCTGACGGCTCCGGCCGTCTCCGCCCCCGCCCGCACGCCCCGTCACGACTTTCCGCAGGAGAAACGAAACCATGGCTGAAGTCCTTGTCTACGTCGACCACGTGGACGGTGCCGTCCGCAAGCCGACGCTCGAACTGCTGACCCTCGCCCGCCGTATCGGCGACCCGGTCGCCGTGCACCTGGGCCCCGGTGCCGAAGACGCCGCGAAGACCCTCGGCGAGTACGGCGCGGTGAAGGTGCTCGCCGCCGACGCCCCCGAGTTCGCCGACTACCTGGTCGTCCCGAAGGTCGACGCCCTCCAGGCCGCGTACGACGCCGTCTCGCCGGCCGCGGTGCTGGTGCCCTCCTCCGCCGACGGCAAGGAGATCGCCGCCCGCCTGGCCGTCCGCATCGGCTCCGGCCTGATCACCGACGCCGTCGACCTGGAGGCCGGGGACGAGGGCCCGGTGGCCACCCAGTCGGTCTTCGCCGCCGGCTACACCACCAAGTCCCGCATCACCCGCGGCACTCCGGTCGTCACCGTCAAGCCCAACTCCGCCGCGCCGGAGGCCGCCTCGGCCGCAGGTACGGTCGAGCAGTTGGACGTCTCGTTCGGCGAACTGGCCCAGGGCACCCGCGTGACGTCGCGGAACGCGCGCGAGGCGACCGGGCGTCCGGAGCTGACCGAGGCCGCGATCGTGGTCTCCGGCGGACGTGGCGTCAACGGCGCGGAGAACTTCCACGTCATCGAGGAGCTCGCGGACTCCCTCGGTGCCGCGGTCGGCGCCTCCCGTGCCGCGGTGGACGCGGGCTGGTACCCGCACTCCAACCAGGTCGGCCAGACGGGCAAGTCCGTGTCGCCGCAGCTGTACGTGGCGGCCGGCATCTCCGGGGCCATCCAGCACCGCGCCGGCATGCAGACCTCGAAGACCATCGTCGCGATCAACAAGGACTCCGAGGCGCCGATCTTCGAGCTGGTCGACTACGGCGTGGTCGGTGACCTGTTCCAGGTGCTGCCGCAGCTCACCGAGCAGGTGAAGGCCCGCAAGGGCTGACGCCGCTCCGGCCGGGCCTCCGGCCGTCGCCGCACCGGGCCCCGTACGCCCGCCTCCACGGCCGGGCGTACGGGGCCCGGTCGCGTGTCACTGCCGCGGACGGCGCTTGACCGGGCGGGTGCGGGCGGTTAGCGTCCCAGCAGAACTTCAACGTTTTGTTGATGAACGGCTTGCTTCCGGTCTCCCGGGAGAGAAGGGCGGCGGCACAGATGGCGCAGGACCAGCCGGTGGCGACCACGTTCGCTGCATCGATCACCCGGGACGCGGCCGCGGCGCTCGCCGGAGTCGACGCCGAACTGGCGCGCCGCTACCCCGGCGACCCGGGGACCCGCCAGCCCGTCCACACCGTCTACGTCCCCGGGGACGCCGTCGACGAGGGCACTCCGCGTTCCTGGGGCGACCAGGCCCTCGAACTCCTCGACGCACACGCCCCGGACGCCCAGGCGTTCGCCGCCGTGCTCGGACTCCCCGACGCACTCGCCGAACCGGTCCACCGGCGGGTGCGCGCCAAGCTCGCCCACCAGCCCGTCGAAGACCTGCGCATCGACTTCGAGGACGGCTACGGTCCCCGGCCCGACGACGAGGAGGACGCCGCCGCGGCCCGGGCGGCCCGCACCGTCGCCGCGATCTGCCGCGACGCCGCGCCCGGCGCCGCGCCCGTGCACCTCGGCATCAGGATGAAGTGCCTGGAGGCGGCCGTCCGCGACCGCGGCATCCGCACCCTCGACGTCTTCCTCACCGGCCTCGCCGAAGCCGGCGGCCTCCCCGGGCAGCTGGTGCTCACTCTGCCCAAGGTCACCTATCCCGAGCAGGTCTCCGCCATGGTGCGGCTGCTGGAGGAGTTCGAGGGCGCCCACGCGCTGCCGTCCGGACGCCTGGGCTTCGAGATCCAGATCGAGACCACCCAGTCCGTCCTCGGTCCCGACGGCACCGCCACGGTCGCCCGCATGATCGACGCCGCCGCCGGACGCTGCACCTCGCTCCACTACGGCACCTTCGACTACAGCGCCGCCTGCGGCGTCGGTGCCGCCCACCAGGCGCTGGACCACCCGGTGGCCGACCACGCCAAGGCCGTCATGCAGGTCGCCGCCGCCGGCACCGGCGTGCGACTCAGTGACGGCTCCACCAACGTGCTCCCGGTCGGCACCACCGCCCGCGTGCACGACGCCTGGCGGCTCCACCACGACCTCGTCCGCCGCTCCCTGGCCCGCGCCTATTACCAGGGCTGGGACATGCACCCCGGCCACCTGCCGACCCGGTACGCCGCCGTGTACGCCTTCTACCGCGAGGGCATGGAGCAGGCCGCCGCCCGCCTCGCCGCCTACGCCGCGCGCACCGCCGGGGACGTGATGGACGAGCCCGCGACGGCCCGCGCACTCAGCGGCCACCTGCTGCGCGGGCTGGACTGCGGAGCGCTCGACTCGGCCGAGGTCGCCAAGCTGACCGGGATGACCCGCGCCGACCTCGACGCCCTCGCCGGACGGCCCGCGGCCTGCTGACCTCCGGTTCCTCTCCGGCCGAGGGATGACGGACGGACGGCAGGGAGCGGCGTACTACCCCTGCACGGGCGGGAGTTCACCCGAGCCGCGGGCCAGCAGGCGGGTGGGCAGCGTCACCCGCTCCGGCGCGCCGGCGGCTCCGGCCAGCCGCCGGAACAGCAGCCCGGCGGCGGTGCCGCCGAGCAGCGCGGGGTCCTGGGCCACCACCGTCACCGGCGGCGACAGCAGATCGGCGAGCTCGAAGTCGTCGAAGCCCACCAGTGCCGTCGGGCGCGGCCGTCCCGCAAGAACCCGGACCAGCGACACCGTGACCCGGTTGTTGCCGGCGAGGAACGCGGTCACCGGCGCGTGACCGGCCAGGATGCGCTCCGCCTCCGCACGTACCCGGGCGGGCTCCGTGGGTCCCAGGGAGACCCACGCCGGGTCGACCGGCAGGCCGGCGTCCGCCATGGCTGCGCGGTAGCCGCGCAGGCGCTCGGCGGCCGTCTGGATCTCCGGCCGGTCGCCCAGGAAGCCGATGCGCCGGTGCCCGTGCGCGATGAGGTGGGCGGTGCCCTCGCGCGCGCCGCCGGCGTTGTCGCTGAGTACCACGTCGGCGTCCAGCAGGCCGGGGGAGCGGTCCACGAAGACGGTGGCCACCCCGGCGTCCATCTCGGGCCGCAGGTACCGGTGGTCGTCGCCCGCCGGCACCACCACCAGGCCGTCCACCCGTCGCGCGCACAGGGCCAGTACCAGCTCCCGCTCGCGTTCCGGGTCCTCGGCGCTGGAGCCGTTGATCAGCAGAGCCCCGTGGGCGCGGGCGGCCTCCTCCACGGCCCGGACGAGCGGCGCGTAGAACGGGTCGGCGAGGTCTTCGAGCACCATGCCGATGCCCGCCGTGCGGCCCTGGCGCAGCAGGCGCGCGCCGTCGTTGCGGCGGAAGCCGAGCGCGTCGATGGACGCGCGTACCCGCAGCCGGGTGTCCGGTGCCACCCCCTCCTCGCCGTTGACCACCCGTGAGACCGTCTTCAGGCCGACCCGGGCGTGCGCGGCCACGTCCTTCATCGTCGGCCGCCCGGCGGGGCGGACGGCGGCCGGACGGGGGAGGCCCGGACGGGAGGGCGGCGGGGGCTCGGCCACGGCATCCCGTCCTCGTCGTGTCGTCGTCACGCGCCGACGACACGGACGCGCAGGTGCGGGAGCAGCATACTCCGGGCCGTGCATCGAACTGGACAACGTTGTCATACTGGAGCGCCGACCCGCCCGCCCGCTCACCTCCGGAGACACGCACCGCCATGCCCCACGACCTCGTCGCCGCCCTGGACATCGGCGGCACCAAGATCGCCGGCGCTCTCGTGGACGGCGACGGCGCGCTGTTCGCCCGCGTGCTGCGCCCCACCCCCGCACAGGAGAGCGGCGAGCGGGTGATGGCGGCGGTGAGCGAGGTCCTCGACCACCTCGCCGCGAGCCCCCTGTGGCCCCGGGTGGACGCCGTGGGCATCGGCAGCGCCGGGCCGGTCGACGCCCGCAACGGCACCGTCAGCCCGGTCAACATCCCCGGCTGGCGGGACCACCCGCTGGTCGACGGCGTGCGGCGGTCCACCGGGCCGCTGCCGGTCACCCTCGTCGGCGACGGCGTGGCGATGACCGCGGCCGAGCACCTGGTGGGCGCCGCCCGCGGCCACCGCTCCGCGCTGTGCATGGTGGTGTCGACCGGTGTGGGCGGTGGCCTGGTCCTCGACGGCCGACTTCATCCGGGCCCCACCGGCAACGCCGGTCACATCGGCCACATCAGCGTCGCGCTCGACGGCGAGTCGTGTCCGTGCGGCGCCCGCGGCTGCGTGGAGCGCCTGGCCAGCGGCACCGCCATCGCCCGGCACGCCCGCGCCGGGGGATGGCGGCCCCGGCCCGGTCAGGACGCGGGCGCGGCCGGCGTGGCCGCCGCCGCCCGGGAGGGCGACCCCGTCGCCACCGCCGCCTACACCCGGGCGGCCCGCGCGCTGGCGGCCGCGATTTCCGCGACCGCGGCGCTGGTCGAGATCGAGGTCGCGGTGATCGGCGGCGGCGTCGCCGGGGCCGGAGAGGTGCTGTTCGCGCCGCTGCGGGCGGCGCTGGAGGACTTCGCCAGGCTGTCCTTCGTGCGGGGGCTGACCGTCGTACCCGCGGCCACCGGCACCGACGCCGGCCTGATCGGCGCCGCCGCGGCCTCCCGCACCCTGCTGCGCCAGGACGGCTGAGCCGGCCCGTCAGGCCGACCGGTACGGGGGCGTGCGGGCTCCCGTGCCGGGCGCCGGAGGTGCGCCGGTGCGTTTCCCCCACGGGGTGGAGCGGGCACCGTAGGGAGGTCGAGAACGGGGGGCGAGGAAGAGGGGGATCTGTGATCGTCTGGTTGAACGGCGCGTCCGGCGCGGGCAAGACCACCACGGCGCACGAACTGCTCGACCTGCTTCCCGGGAGCACGCTCTACGACCCCGAACTGCTCGGCCCGGGCCTGCGCAGCATGCTGCCCCCGGACCGGGCGGCCGACGACGTGCGCGAACTCCGCTCCTGGCGCCGCCTCCTGGCGGACGGCGCCGCCGCGCTCCTCACCGAGGTGCCCGGCCCGCTGATCACCCCGGTGTCGCTGCTGCGGCAGGACCACCGCGACGAGATATTCGGGGCGCTCGCCGCCCGCCGCATACCGGTCTGCCACGTGCTGCTGCACTGCGACGCGGCCACGCTGCGGGCCCGCGCACCGGAGGGGGAGCAGCCCGGCGGGCCCGCCGAGCCCGAGCACGCACGGCGCGCCGCGTACGAGGCGGCGCTGCCCTGGCTGACGGCTGACGCGCACACCGTGGACACCACCGGACGGACGCCCGCGGACGTCGCCGCCCTGGTCGCGGAGGCGGTCGGCAAGGGCGCCGGCCTGCCGGGCATCGTGCAGACGCCGGAGCCGACGGCCGAGACGCTCGCCGCCGGGGTGCTGCTCTTCGACGAGGACGACCGGGTCCTGCTCGTCGACCCCACCTACAAGCCCGGCTGGGAGTTCCCCGGCGGGATCGTCGAGCACGGCGAACCGCCCGCCCGGGCCGGCATGCGGGAGGTCGCCGAGGAACTCGGCATCGAACTCGCCGCCGTGCCGCGGCTGCTGCTCGTCGACTGGGAGCCGCCGAGGCCGCCCGGCTTCGGCGGCCTTCGCCTGCTCTTCGACGGCGGAGTGCTGCCCGCGCCCCGCGCCGCGGAGGTGCTGCTCCCCGCCGCCGAGCTGCGCGGCTGGCGCTTCGCGACCGAGTCCGAGGCGGCCGGACTGCTGCCGCCCGTGCGGCACCGCCGCCTGACCTGGGCGCTGCGCGCCCGGGAGCGCGGCACCACGCTCAACCTGGAGGGCGGCGTGCCCGTCGGCGTCTGAGCCCGGCGAGCCGCCGCGCAGGGCGGGCACCGTCCTCGGGGCTCCGGGGGCTCCGGGGGCCCCGAGGTCTTCGGGGGCGCCTCCCGCGTACGCGGTACGGACGCGCACCGCTCGCGGGCGGCGGGCGCCCGCCCTAGCGTGACGGTGACGCCCGGCCCCGAGCCAGGACGGTGCACCGCGCGCATGGACGACGACCGCTCCCCGTTCCGCGAACTGCTGCGGCACGCGCAGGACCTGCTGCCCCGCGGCGGACAGGCCGCGCTCGGGGCCGCCGCGTTCGCCCTGGTGATCGGCCTGACCCTGATCCGCACCGGAACCGATGCGCCGCCCCGCCCGCCGCAGCCGGACCCTGCGGCGGCCCGGTCGGCGGCCACCCCCGGCGAGCCGTCCCCGGACCACCGGACCGGGGACGGCGCCCGCCGGATTCCGCCGGCGCGCGCCCCGATCGCCGCCTCGCCTCCCCGGCGGGTGGTCATCCCCGCCGCTGGCGTGGACGCCCCCGTGTCCCCCGTGGGCCTTGGCCCGAAGGGCCTGCTGGAGGTGCCGCCGCCGCAGGCGGAGAACCTCGCCGGCTGGTACGAGGGCGCCGCCACGCCCGGCGAACGCGGCACCGCCGTCGTCGTCGGCCACGTCGACAACGCGTCCGGACCGGCCGTCTTCTTCCGGCTCGGCGCCGTGCAGCGCGGATCCGAAGTCCGCGTGGCGCGAGAGGACGGCCGCACCGCCGTGTTCACCGTGTACGCGGTCGAGCTTCACCGGAAGGAGGCGTTCCCCGGCGACCGGGTCTACCGTGACACCGGACGGGCCGAGCTGCGCGTCATCACCTGCGGCGGCGGCTACGCCGAGGAGACCGGCTACCAGGGCAACGTCGTCGCCTACGCCCGCCTGACCGGCGTCCGGTGACATCGCGTCATCCGCGCCCGCCTGCGCCTGCGCGTCCCCGCCACCGCATCCCGGCGGCAGGCCCTCCCGCCGGGCCGGTCAGCCGCAGGCGGCGGCGTACCGCTGCAGGAACAGCGCCTCGGCCAGCGCCAGCGCGCGGAGCTCCCGCGGGCACACGCTCTCGTTCACGGCGTGGATCTGCGCCTCCGGTTCGCTCAGCCCGATGAGCAGGATCTCGGCCTCCGGGTAGAGCGAGGCGAGGGTGCTGCACAGCGGGATCGACCCGCCCTGGCCGGCCGTCGCCATCTCCACGCCGTCGTACGCCTCCCGCATCGCCGCGGCCATCGCCGTGTACGCCGGGCTGGAGGTGTCGGCCGCGAACGGCTGCCCCCGGCCGACCTGCTCCACCGACACCCGCGCGCCCCACGGCACGTGCGACTCCAGGTGGGAGACCAGCAGTTCGGCTGCCTTCGCGGCATCCGTGCCCGGCGGTACGCGCAGGCTCACCAGCGCCCGCGCGGATGCCTGCACCGACCCCGTGGCGCCGACCACCGGCGGGCAGTCGATGCCCAGCACGGTCACTGCCGGACGTGCCCAGAGCCGGTCCGCGACGGTGCCGGAGCCGATCAGCCCGACGCCGTCGAGTACCCGGGCGTCGCGCCGGAAGTCCTCCTCGGGGTACGCGAGGCCCTCCCAGGCGGCCGAGGCGTCGAGGCCGTCGACGGTGGTCGAGCCGTCCTCGCCGCGCAGCGAGTCCAGCAGGCGGATCAGCGCCGCCAGCGCGTCGGGCGCCGCCCCGCCGAACTGGCCGGAGTGCAGGTTGCCCGCGAGGGTGTCGACCTGCACCCGCACCATCGCCATGCCGCGCAGCGAGGCGGTGACGGTCGGCAGCCCGGCCCGGAAATTGCCGGTGTCGCCGATCACGACCGTGTCCGCGGCCAGCAGTTCCGGGTGCGCCTCGGCGTAGCGCTCCAACCCTCCGGTGCCCTGCTCCTCCGAGCCCTCCACGACGACCTTGACGCCCACCGGGACGCCGCCGTCCTCCTTCAGCGCCCGCAGCGCTGTCAGGTGCATGACCAGGCCGCCCTTGCAGTCGGCGGCGCCCCGCCCGTACCAGCGGCCGTCTTCCCGTTCGGTGAGTTCGAACGGCGGGGAGTCCCAGCCGTCCGGGTCCAGCGGCGGCTGCACGTCGTAGTGCGCGTAGAGCAGCACGGTCGGCGCGCCCTCCGGGCCGGGCAGGTGCCCGTACACCGACTGCGTGCCGTCGGGGGTGTCCAGCAGCGCCACGTCCTGGAAGCCCTCGGCACGGAGCGCGTCCGCCACCCAGACGGCCGCCGCCTCGCACCCGCTGCGCGGGAACTGCTCGGGATCGGCGACCGACGGGAAGGCCACCAGCTCGGCGAGCTCCTCCCTGGCGCGCGGCATCAGCGACGCGACGGTGGCGGCGAGGGGGCTCTGCGGCATGGGAACGCTCCTTGTGGGGGCGACGTTGGGCACAGGTGTGCGGAGGAGGCACACGTGGGTGGCGGGTCGTGGCCGATCCTCCCACAGCCCGGCCGGCGGGCCGGGCCCCGTAGGATGCGGTCGCGACACCGCGCAGACGTCGAGAGAACGGGAGCCAGAGCAGCGTGAGCAGCGAGAACGGAGCCGGGGACAGCGAGACGGAGCGGAACGTGTGGGACGTCGTCGTGGTCGGTGCGGGTCCCGCGGGTGCCTCCGCCGCGTACGCCGCCGCCGTCGCCGGACGCCGGGTACTGCTGCTGGAGAAGGCCGAACTGCCGCGCTACAAGACCTGCGGCGGCGGCATCGTGGGCCTCTCCCGCGACGCGCTGCCGCCCGGTTTCGAACTGCCGCTGCGCGACCGGGTGCACGCCGTCACCTTCTCGCTGAACGGCCGCCTCACCCGCACCCGCCGTTCCCGCCGGATGCTGTTCGGCCTGCTCAACCGCCCCGAATTCGATCACGCGCTGGTGGAGTCGGCGGTGGACGCCGGCGCCGTGCTGCGCACCGGGGCGTCCGTCTCCCGCGTCGAGCAGCACGGACCGCTCGTCCCGGACCGGCGGACGGTCGCCGTGGTGCTCGCGGGCGAGGAGGAGCCCGTACTCGCCCGGGCGGTGGTCGGCGCGGACGGCAGCGCGGGCCGGATAGGCGCGCACGTCGGTGTGAAGCTCGACCAGGTCGACCTGGGCCTGGAGGCGGAGATCCCGGTGCCGGACAGCGTCGCCGAGGACTGGGCCGGCCGGGTCCTCATCGACTGGGGCCCGCTGCCGGGCAGTTACGGCTGGGTGTTCCCCAAGGGCGACACCCTCACCGTCGGCGTCATCTCCGCGCGCGGCGAGGGCGCCGCCACCAAGCGGTACCTGGACGACTTCATCGGCCGCCTCGGCCTGGCCGGCTTCGAACCCAGCATCTCCTCCGGCCACCTGACACGCTGCCGCACCGACGACTCACCGCTGTCCCGCGGCCGGGTGCTGGTGTGCGGCGACGCCGCCGGCCTGCTGGAACCCTGGACGCGCGAAGGCATCTCCTTCGCGCTCCGGTCCGGCCGCCTGGCGGGCGAGTGGGCGGTGCGCATCGCGGAGGCGCACGACGCCGTGGACACCCGGCGGCAGGCGCTCAACTACACGTTCGCGGTGAAGGCCGGTCTCGGCGTCGAGATGAGCATCGGCCGCCGGATGTTCACGGTCTTCGCCCGTCGCCCCGGTCTGCTGCACGCCGCGCTCACCGGCTTCCGGCCCGCCTGGACGGCGTTCGCCCGCATCACCCGCGGCGCGACCTCGCTGACCGAGATCGTCCGCACCCATCCGGTCGCACGCCGCGCACTGGACGCCATGGACCGCCCCGCACCCGCCCCGGCCCCGGCACCTGCCGGACCCTCGGACCCCAAGGGCTGACCGGGACCATCGGACGGGCCCCGCACCGGGGACCGCGTACTCCCGGGGGAGTAGCCGAGGGCACCGCGAGCGGCGGACGCCGGGCGGGGGCCGTCGGCGCTAGCGTGGCGGACATGCACCGAGCCCTCCTGCGGCACCGCCGCCGCGGCGGCCCGCCCTGGCGGCGTCTGCCGGGGCCGGCCCGTCCCGAAGCCCGCATCCCGTGGCGTTCCGCCCTGTTCCTGGCCGTCTTCACGATGGCCGGCGCGCACTTCGCGGCCGAGGGCCAGACCGGGCGGGAGCCGCTGGACCTCCTCGCCCGGCTGCTGCTGCTCGCCGGGCCCGCGCTGCTGCTGCTCCGCCTCCGCCTGCCGCGTTTCACGGTGTACGCGGTGGCGGGCGTCTGCCTGGTCTACCTCGCGGCAGGCTATCCGTACGGCCCGGTGTTCCTCAGTGTCGTCGTCGCCGCGTTCTCCGCCGTGGTCTCCGGGCGCCGGGTCGCCGCGTGGACGGCCCTCGGCGCGCTGTGGGCCGGACACCTCGCCGCCGGGCTCTGGCTCCACCCCTGGCTGCCGCCCGAGGGTGGCTCCGGCACCCCGCTGCTCCAGGCGCTCGTGATCGGCGCCTGGCTCGCCGTGGTCGTGCCGGTCGCCGAACTGGCGCGGGTGCGCCGGGAGCAGTGGGCGCGGGAGCGGGAGGAGCGCGTACGCGCCGAGGAGCGCCGTGCCGACGAGGAACGGCTGCGGATCGCCCGCGAACTGCACGACGTCCTCGCCCACAGCGTCTCCGTGATCAACGTGCAGGCCGGAGTGGGTCTCGCCCTCCTGGACTCCGATCCCGAACAGGCCCGCAGCGCGCTCACCACCATCAAGTCCGCCAGCAAGGAGGCGCTGGGCGAGGTGCGCCAGGTGCTGGACACCTTGCGTACCCCGGGTGCCGCACCGCGTGCGCCGGCCCCGGGGCTGGAACGCCTGCCCGAACTGGCCGAGCACGCGGCGGGAGCCGGACTGCGGGTCACCACCGAAACGGTGGGCGAGGCGGTGCCGCTGCCGCCCGGCGCGGATCTGGCGGCCTTTCGCATCGTCCAGGAGGCGCTGACCAACGTCGTGCGGCATTCTGCCGCGCGCACCGCCCGGGTGCGACTCGTCCACGGGCCGGGAACGCTGGAGATCACCGTCGACGACGACGGTCCGCCGTCCGGCGCGGACGGGCCGGACGGCGGCACCTCGGGAGGCAACGGCCTGGCCGGGATGCGGGAGCGGGCAGCCGTGCTCGGCGGCGGCATCGAGGCCGGTCCGCGCCCGGACGGCGGCTTCCGGGTGCGGGCCGTGCTGCCCACGCGTCCCGCGGCCCACCGCACCGGGCCGGGAGAGGAGACACCGTGATCCGCGTCCTGCTCGCCGACGACCAGTCACTGGTGCGGGCGGGCTTCCGCGCCCTGCTTGACGCGCAGCCCGGCCTGGAGGTCGCGGGGGAGGCCGCCGACGGCCAGGAGGCGCTGGCCCGGGTGCGGGAACTCGCCCCCGATCTGGTGCTGATGGACATCCGCATGCCCGTGCTCGACGGCCTCGCCGCCACCCGCCGCATCACCGGGGACCCGGCGCTGGGCGCGGTGAAGGTCGTCATGCTCACCACCTTCGAACTCGACGAGTACGTCTTCGAGGCGATCCGCGCCGGCGCCTCCGGCTTCCTGGTCAAGGACACCGAACCGGACGAACTCGTCCGCGCCGTGCACGCCGCGGTGCAGGGAGACGCCCTGCTCTCGCCCGGGGTCACCCGCCGGCTGATCGCCGAGTTCGCCGCCCGGTCCAAGGAGCCGGACGCCGCCACCGCGCTGGCCGGGCTGACCGAGCGGGAACGCGAGGTCATGACCCTGGTCGGGCTGGGGCTGTCCAACGAGGAGATCGCCCGGCGTCTGGTCGTCTCACCGCTCACGGCGAAGACCCACGTCAGCCGGGCCATGGTGAAGCTCGGTGCCCGGGACCGGGCCCAACTGGTGGTGCTGGCCTACGAGTCGGGACTGGTCCGGCCGGGCTGGCTCGGCTGAGGAGCCGCCTCCCGACGCTCGTGCCACTTCACCAGCACCCACACCACGCGGAGGATGAAGACCCACGAACCCAGCCACTGCGCCGTCCGCAGCCAGCTGTCGGGGGCGCCGTCGAACAGCGTCGGTGACGCCACCGCCAGGAACACCAGCCCGGCCAGCAGACCCCCGCTGAGCAGCGCGAAGACGATCTCCACCGCCGCGGCCTCACGTTCGGCCTGCGGACGCGGCCCGCGGCCGCGGACCCGCCGGGCCCCTCCTGCCTGCTGCTCCGCCTCCATGGGGGCATTGTGCCACCCGGTGCCGCGCCGCAGCACGTCCCCGCTCCACCGGAAGGGTCCGGTCAGGAACGAGACTGCTTGCGCCGCACGTACAGCTGCTTGCGCACCCGCGCCACCACCGTTCCGTCACCGGCCGTGATCTCGGCCTCGAACCAGGGCAGGGCCTTGTCGCCGTCCGCGGTCGCTCTGCGGATTTCCTCCAGCCGGTCCTCGGTGACGGTGAAGCGCGCGAAGACGTCGCCGCGGCCGGGGGAGACGTACTCGATCTCGGCGGCCTTGTCCCACACGATGTAGTCCCGGCCCAGCCGGTGCACGGCGAGCAGCGCGAAGAACGGGTCGCTCATCGAGTACAGCGACCCGCCGAAGTGGGTGCCGAAGTAGTTGCGGTTGAGCCTGCCCAGCCGGAGCCGCACCAGGGCGGTGCTCCAGTCGTCGGCGATCTCCAGCACCCTGATGCCCGCACCGCGGTACGGCGGCCACCAGGCCAGCGCCCGGCGCAGACCGCGCGGGCTGGACAGGATCTTCTGCATGCTCCGACGCTACCACGAAGTTACTCACCGGTAGATCGCAGGGTTGGTATCGGCCCGCGGTGGCGCGGAAGGCAGGCCGCGGCCTCCGCCGGGTTCGTCCGGTCAGCCGATCGCCGAGGTCTGCTGCCACAGCGTGGCCACGGACGCGTCCCCCTCGATGCGCACCCCGTCGCCGTACGGCAGCCGGTTCCACAGGGCGAGGTAGAGCGTGGCGGCGGGCCCGCTCAGCCGGCAGTCCGTCTCCCCGTCCGCGCCGCGTTCCACCGCGGGCGGCAGCTGGGACATCCGTACGGTCCACTCGCCCCCCGGCACGTCGGATGCGCGGACCGCGAGCGTCACCGGCCGCTCGCTGCGCACCCGGCTGCGGGAACGGGTGTGGAAGCCGGTCAGCAGCTCGTCGATGCCGTCACCGGCGAACTCCGCTGTCACCGGGCCGAGTTCGGCGCCTGCGGCCAGTTCGGCGTCCACCCGGTGGACGCAGGTCTCATGGGCCTGCCGGCGGGCCCAGAACGCCCGGGTGGAGGGGGAGCCGTCGAGGAACGACCAGCACTCCAGGTCCTCGCGGGCTTCCCGCAGGCAGTCGGCGAGCCGCCGGTGCCCGTCCCGGAACCACGCGGCCAGTTCGGCGTCCGTGACGTTCTCCTCGCCGATCGGGCGTGGTTCGGCTCGTGCTTCGGCGACGTAACCGCCCGCCCAGCGGTGCACGTTGCCGGTGTGCAGCACCAGGTCGCGCACCCGCCAGCCGGGGCACGACGGCACCTCGGCGTCCGGGCCGGCGCGCTCGGCGGCGGCGAGCAGGGCGTCGCCCTCGCTCTCGAGCGTGTCGATGTACGCGGCGGTTTCCATGCCCCGATTCTGCCCGTCCGGTCCGCCGGCGACGCGCGCGGCGCGGCGGTTCGGTGCCCGTCAGCTCCGCGGTGGGTCGGCTCAGATCACCCGGCGAGCGGCGCAGGCCACCGCGGCGGCGACGGCGGCGAGCGCGGCCACCGTGGTGAGCGCCGCCGTGAGGGACGTCCATTCGGCGACGAAGCCGATGGCGACCGGGCCGAGCAGCATGCCTCCGTATCCCAATGTGGAGGCGGCGGCCACGCCGCGCGGCCCGGCCAGGGCGCCGGCCCGGCCGATCGCGACCGGGAAGATGTTCGCCAGCCCCAGGCCGGTGACCACGAACCCGGCGAGGGCCAGCCACACGTTCGGCGCCAGCGCGCCCAGCAGCATGCCCGCCGCCGCGGCGGCCCCGCCGGCCACCAGCGCCCGCACCTGCCCCAGGCGCTGGAGCAGGACCGTGCCGCTGAGCCGGCCCACGGTCATCGCCAGCGCGAACACCGAGTATCCGGCGGCCGCGAGGCCCGGTCCGGCGCCCAAGGACTGGGTCAGATGCAGGGCGCTCCAGTCGGCGAGCGCGCCCTCGCCGTACGCCGTGCACAGGGCGATCAGGCCCAGTACGGCGACGACGCCGCGGTGCGAACCGCCGGGACCGCGGGGACCTTGTGCACCTCCCGAACCTTCCGGGCCGTTCCGCCCCGCGCCCGTCGACGGCGGGCCGCTGCGTCCGGCCGCCGGGGGAGGGGCGGGCCGGGAGAGCAGGGCGCGTCCGGCCACGGCCGTCACCGCCAGCCCGATCACGGCGAGCAGCAGGAGATGGCGGGTCGCCGACAGCGAGCCGGCCACCAGACCGCCCGTGCCGGCGCCGAGCATCCCGCCGAGGCTGAACGCCGCGTGGAATCCGGGCATCACGGGCCGTCGCAGGGCGGCCACCAGGTCGACGGCCGCGCTGTTCATCGCTACGTTGATCGCGCCGTACGCGCTGCCGAAGACCAGCAGCACCAGGCCCAGCGCCAGGGCGGAGTGGGTGAGCGGGGGGAGTGTGACGCCCAGCGAGACGAGCGCCGCGGACACGACGGTCACGCGGTGGTTGCCGAACCGTCCGCACAGCCGCCCGGTGAGCATCATGGTGGCCACCGCGCCGGCCGACACGCCCAGCAGCGCCAGGCCGAGTTCGCCGGCCGAGGCGCCGGTCTGCGCCTTGATGGCCGGGATGCGGACGACCCACCCGGCGAAGAGGAAGCCGTCGACGGCGAAGAAGGCGGTCAGGGCGGTGCGGAGTCGGGCCGGTCCCGGGGCGGGGACGGGGGCGTCCACGCGCATGCGGTCCCCCTCCTCGCAGGCACGACCGGACCGGAGTTTGTTTATTTGCGGCACAAAGCCAGAATAGAGGGGTGACCCAGACGCGTACAACAAGGCTGGACAGGGGCCGGGGCGCCCTCGGTCCGGCACTCGCACTCGTGCACACCGGCCGGGCGCCCACGCGGGCGGTGCTCACCGCCGAACTCGGCGTGACCCGGGCGACCGCCGGCGCCGTCGCGGCCGAACTCGAGGCTCTCGGACTGATCACCGTGGACTCCGGTCCCGGAGCCGCCGTCGGCTCCCAGGGCCGCCCCTCGCACCGCCTCGCCGTCGACCCGGACGGCCCGGTCGTCCTGGCCGCGCAGGTGCACGCCGACGGCTTCCGCGCCGCCCTCGTCGGGCTCGGCGGCCGCATCGTGGCCACCGCCCCCGGCTGCATGACCGTGGACGCCGACCCCGCCCAGGTTCTCGGTGAAGTCGTCGAAGCCGGAGCCGCGCTGCTGCGCGAGACCGGGCGCCGCTGCGTCGGAGCCGGCCTCGCCGTGCCCTCCGCGGTCGCCGAGCCCGAGGGCACGGCCCTGAACCCGCTGCACCTGTCCTGGAAGCCCGGCGCCCCCGTCCGCGACCTCTTCACCCGCTGCCTCGCCGAAGCCGGCGTCGACGGCCCGCGGCCCGGCACCCCCGCCGCGGGTCACGCCGCCAACGACGTCAACCTCGCCGCCCTCGCCGAGCACCGGCACGGCGCGGGGCGCGGCGCGGCGCACCTGCTCGTCGTCGGTACCGGCCACCGCGGCGTCGGCGGCGCCCTGGTCCTCGACGGCCGCCTGCACAGCGGCAGTTCGGGGCTCGCCCTGGAGGTCGGCCACCTGACCGTCGACCCGGAGGGCCGGCCCTGCCACTGCGGAAGCCGGGGCTGCCTGGACGTGGAGACCGACCCGCTCGCCCTCCTGGAGACCGCGGGGCGTGCCCCCGGCCCCGAGGTGTCGCTGCTGGAGCAGGCACGCACCCTCATCCAGGTCGAGTACCCCCGCGACCCCGCCGTGCGATCGGCGGTGGAGACACTGATCGGACGCCTCGGACTCGGTCTCGCCGGGCTGGTCAACATCCTCAACCCCGACCGCATCGTCCTCGGCGGCCTGCACCGCGTGCTGGTGGAGACTGACGGCGACCTGCTGCGGTCCGTGGTCGCCGACCGCAGCCTGTGGGGCCGCAGCGGAGGCGTACCCGTGCTGGCCTGCTCGCTGGACCACAACAGTCTCGTCGGCGCCGCCGAACTGGCCTGGCAGCCGGTCCTGGACGACCCGCTGGGTACGCTGGGAGCCATGGCGTGACCGGCCCCGCCACTGGCCCGGCCGGGAACGGGCCGCCGTGGCACATCGGGCCCGGGGCCGAGCGGGATCTGCCGGCGCTGCCCGGCCTCGAGGCGGCCGCGGGCGAGGCGTTCCGCGCCCTCGGCATGGACGCCGTCGCCGACGACACCCCGCCCGCCCCCGAGGAACTGCGCCCGTTCCTGCTCTCCGGCGGCCTCCTGGTGGCCCGTGACCGGGAGGACGGCCCACCCGTGGCCTACGCCCTGCTCGAGGTCGTCGACGGCTGCCTGCACATCGAGCAGGTCTCCGTCCGTCCCGACCACGCGCGGCAGCGCATCGGCCGTGCCCTGCTGGAGCGTGCGGCGGTCCGTGCGGTGGCCGAGGGCCTGCCCGCGCTCACCCTCACCACCTTCGCCCACGTCCCCTGGAACGCGCCCTACTACCGGCGCTGCGGCTTCCGCCCGCTCGCCCCGCACGAGGAGACGCCGGGGCTGCGCCGCCTGCGCGCCCGGGAGGCGGCCGCCGGACTCGACCACTGGCCGAGGCTCTGCATGCGCCGGGACCTCGAAACCGCGTCGCGGCAGGGGAAGTAGGCTCGCCGCATGTCTTCTCGACTCCTCGGCGACCACGAGTACGTGAGCCTGGCGACCCACCGCCGCAGCGGCACCCCGGTGCCCACTCCGGTCTGGGCCGTGCGCGACGGCGACGAACTGCTGGTGTGGACCCGCAGCGACAGCGGCAAGGTGAAGCGGCTGCGGAACGACACGCACGTCACCGTCACCCCGTGCGACGTGCGCGGCCGGATCGACGACGGCGCGGTGGCCGTGCCGGGCACCGCGCGGCTGCTGGAGGACGCCGCCGGGCTGCGCCGGGTCCGGCGGGCGATGTCCGGCAAGTACGGCTGGAAGTTCCGACTCGTCGACTCCGGGGGCGCGCTGCTCCGCTTCGGCAAGCGCCCGCACACGGGCATCGCCGTGCGCCTCGTGGAGACGCCCGCGTCCGGCTCCTGAAGCGGGTTACCGAACGGCTCCCGGCCGCCTGTTCACGCACGCCGCCTGCGAGTCCGCGGCGTCACCGCGCGGTCCGGCTACTCCGCCGGGTGCAGCCGGACGGCCGCCCGCCGTACGACGACGCCGCAGGCGTGCCGGGGCCACTCTCGGAAGCGACGCACACACCGCGACCGAAGGAGCCGATCGGCATGAACACTCTGGCGCACTGGGGCGACGGCGGCCCCGGACCCTGGATCCTGCTCTTCCCCCTGCTCTGGGCGGCGGTGATCGCCGGGGCCGTCCTGCTGCTGCGCCGCGTCCTCCCGCCTCGCGGACGCGGCCCCTCGCACGGCGGACCGCCCTGGCAGGGACGGGGCACCGGGGAGGCGAAGGACAGCGCGACCGGTCTGCTGGCACGCCGCTTCGCGGCGGGCGAGATCGACGAGGACGAGTACTGGCTGCGGCTGTCGGTCCTCAACGAGAGCAAGGGCGAACCGGCCTGAGCCGAGGGCGGGCCATCCGCCCCGCGCGCCCGCTCAGGCGCGCTGGGCGCGGGGTCGCCGCTCCCCGAGGGGTGCGGGCCCCGCGCCGTCCGCCGCGGGCACGGCCGCCGGCACCGCCGCCGCCTGACCACCCGCCTCCGGGCGGGCCTCGGCGGCGGTCGCCGCCTCGAACCCCGGCTCGGCGGGTGCCGTGAACGGTGCGGGGAGGGTGAACCAGACGACCTTGCCGGCGCCGTCGTGCTGCTCGCGGATGCCCCAGCTGTCACTCAGCGCCGCCACAAGAGCCAGCCCCCTGCCGTGGGTGGCCGAGGTGTCCGACACGCGCAGGCTCGGCAGTTGCGGGTCGTGGTCGCGTACCGAGACCGTGAGCCGGTCCCACAGGAAGACCATCTCGACCGTGCAGTGCTTGTCCGGCCCGGCGTGCTGGTGGACGTTCGCCAGCAGCTCGGTCAGGCCGAGGGCCACCCGGTCGATCAGCGGATCGAGATGCCAGTAGCGCAGTTGAGCAGAAACGATCCTGCGGACCTGGCCGATCCGCGAGGGCAGCGCCTGGAACTCGACCGCGCAGTGCCTGCTCGGCCTGCTGTCTCGACTCATCACCACTGCGACTCCCAGGAAGGAGGAGGGCCCGATGGAAAACGCCGGAGGGGATCACTGAGGCGTACGCCGCATCCGGCCGTACGCCACGCCCTTCAGAGTGCGTCCGCGCCCGCCCTCCCGCAAATCGGGACAGCCGTTGGGGGTGTCAGCCGCCGAGGACGCCCCGCTCCGCGGCGTCCTTGGCCCGCGCGGTGCGCACCGCGTGCAGCAACCGGTCGCGGTGCCCCAGCCCCAGCCGCAGCAGGTAGCGCGTCCCGTCCACGGTGGCCAGTGCGCGCCGCGCGCCGTACCAGCCGCCGCTGATCCGCACCCGCTCCAGCGGCGCGCTGTCGATCTCCCGCCCGTAGCTGGTCAGCAGCTCCAGCCGGCCGTTGCGCACCAGCACCCGTCCCGCCCGGGTCAGCGAACGCAGCAGGCGCCCGATCCGCACGCCGGTCGCCACGTAGTCGGCCTCGCCCATGCCGCACCGCCCCTCGTCGCTCATCGCACTGCTACCCCGCCACCGCCCTCCGCATCCCTCCGGGCCCTGGCGGTGGCCCCCGCAGCCCGCTCTATGCTCGCCCGATGAGCACCGCAGACGTGGACCGCAGCGACCCCGCCCACCGCACCTGGCTCGCCGACGCCGTCCGCAAGGTCCGCGCGGAGGGCGCGCGGAGCGCCGACACCCACCTGCTGAGCTTCCCGCTGCCCCAGGAGTGGGGCATCGACCTGTACCTCAAGGACGAGTCGACGCATCCCACCGGCAGCCTCAAGCACCGCCTGGCCCGGTCCCTCTTCCTGCACGCCCTGTGCAACGGCTGGATCCGGCCCGGCCGGCCCGTCGTCGAGGCGTCCAGCGGTTCCACCGCCGTTTCGGAGGCCTATTTCGCCGGACTGATCGGCGTGCCGTTCATCGCCGTGATGCCGCGTACCACCAGCACCGAGAAGACCCGGCTCATCGAGTTCCACGGCGGCCGGTGCCACCTCGTGGACGACCCGCGCACGGTGTACGAGGTCTCCGCCGCCCTCGCGGCGGAGACCGGCGGCCACTACATGGACCAGTTCACCTACGCCGAACGGGCCACCGACTGGCGCGGGAACAACAACATCGCCGAGTCGATCTACCAGCAACTGCGCCTCGAGCGGTACCCCGAACCCGCCTGGATCGTCGCGACGGCCGGCACCGGCGGCACCTCGGCCACCCTCGCCCGCTACGTGCGCTACCAGCAGTACGACACCCGCATCTGCGTCGCCGACCCGGAGAACTCCTGCTTCTTCGACGGCTGGGTCAAGGGCGACCCCGGAGTGGTGAGCCACCGCGCCTCCCGCATCGAGGGGATCGGCCGGCCCCGGATGGAGCCCAGCTTCGTGCCCGGTGCCGTCGACCGGATGATGAAGGTGCCGGACGCCGCGACGGTCGCAGCGGTACGTCTGCTGGAACGGGCCATCGGGCGCAGGGCGGGCGGCTCCACCGGCACCGGGCTGTGGAGTGCGTTCAAGATCGTCGCCGAGATGCGCGCGGCCGGGCGCACCGGCTCCGTGGTCACCCTGCTCTGCGACCCCGGCGACCGCTATCTCGACAAGTACTACTCCGACGCCTGGCTCGCCGAGCAGGGCATGGACATCGCCCCGTACACCGCGACGCTCGACGCCCTGCTTGCCACCGGGCGCTGGAGCGAGCGGGCGGGGTGAGTATCCGGGGTGAGCGGGGGCGGGCGGGTCCGGCCGCCCGCCGGTGCGAAGCGTGCCCGTCAGGCGCTCCGGTCCCCCTCCTCGCCGGCCACGAGCATTCCCGGAAGATGCTCCGCCATCTCCGCGCGCGTCGCGTCCGACAGCCCGCCGTCCGTCACCAGGGTGTCGACGTCCGACAGCCGTGCGAACGAACTGAGCCCCACCGTCCCCCACTTGGTGTGATCCGCGACCACCACCACACGCCGCGCCGACCCCACGAACCGCCGGTTCGTCTCCGCCTCCGCGAGATTCGGCGTCGACAGCCCGGCGTGCGGCGCGATGCCGTGCACGCCGAGGAACAGCACGTCGAAGTGGAGTGACCGGATCGCCGCGTCCGCCACGGGCCCGACCAGCGAGTCCGACGGGGTCCGCACCCCGCCGGTGAGCACCACCGTCGCCCCGTGTGCGGCATGCGGGTCGCCAGGCGTCGGCCCCGCGGAGTGGAAGACATCCGCCACCCGCACCGAGTTGGTCACCACCGTCAGGTCCGGCACATCCAGCAGCTGCCGGGCGAGCTGGTAGGTCGTCGTGCCGCCGGACAGGGCGACCGCGCTGCCCGGGCCGACCAGCCGCGCCGCCGCGCGCGCGATCTCCTCCTTCGCGCCCGCCTCCAGCGACGACTTCACCTCGAAACCCGGCTCGTGCGCGCTCGCCTCCGCCACCGGCACCGCGCCGCCGTGCACCTTCTCCAGCGCTCCGCGGCGGGCCAGGACGTCCAGGTCCCGGCGCACCGTCATGTCCGAGACCCGCAGCCGCCGGGTCAGCTCTCCCACCCGGACGCCGCCCCGTCTGCGCACCTCGTCCAGGATCAGCGAGCGCCGCTGCTCCGCAAGGAGGTTGTGGTTGTCGGCCACCGGGCCCCTCCGTTCTTCACCGCACCTGCACCTGGCCGCCGTAACGCCTCATCCTCCCACGGTCCGCGCACCCTGGTCCCGGCACGATTTCCCGTACCTTCCGGGGGAAGGCCTGCGCCGCGCCCCCGGTGGGCAGCATCCTGAGTGCCGACGCGCACATCAGCCCCCGGGGGAGCGACATGCCGACCGAGCCCACGTCCCGCGCCCCGCAGCCCGCCACGCCCGGGGGCGGAGCCGAAGCCCCGGGGCCCGCACTGGAGTTGCTCGTGCATGGCGTCGGCGGCGCCACCCCGCAGGAGATGCTCGGCGACCCCCGCACCGAACGGGTCACCGGCGACGGCACCGCCGCCGTCCACCGCCGCACGGAGGACGTCGGTGCCGAGGACCGCCCCCACTCCGGCGGCACGCCGGCCGTGGTGCCCGAGGCGTACTGCTGGTCCCACCTCACCTCCGGCAACAGCGCCCGCGCCCTCTGGCTGCTCCTGCTGCCGTTCATGATCGTCAACCTCGCGCACTGGATGCGCCCGTCCGCCGCCGGGCGCCCGCGCCTCGTCCGCGCCCACGGCGCGCTGCTGCGGCTGCTGGCGCTCTCCCTCACCGTGCTGCTGGTCGCCGCCGCCTGCGAGGTCGCCCTGGGCCTCGTGGCGTGGCAGTGCGCCGGTTCGCCGGCCTGCGCGGCCGAACGGTCCTGGCTCGGATTCCTCGCGCCCGGCGCCGACGGCAGCGGCGGCTGGTGGTCGCAGCCCGGCCGGCGCCTCGCCCTCGCCGCGTCCCTGCCCACCGCGCTGACCGCGCTCCTGTGGTGGCTCTCCCGCCGCACCTGGAGCGCGTACGAGTCCCAGGCGCCCTGGCACGGCATCGACGGGGAGCCGGGGCCGGACGGCACGGTCCCTCCCGCTCCGGCCCCGGACGGCCCCGAGCGGCCGGACCTGTGCCTGCCCGGCTTCTGGTACGGCAGACGCCTGGTCGCCCGGCTGCGCGCCGCCCACACCGCCGCCGGGCTCCTCACCGTCGCCGCCGCGCTCACCGTCGCGGCCGCCGGGCACGATCTCCGGTCCGGCGGTGCCGCGGCCGTGGCGGGAGGGGTGCTCTGGGCGCTGCTGGCGGCGTCCGCGGCCACCGTCCTGGCCGTTGTGTGCGCACGCGGCCGCGGCGAGGGCTGCCCGGACGTACGGCGGGACGGCCCGCTGGTGCGCCATCTGCCCGCGGCGGCCGCCGTGCTCCTCGCCCTGTCCGTGCTCTACGCCGCCTGGTCGCGGCCCGGCTGGCAGAGCGCGGGGCGGCTGCCCGGCGACGGCACGTTCGCCGTACTGGCCCTCGCGCAGGGCCTGCTGGTCGCCGGAGTCGCCGTGCTCGGCGTGCTGCTGCACCGCACCACCCGGGTGCCCCGCACCGCGCTGCGCGGCCTGGCCGCGGCCGCCACCGCCATGCTGGGGTGCGCGCTGGGGGGTGTCATGTCCGGCGGGGTCGCCCAGCGCGTCGCCGACTGGCTCGACGGCGGCGCCACCCCCGGGGCCGGGGACGGCCCCATCCCCGGCCCGCCGACCGTGCTGACCTGGCAGGCCGCGGCGACACCACTGCTCCTCGTCCTTCTCCTGGTCCTGCTGTGCGTGCACGCCGTACGGGTCTGGCGGACCGGCTCCCGCCTCGCCGCACACGCCCACCTGGCCTACCCGGGCGCCGAACCCGACGCGGCACGCTCCGGCAGCATCGGCCGGACGGTCGCCGCCGCCCGGCTCACCGACTCCGCGCCGCGCGTCGTGGGCGTCACCGCCTTCGCCACCCTGCTGCTGGGCGCCGCAGCCGTGGCGGGCGCGCTGCTCACCGGCCTGGTTCCGGGGGAGGCGGCGGACGGCGCACCGGTGGTGCTGGACGGAGCCGCCGACACCGTGCAGGCGCTGGGCTCCTGGCTGATGGGCTTCGGCTTCCTGCTGCTGCTGACCCTGGGGCGCCGCGCCTACCGGGACGCCTCGACCCGCCGCACCGTGGGCATCCTCTGGGACGTCGGCACCTTCTGGCCGCGTGCCGCCCACCCGTTCGCGCCGCCGTGCTACGCCGAGCGCGCCGTTCCCGACCTCGTGTGGCGCATGGCGACCTGGACCCGCCGTTACGGCGGCGGCCGCCTGGTCCTCTCCGGGCACTCGCAGGGCAGCGTGCTGGCCGCCGCGGCGGTGTGGCAGCTCGACCCCGCCACCCGGCGGCAGGTCGCCCTGCTCACCTACGGCTCACCGCTCGCCCGGCTCTACGGCCGCTGGTTCCCCGCCTACTTCGGGCCCGGCCCGCTCCGCGCCCTGCACCGCGAACTGGACTGCTGGCGCAATCTGTGGCGCGCCACCGACCCCATCGGCGGGCCGCTGCGCCTCCCGGACGGCGACGGGACCGCGGTGGACCGCGGGCCGCTGGCCGACCCGCTCGCCTACGGCCGTACGGCCGCCTCTCCGCTTCCGGCTCCGATCCTGGGGCACGGCGAATACCGGGCCGATCCGGCCTTCGCGGTGGAACGCGCCGGGCTCCTGGCCCGCCTCTGCCCGGAGGCGCTGGGGGGAGCGGAGGCATCCGCGGAGGCCGCAGCGCCGTCCCCTGCCCCCGCACTGCCCGCCCAGCACGCGCCGGCTGGCGCGGTGAGCGAGGGCGCTCACGCCCCTCGGGACGTCCGACCGGGTCAGGACGCGGAGGCGCCCGGCAGGTCCTCCGGGTAGAGCAGCGTCAGGTCGTCGGTGTCCGGCTCGTCCAGCTGCGCCACCCGGCCCGCGTGGCGTTCCACCATGGCCTCGAACGTCTGCCGCGCGGTGCGGCCGTTGCCGAACGAGGGCCCCTTGGGCAGCGCCGCGAAGTGGTCCAGGAGTGCGTCGCCGGTGCCTTTCGCCAGGTGGTACTCGTGCTCGGCGGCCTGCTGCTCGACGATGTGCAGCAGCTCCTCCGGCGCGTAGTCGCCGAAGGTGATGGTGCGCGAGAAGCGGGACCCCACGCCCGGGTTGACGGCGAGGAACCGCTCCATCTCTGTCGTGTACCCGGCAGCGATCACCACGACCTCGTCTCGGTGGTCCTCCATCAGCTTCACCAGCGTGTCGATGGCCTCGCGCCCGAAGTCGCGCCCCGAGTCCTCCGGTGACAGCGCGTACGCCTCGTCGATGAACAGCACGCCGCCGCGTGCCCGGTCGAACGCCTCCTGGGTGCGGATCGCGGTCGAGCCGATGTGCTCGCCCACCAGGTCCACCCGCGACACCTCGACCAGGTGACCGCGCTCCAGCACGCCCAGCGCGTGCAGGATCTCGCCGTACAGGCGCGCGACGGTGGTCTTGCCGGTGCCGGGGGAGCCGGTGAAGACCAGGTGGCGCCGCGCGGACGCCGCCTTGAGCCCCGCCTGCTCCCGGCGGCGGCCCACCTCGATCATGCTGGTCAGCGTCCGCACCTCACGCTTGACGCTGTCCAGGCCCACCAGGCCGTCGAGTTCGCCCAGCACCTCCGCCGCCGGACGGGCCGCCTCCGCGGCCGGTGCCTCGGGCGCGGAGGCGGCGGCGCCGGTCGCCTTCGCACCGCCGCCGCGGGGTGGCGGGACCGCCTCGGTGGCGGTCAGCAGCCCCGCGGTGACCGGAGGGGCGGACGCCGTGGTCGCCGGGGGAGCGGCGGCCGCCGTGGGGACCGCGGCGGGTGCGGCGCTCTCGTCGCTGCTGCAGTCCTCCACCACCGCGCCCTCCTCCGCGAACTCGTACCCGCCGCGTGCGCAGCGTTCGGTACGGCAGCGGCGCAGCGTGCTGCGGCAGCCGTCGATGACGTGGAAGCCGTAGCCGCGCGACCCGGTGACCCGACAGCCGTGGAACGTTCCGCGGCCCTCGGCCGACACGTACACGCCCGCCTCCTCCGGGGAGGTCACCGTGCAGCGTTCGACGACCGGGTCCGCGCCCTTGGTGACGATCATGCCGGTCGCGGTGGCGTCGATGGTGCAGTTGGCCAGGGTGCCGCCGCTGCCGTGGTCGCGGAACCAGGCGCCGGTGGCGGCCTCCCGGACGCGGCAGTCGTCCAGCCGCACCGTGGCCCCGTCGCTCACCGAGACCGCGGTGCCGCGCACCTGCGTCAGGTCGCAGTCGAGCACGTCCACCTGCGAACCGCGGTCGAGGACGAACAGCGCGTCCGGGACGCCGTGCACCCGGCAGGAGTCCAGCACGGCGGAGGCGCCGTCGCTCACCCACACCGCCGGGTAGTCGCCGGTGCTGTCGTGTATCTCGCAGCCGTTGGCGTCGGCACGGGTGCCCGGGTCCCACACCGACAGGCCGTTGCGGCCGAACCGGCGGATTTTGGAGCGGGTCAGGGTGAGCACCGAACGGGAACGCAGGTCGACCGCGTTCTCCGGGATGTCGTGGATCTCGCAGTCCGCCAGGGTGAGCACCGCGTCGGTGTCGAGGGTGACGCCGTCAGCCGTGGTCCGGTGCACCCGGCAGTCGGTGAGGTGCGCGGTCGCACGGGCCGTGACCTGCACTCCCGCGCCCTTGATCTCGTACACCTCGCAGCCCACGGCCTCGGCGGCGCTGCCGTCGCCGTGGAGGGAGAGACCGGCACCCGAGGCGTGGTGGATGCGGCACCGCTCCAGCCGGGGGTGCGCGCCGTCGCCCACCGAGACGCCGGCCTGCCCGGCGGCCACCACCTCGCACTCCTCGTACACGCCGCCGGCCCCGCCGCTGACACTGACGCCCAGTCCGGCCGGGTTGTCCACGGTGCAGCGCCGCACGGTGGGGCGGGCTCCGCCGCGCACCTCCAGCCCTGCGGCGGAACGCGTCATGATGCGGATGCCGGAGAGCTCGGGCGCGCAGTCCTCGACCAGCAGCGCGGGGGCGGAGGCATCCTGACCCTCGATCTGCAGGTCACGGACGGTCGCCGAGGACCGGACGGTGAGCGCGACGCCGTCCGGTGGAGCGATCCGCACCGAGCCACCGCCCGCCCGCTCGGGGCCGCGCAGCGTCACGGCCCGGTCCAGGACCAGATTCTCCCGGTAGGTTCCCGGGGCGACGGTGAGCACGTCCCCGTCGGCGGCGGCCTCCAGCGCCGCAGCGAGCGAACCGTACTCTCCGGTGCGGCGCCGCCAGCGGGAGGTGCCGGTGTGCGTGACCTGGACCGAGGCCTGTCCCATGGACTGCTGCGTCCTCACTTCGTGCGGGGGTTGCCATGACGTGCGGGGGATGCGGGGCTCCACCGTAGCGTGCGCCCACGCCACCCGATGACCGGTCAGCTGTTGCTGCCCGCACGGCCCCAGTCCGGGCCGATCCGCGCCCACTCGTCCTCCCACGCGGCATACCTGCGCCGCAGCAGCCGTGCCATGGCCGCGCGGCGGCCCGCCTCCACGGCAGCGCCGGTCAGCGCCCCCGCGACCAGGCCCGTCGCCACCGCGTAGGCGGCGGCCGTGCCGTGCGCCAGCGGAGGGGACGTCAGGCTGCCCCCGGCGTCCGTCCAGACGCGGAACCGCTCTCCCGGGTTCATGGGTCTCGCGGCGTGCACAGTCCCGGTGTGGGTAACGCCGTCGGGGCCCTTCCAGAAGGCCAGCACCGGGTGGTCCTGCGCCCCCTCGTCGTCGTCCGCTTCGCCGGGAGCCGTGGGCGGGCGGTCCACCGGCTGCTTCGCGGTGGCCCACACCGCGTGGCGCTGCGCGTGCTCCTGCCGCACCAGCGCGGCCAGTTCGCCGTAAGCGGCCGTGCCGCCGACGACGCCGGCCAGCGGCACGCCGAGGAGCAGCAGCGCCAGTCCGCACAACGCGAGCCACGCCTCCGCGAGATCGGAGCGGCGGCACAGAGAACTGCGGCGCCACGTCCACAGTCCCGCGATGCTCCGCACGTCTCGTGCCCCCTTCTGTTCCCCCAGCGGACTCTACTCCGATGCTCCCCTGCGGGGGAGTGGTGCGGAAGGCGCCCGTGTCCGTCGCGCGCCCGGACTCCGTGCGCCCACCCGGACGACGCCCCGCGCAGGCCGTGCCCGTCGCTCACCGTGAAGGACCCCGGGTGCCGTGGTGACGATGCGTCGAGAACGGCACCCCGAAACGCCGCGTTACCCGCGGCACGCGGAGGACATTCCTTGCGGCTGCTTATCTTTCGAGCGATTGCGGACATCGAGAGCGCCTGGCTAACTTCGTCGCGCGGCGCGGGAAATTCCCGCAGCCAGCCGGAGATTGGTGGTCCTCCATGACGACTTCGATGGAATCGCATTCCGATAGCGACTACGTCGAAGACCAGCGCCCCTCGAGCCTCGGAACCGCAGCCGCGCGGAATCTGGCCACCACCACCAAGACGGTCCCGCAGATGCAGGGAATCTCCTCCCGGTGGCTGCTGCGGGTCCTTCCGTGGGTACAGGTGTCCGGCGGCACGTTCCGGGTGAACCGGCGGCTCGTGCACACCCTCGGGGACGGCCGGGTGGAATTCGTCTCCACCGGTTCCGACATCCGCGTGATCCCCGCCGAACTCACCGAACTCCCGTTGCTGCGCGGATACGCGGACCGTCCCGTGCTCGAGGCCCTGGCGGACCGCTGCGAGCAGCGCGACTTCTCCGCGGGCGAGACCCTCGTCGAGGCCGGTGCCCCCGCGGACCGTCTGGTGCTCGTCGCGCACGGCAAGCTGCGCAAGGTCCGGCCCGGCAAGTACGACGAGGACGTCGACCTGGGCGTCCTGGCCGGCGGGGACTACGCGGGGGACGCGGACCTTCTCGACGAGCCGGGGCGCTGGGAGTTCTCACTGCGCGCGCTGACCGGCGGCACCGTACTCACCCTCTCACGCTCCGACTTCGAGGACGTCTGCGGCCGCTCCGACAGCCTGCGTGCCCACTTCGAGGCGGCGCGGGGCGCCCTGCCCGCCCAGCGCACCGCGGATGGCGAGTCCGAGATCGCGCTCACCGCGGGCCACAGCGGCGAACCGGCCCTGCCCGGCACCTTCGTGGACTACGAGACCTCGCCCCGCGAGTACGAACTGAGCGCGGCGCAGACCGTGCTGCGGGTGCACACCCGGGTGGCCGACCTCTACAACGACCCGATGAACCAGCTGGAGGAGCAGCTGCGGCTGACCGTCGAGGCCCTGCGCGAGCGGCAGGAGCACGAGATGGTCAACAACCGGGAGTTCGGTCTGCTGCACAACGCCGACACCCGGCACCGGCTGCACACCCGCTCCGGTCCGCCCACGCCGGACGACCTGGACGAGCTGCTCGCCACCGTCTGGAAGGAGCCCAGCGTCCTCCTCGCCCACCCCAAGGCCATCGCCGCGTTCGGTCGCGAGTGCAGCAGGCGCGGCATCCAGCCCGCCAACGTCGACTTCGGGGGCCACGCGGTGCCCGCCTGGCGAGGCGTTCCCCTCCTGCCCTGCAGCAAGATCCCGGTGTCCCGCGAGGGCTCCACCTCCGTCATGGCCCTGCGGACCGGCGAGGAGCGCGGCGTCGTCGGACTCCACCAGACCGGCATCCCCCATGAGTACCGGCCCGGCCTGTCCGTGCGGTTCATGGGGATCGACGACAAGGCCGTCATGTCCTATCTGGTGAGCGCCTACTATTCCGCAGCCGTTCTCGTGCCCGACGCACTGGGAATTCTCGAGGACGTCGAAATCGGCCACTGATCCTTCCTCCAGGAATCCGCCGCACGGTCCGGAACACGCGACCGCACGCATCCCCGAAGCGCAGAGAGGCAGACGCCCTTGACGACCCGTCCGGAAGCCGAGACCGAGCACACTACCTCCGCGGAATCCGTGCCCACGAGTCTCCCGACCGCGGCAGCACGGAATCTCGCGACCACCACCAAGACGCCCCCGCAGATGCAGGGCATCTCCTCGCGCTGGCTGCTGAAGGTCCTGCCGTGGGTGGAGACCAGCGGCGGCACGTTCCGGGTGAACCGGCGTCTGACCCACACCTTCGGGGACGGCCGGGTGCAGTTCACCAACACCGGGGCGGCGGTGTCCGTCATCCCCTCCGGACTGCGGGAGATCCCGCTGCTGCGCGGGCTGACCGACGAGGACGCCCTGCGGCAGCTCGCCGACCGCTGCGAACAGCACGAGTTCTCCGTCGGCGACACCGTCACCGACGTCGGCGGGCCCGTCGACGCGCTGCTCCTCGTCGCGCACGGCAAGATCCACCGGATCGGCCGGGGCAAGTACGGCGACGAGGCCGCGCTGGGCACGCTCACGGACGGCGACCACGCCGGAGACCAGGCGTTGACCCCCGAGCCGGGGGTGTGGGAGTACGGACTGCGCGCAGGCACCCGCTGCATCGTGCTCTCCCTGCCGCGCTCCGCATTCCAGGAGGTCGCCGGCCGGTCCCCCGCGCTCCGCGACCACCTGCACGCGTTCCTCTCGCGTGCCATCCCCCGCCAGAACCGGCGCGGCGAGGCCGACATCGCGCTGACCTCCGGCCACTCCGGCGAACCCGTCCTCCCCGGAGTGTTCGCCGACTACGAGATCGGGCCGAGGGAGTACGAGCTGAGCGTCGCGCAGACCGTGCTGCGGGTGCACACCCGGGTAGCTGACCTCTACAACGACCCAATGAACCAGCTGGAGGAGCAGCTGCGGCTGACCGTCGAGGCCCTGCGCGAGCGGCAGGAGCACGAGATGGTCAACAACCGGGAGTTCGGGCTGCTGCACAACGCCGATCTGTCCCAGCGCATCCCCACCCGTTCCGGCCCGCCCACCCCCGACGACCTGGACGAGCTGCTCTCCCGGCGCCGCAAGACCGAGTACCTGCTCGCCCACCCCAAGGCGATCGCGGCGATCGGCCGGGAGATGAGCGGCCGCGGCCTCTGCCCGCCGGAGACTGAGCTGCACGGCGCCCGGGTGCGCACCTGGCGCGGCGTGCCGCTGCTGCCGTGCAACAAGATCCCCGTCGCGGACGGCACCACCTCGGTGCTCGCCATGCGGACCGGGCAGCAGAACCAGGGCGTCGTCGGGCTGCACCAGACGGGCATCCCCGACGAGTACCAGCCGGGCCTGAACGTGCGGTTCATGGGCATCGACGACAAGGCCGTCGTCTCCTACCTTGTCAGCGCCTACTACTCGGCCGCCGTGCTCGTGCCGGACGCCCTGGGCGTGCTGGAGGACGTGCAGGTCTGACGGCTGCAGGAGGTGCAGGTCCGGCGACGGCTCCCGGCGGACCCGGGCCGGGCGCGCCCGGGTGGTGCGCCCGGCTCACTCCTCCCACCGCCAGCCCGCGACCTCCGGCAGGTCCGTGCCGTGCTCGAGGATCCAGGCGTGGTGCCGGGACCGCACGTCCGCCATCGCCTGCCGCACGCCGGCCGCCCGCACCGCCAGGCCCGGCACGCGGTCCAGGACGTCCATCACCAGCCGGTACCGGTCCAGGTCGTTGCGGACCACCATGTCGAACGGCGTGGTCGTCGAGCCGGACTCCTTGTACCCGCGGACGTGCAGGTGCGGGTGGACGGCACGGCGGTAGGCGAGCCGGTGGATCAGCCACGGGTAGCCGTGGTACGCGAAGACGACCGGCCGGTCCCGGGTGAAGACGCCGTCGAAATCGGCGTCCCGCATCCCGTGCGGGTGCTCCTCGTGCGGCAGCAGCCGTGCCAGGTCCACGACGTTCACCACCCGCACGGCGAGTTCGGGCACGTGGTTGCGCAGCAGCGAGGCGGCGGCCATGACCTCCTGGGTGGGCACGTCCCCGGCGCACGCGAGCACCACGTCCGGTTCCTTGCCGTAGGTCTCGGTGCCGGCCCATTCCCAGATGCCCACTCCGCGGTCGCAGTGCGCCCGGGCGTCTTCCAGCCCGAGCCAGTCGAAGCACTCCTGCTTCCCGGCAACGACCACGTTGACCGTGTCGCGGGTGCGCAGCACGTGGTCGGCCACGCACAGCAGGGTGTTGGCGTCCGGCGGCAGGTAGACGCGGACGACCTCCGGGCTCTTGTTGAGCACGTGGTCGACGAAGCCGGGGTCCTGGTGCGAGAAGCCGTTGTGGTCCTGCCGCCAGGCGTGCGAGGTCAGCAGGTAGTTGAGCGCCGAGACGGGGAGCCGCCAGGGCACCTCCCGCGCACTGTGCACCCACTTGATGTGCTGGCTCGCCATGCTGTCCACGATGTGCGCGAACGCCTCGTAGGAGGCGAACAGGCCGTGCCGGCCGGTCAGCACGTACCCCTCCAGCCAGCCTTGGCACAGGTGCTCGGAGAGCGCCTCCAGGACCCTGCCGTGCGGGCCCAGGTGCTCGTCGGTGGGCCGGGTGCGCGCCTGCCAGCCCTTCGGGGTCGCGCCGTAGACGTCGTCGAGATGGTTGGAGGCCGTCTCGTCCGGCCCGAACATGCGGAAGTCGCGCCGCTCGTGGGTCGCCGACATCAGCTCGCCGAGCCAGCCGCCCAGCACCCGGGTCGGCTCGTGCATGCTCGCGCCCGGCCGTTCGCGGTCCACCGCGTGCGGTTCGAGCGCCGGCAGCGGCAGGTCGCGCAGCAGGCGGCCCCCGTTGGCCTGCGGCAGCGCGCCCAGCCGGAGGTCGCCGGCCGGTACGCAGTCCAGCACGTGCGGCAGCGGCCGACCGCTGTCGTCGAACAGCTCCTCGGGGCCGTAGCTGCGCAGCCAGCCCTCCAGCTGCCGCAGCCGCTCACGGTCCTCCCGCACCCCGGCGAGCGGGATCTGGTGCGCCCGCCAGGTGTCCTCCACCGGGACCCCGTCGACCGACGCCGGGCCGGTCCAGCCCTTGGGGGTGCGCAGGACGATCATCGGCCAGCGCGGCCGGTCGGCTCCGGTCTCCGCGCGGGCGGCGCGCTGCAGGGCACCGATCCGGTCCGCGGCGCTGTCGAACGCGGCGGCCATCGCCGCGTGCACCTCGAGCCGGTCGCTGTCCGGTGCCGCCGTCACGTGCACCGGGTCGTACCCGTAGCCCCGCATCAGGGCGTCGAGTTCGTCCTCGGGGATACGGGCCAGCACCGTGGGGTTGGCGATCTTGTAGCCGTTGAGGTGCAGTACGGGTAGTACCGCGCCGTCGTGGACGGGGTCGAGGAACTTGTCGGCGTGCCACGAGGTCGCCAGCGGACCCGTCTCCGCCTCGCCGTCCCCGACCACGCAGCAGACCAGCAAGCCGGGGTTGTCCATCGCGGCGCCGTAGGCGTGGGCCAGGGAGTACCCCAGCTCGCCGCCCTCCTGGATGGATCCGGGCACTCCGGGAGCGGTGTGGCTCGGCACGCCGCCGGGCGTGGAGAAGGCGCGGAAGAGCCGGGTCATGCCGTCGGCGTCGCGCGGCACGTCCGGGAACAGCTCGCCGTAGGTGCCCTCCAGCCAGCTCCCCGCGAGCACGGCGGGCGCACCGTGTCCGGGGCCCCACACGCAGAGCGCCTCCAGACGCCGGTTCCGGATCAGCCGGTTCAGGTGGGTGTAGACCAGGCCGAGACCGGGACACGTGCCCCAGTGGCCGAGGAGCCGCGGCTTGATGTGCTCCGGGCGCAGCGGCTGGCCCAGCAGTGGATTGTCGCGCAGGTAGAGCTGGCAGGCGGCGAGGTAGACCAGCGCGCGCCAGTGCGCGTCCAGCCGCTCCGCCTCCTCGTGCGTGAGCCGTGGGGAGGTCTGCATGCCGGAGGAGTACCAGGCCGCCGCCGGGATGACACGTCGCGGGCGGCGCCCTCCCCCTGATGGGTCGCCGCCACGTCGTTCCCCGGCCCCGCGGCGCGGAGTCCGGAGGTCAGTACCCCCGGCCCTGGTACGGACGTCCGTACGGGTCGTCGTAGCCGCCCGGCATCTGCCGCGGCGCGGCGGGACGCGGGGCCACGGGGCGCATCTGGTGCTGCGGCTGCTGGCCGGCGCCCGGGTAGCCCTGCTGACCCTGGTGGCCGCCCTGCGGACCCGGGTGGCCGTAGCCGCGCTGCTGGCTCTGCTGCTGCGGGATGTACGGGGAGGGGGCCTGGTGGAGCGGCGCCGGCTGCTGGGCGGGATAGCCGTGCTGCTGCCCGTAGGGGTGCCCCTGCCCGGACGGGAGCGCGGGGAGCGCGGACGGCAGCGCGGGCAGGTGACTCCCGGTGTCGTACGCGGCGGGCACCCGGATCGGGGCGATCTGCGGGGTACCCCGCTCGGCCACGAGCATGTCGTAGATCGGGGTGTCGGGGAATGCAGGAGCAGCGTAGTAACCGCCGCCGTAGGTGCTGCGGGGGGAGGTCATAGTCCATAAGTTAAGCCCACGATGTGCTGGTTGGGGAGCCTGATAAGCGGGTCATTTTGCGCGTCACACATGACCGGACGTCACCAATTCGAGCGAAAGAGGGAAGAAACGGTCGCACCGGTGCCTTGTGTTCGTGTAAAGGGCATGATCCGGCCAACATCGGGCGGGGACGGGCCGGGAGTCAGGTGCCGGCGTACGTCCGGCCCTTCCACGCGGCACCCGCGCCACGGTGATGCCGGACCGCCGAGTCCACCGTCATCAGCAGGTACAGCACCGCCACGGCGGGCAGCGTCAACACCACCCACCACGGCACCCGGTGGTACCGCACGGCCGGCAGGTAGCTGAGCGTCATCAGCGCCCAGGCCGCCCAGCCGGCGGCATGCCCGGCGAGCGCCGTCGTGGGCGGCGCCACGTACACCAGCAGCAGACCCGCCACAGTCACGGCCAGCAGCGACCGGCTGTACCGCAGCTGGGCGTACGCGCTGCGCGCCACCATCGCCCACAGCGGAGCCAGTCCTTCGTACGGCCGTACGCTCGCCACCTCCTCCGCCAGGCCCAGCCACACCCGTCCGCCGCCGCGCTTCACCGCACGACCCACGGCGACGTCGTCGATCACCGCGCCGCGTACGCTCCCGGGGAGGCCCGCCCGGTCGGCGGAGTCCGCGTGCAGCAGCATGCAGCCGCCCGCCGCAGCCGCCGTACGGCCACCCGACCGGTTGACCCGGGAGAACGGGTACAGCTGCGCGAAGAAGTACACGAACGCCGGTACCACCAGGCGCTCCCAACCGGTGGTCACCCGCAGCCGGGCCATCAGCGAGACGAGGTCCAGGCCGCCGTCGCGCGCGGCGCGGACCAGGGCGTGCAGCGAGTCCGGCGGGTGCGCGATGTCGGCGTCGGTCAGCAGCAGGTACGTCGCCGCACCCCGCGAGCGGGCCACCGCTACGCCGTGCCGGACCGCCCACAGTTTGCCGGTCCAGCCCTGCGGGGGCGGTCCCGGGGAACACACGGTCAGCGGCAGCGCCCCGGGCACCGACGCGGCCAGTGTGCGGGCGAGGTCGCCGGTCTGGTCGCTGCTGCCGTCGTCGACCAGGACCACCTCGGCCGGGCCCGGGTACCGCTGGGTGAGCAGCGAGGGCAGCGTGAGAGGCAGCACGGCCGCCTCGTCGCGCGCCGGCACCACGATCGCCACCGGCGGCCACGGCTCCCCGTCCGCATCCGCCCGGGCCCCTTCGCCCGCCGGGTCGGCGTCCGGCAGCCGCACATCGGTGCGCCAGAAACCGCCGTGGGCGAGAAGCAGCCACAGCCACGCCGCCAGCGACAGCCACGAGGTCCACGTCAGCGCGTTCACCTGCGGCAGTCTGCCGCAGGGCGCCCGCACGCACCGGGAGCGCGGCGTGGCGATCGGTTAGAGTTTCCGCCGTGAAGATCGCGCTCGTGGACTCCGGAATCGGACTGCTGCCCGCCGCGGCCGCGGTACGCCGCCTCCGTCCCGACGCCGATCTGGTGCTCTCCAGCGACCCCGACGGACTGCCGTGGGGACCGCGCACCGCAGGTGACATCGCCGCCCGGGCGCTGGCCTGCGCGCGGGCCGCCGCAGCCCACCGTCCCGACGCGCTGATCGTCGCCTGCAACACCGCCTCCGTGCACGCACTGCCCGCTCTGCGCGCCGAACTTGAGCCGCTGGTACCGGTCGTCGGCACCGTGCCGGCCGTCAAGCCCGCCGCCGCCTCCGGCGGCCCGGTCGCGGTCTGGGCCACCCCGGCCACCACTGGGAGCGCCTACCAGCGGCGGCTGATCGGCGACTTCGGCAACGGCGCCCGGATCACCGAGGTGCCCTGCCACGGCCTCGCCGAGGCCGTCCAGTCCGGCGACGAGGATCGGATCGACGCGGCCGTCGCCGCCGCCGGGCGGCTGACCCCGGCCGGATCCCGCGCCGTGGTCCTCGGCTGCACGCACTACGAACTGGTCGGAGGGCGTATCCGCACCGCCGCCGCGCACGGCGGCCCCCTCCCCGAGCTGTACGGCTCCGCCGACGCCGTCGCCGCCCAGGCGCTGCGCCGCCTCGACACCGCGCCGGCCCCGCAGGCCCCGGCGACCGGCGGACTCACCGTCCTGCTCAGCGGCCGGCCCGGAGAGCTGCCGCAGGCGGCCCGCACCTACGCGGAGGGCCGCCTGCTCGCCGACGTGCTCCCCGCCCCGGCGGGCCGCCGCCCGCCCGCCTGACCCCGGCCCGCCCGCCCTCCGCGCCGAGGTCCCTCTCACGGACGAAGCCCCGCGGGGGAGGACGCCGCCGGCCGCGCTTCACGTCCTAGAGTCGGGCGCATGGCGACACCCGAGTTCATCCGCGCGATCCGTGCCACCGCCGGTCAGCAGCTGCTCTTCCTGCCCGGCGTCAGCGCGGTGGTGTTCGACGACGAGGAGCGGGTGCTGCTCGCCCGGCGCGCCGACACCGGCCGCTGGGCCATCATCGGCGGCATCGCCGAGCCGGGGGAGCAGCCCGCCGACACCATCGTGCGCGAGGTGCGCGAGGAGACCGCCGTCGAATGCGTTCCCGAGCGCATCATCTCCGTCCAGGGACTGGAGCCCATCCGCTACCCGAACGGCGACCGCTGCCAGTTCATGGACATCTCCTTCCGCTGCCGCGCCGTGGGCGGCGAGGCGCGGGTGAACGACGACGAGTCGCTGGAAGTGGGCTGGTTCGCGCAGGACGGCCTGCCCTCCCTGGAAGAGTTCGCGGTGCAGCGGATCAAGCGGGCAGCGCAGGAGGGCCCCGCCTGGTTCGCCTACGACGCGCCCACGGGCGGCGCCCCCGTACCCGAGGGGCCGCCGCCCGGCTGAACGGCCGTACCGGTGGGCGGCGGCGGGGCCTCAGACCTTCCGGTATTCGTACGCGTCCCGTGCCGCCGCTGCGACCGCCGCACGGTCCGCCCCGGCCGACGCGGAGACCACCGCGGCCACGGCGCCCTCCACGAAAGGGGCGTCCAGTAGTTCGCTGTCCTTCGGCAGTTCGTCCTCCGCCAGCAGCGCGCGTACGGTCAGCACCGCGCTGCCCAGGTCGGCGAGCAGCAGCACCCCGGCGCCCTCGTCCACGGACAGCGCCGCCTCCCGGATGGCGTCGGCGTCGGTGCCCAGCCCGCCGTCCGGCGCACCGCCCGCCGCCGCGACCGGCACCGACCCGCCTGTGCCCACCAGCCCGGACACCATCTGCGCGACCGCGGCCGCCACCTGCGAGCTGTGCGAGACGAGCACCAGGCCGACCCGCGGTTCCTTCTGCTCACTCACCGGCGCCCACCGCCTCCGCCAGCGCGGTCACCAGCAGCACCGAGGACGCGGCGCCGGGGTCCTCGTGGCCCACGCTCCGCTCGCCCAGGTAGCTCGCCCGGCCCCTACGAGCCCGCAGCGGCACGGTCGCCGCGGCACCCTCCGCCGCCGCCCGCCCGGCGGCGGCCAGCGCGTCGGCGAGATCCTCCCCGGACTCCAGCGCCTCCTCCAGCGCGGTCAGCGCCGGGAAAAGCGCGTCCAGCATCGTCTTGTCGCCCTCGACGGCGCCACCCAGTTGCGCCACGGCCTCCACACCGATGCGCAGCGCGGCCGCGACCTGGCGGCCGTCCGCCGCGGACTCGTCGCCGAGTGCTTTGCCGGCGCGGCGCAGCAGGGTGCCGTACAGCGGGCCGGAGGCGCCGCCGACCTTGGAGACCAGGAGCCGTCCGGAGAGCAGCAGCACCGGTCCGGGCCCGGAGGGCTGGTCGTCGCGCAGACCCTGCCGTACGGCCGTGAAGCCGCGCCGCAGGTTGGTGCCGTGGTCGGCGTCGCCGATCGGCGAGTCGAGCTCGGTGAGACGGTCCGCCTCACGGTCCACCGCGTCCGCGGCGGCGTTCATCCAGCGCAGTGCGCGCGTGGTGTCGAGTACGGAACCGGGGGAGTCGGGCAAGGGAGTCTCCTGACACGTCGGGCGACGGGAACACGGCGGGCGGAACGGGGGTGCACGGCGGGTCCTAGGCGCCCCAGCGCAGCCCGGGGGTGGCCACGGGAGCTTCCCACAGCCGCAGCATCTCCTCGTCCGCCCGGCACAGGGTGACCGACGCCCCTGCCATGTCGAGCGAGGTCACGTAGTTGCCGACCAGCGTGCGGGCCACCGGCACGCGGCGCTCCGCGAGCACCCGGTGCACCTCGCCCGCGAAACCGTACAGCTCCAGCAGCGGCGTTGCGCCCAGGCCGCTGACCAGCGCGAGCACCGGACCCTCCGGCCTCAGGTCGTCCAGCACCGCCTGCACCGCGAAGTCGGCGATCTCGCCGGAGGTCATCATGGCCCGGCGTTCCCGGCCGGGTTCGCCGTGGATGCCGATGCCCAGTTCCAGCTCGCCGGCGGGCAGGTCGAAGGTGGGGCCGCCCTTGGCGGGCGTGCTGCACGCGCTGAGCGCCACCCCGAAGCTGCGAGAGGACTCCGAGACGCGGCGGGCCAGGGCCTCCACCCGCTCCAGCGGCTCCCCGGCCTGCGCCGCCGCCCCGGCGATCTTCTCCACGAACAGCGTGGCCCCGGTGCCGCGCCGGCCCGCTGTGTGCGTGCTGTCCTCCACCGCCACGTCGTCCGCCACCAGCACGCTGGCGACCTGCACGCCCTCGTCCTCGGCCATCTCCGCGGCCATCTGGAAGTTGAGCACGTCGCCGGTGTAGTTCTTCACGATGAACAGCACACCCGCCCCGCTGTCCACGGCGGCCGCGGCGCGCACCATCTGGTCCGGCACCGGCGAGGTGAAGACCTCGCCCGGACATGCCGCGTCGAGCATCCCGAACCCGACGAACCCGCCGTGGAGCGGCTCGTGGCCGGAGCCGCCGCCGGAGATCAGCCCGACCTTCCCGGCCACCGGCGCGTCCCCGCGGAGCACGATCCGGTTCTCGACGTCCACGGTGAGGTCCGGATGCGCGGCGGCCACGCCGCGCAGCGCTTCCTCGACCACCGTCTCCGGCACATTGATCAGCTGTCGCATGGAGTCCTCCCGGCTGGCACCGACACCGAACACCTCACTCAACCAGGCTCGCACCGGGTGGGGAACGGCGCGACACTCGGGGATTCCCTAGATCGCCTCCCGGCCGTTCGTCGCCGCTCCCCCGGAGCCCCGCCCCTGGTCGGAGCGGGGAGGTCCGTGTAGACAGGGGGCATGCCAGACAAGCCCTCCTACGACGCCGTGATCGTCGGCGGCGGCCACAACGGCCTGGTCTCCGCCGCGTATCTCGCCCGCGCCGGCCTTTCCGTGGCCCTGCTGGAACGCTCCGACTACACCGGCGGCGCCGCCGTCTCCACCACCCCGTTCGTCGGCGTCGACGCCCGCCTGTCCGCCTACTCCTACCTGGTCAGCCTGCTGCCCCGGCAGATCGCCGACGATCTCGGGCTGCGCCTGCCGCTGCGCAAACGCGCCGTGTCCTCCTACACGCCCTCCGTCACCGGCGGCGCGGCCGGGGGCCTGCTGGTCACGGACGACGACGCCCGCACCCGTGACTCCTTCGCCCGCCTGACGGGCTCGGACCGGGAGTTCGAGGAGTGGCAGGACTTCTACGCCATGACCGCCCGCGTCGCCGAGCGGGTCTTCCCCACCCTCACCGGTCCGCTGCCCACGCGGGAGGAACTGCGTGCGGCCGTGGCCGACGACGCGGCCTGGGAGGCGCTGTTCGCACGTCCGCTGGGCGAGGAGATCGAGCGGCGCTTCCGCGACGACCTGGTGCGCGGCGTGGTGCTCACCGATGCCCTGATCGGCACGTTCTCGCACGCCCACGACCCGTCGCTGGCCCAGAACCGGTGCTTCCTCTACCACGTCATCGGCGGCGGCACCGGCGACTGGGACGTTCCCGTCGGCGGCATGGGCGCGGTCACCGGGGCACTCGCCGACGCCGCCCGCTCGGCCGGTGCCGAACTGCTCACCGGGCACCACGTGCACCGGATCGCGCCGGACGGCGCGGGCGCCGAGGTCCACTACAGCACCGGCGGCACCGAGGGCATGGTGGCCGCCCGGCACGTGCTGGTCGGCGCGTCCCCCGAGGCCCTGGCCGCGATGCTGGGTGAGGAGCCCGCCGAGCGTGCCTCCGGGTCGCAGCTCAAGGTCAACATGCTGCTGCGCCGGCTCCCACGGCTGCGGGACACCGCGGTGGACCCGAGGGAGGCATTCGCCGGCACCTTCCACATCGCTGAGGGGTATCAGGCGCTCGCCGACGCGCACCGGCAGGCGGCGGACGGCCGGGTGCCGTCGGCGCCCCCGTCCGAGATCTACTGCCACTCGCTCACCGACCCCTCGATCCTGGGCCCGGACCTGGTCGAGCAGGGATACCAGACGCTCACCCTGTTCGGGCTACTGATGCCCGGGGAACTGTTCACCGGCGACAACGACGCCCGGCGCGCGGAGGTGCTGAAGGCCACGATCGCCCAGCTCGACGCCCACCTGGACGAGCCGCTGGCCGACTGCCTGGCCGTGGACGCCGAGGGGCGGCCCTGCATCGAGGCCAAGACGCCGGTCGATCTCGAACGCGAACTGCGGCTGCCCGGCGGCCACATCTTCCACGGCGACCTGGCCTTCCCCTACCGGGACCCCGACGCCGGGCGGTGGGGCGTGGAGACCGGGCACGCGGGCGTCCTGCTGTGCGGGTCGGGTGCGGTGCGCGGCGGCGGCGTCAGCGGGGTGCCGGGGCACAACGCGGCGATGGCTGTCCTCGAGGCGGAGGGCCGGAAGTCCGGCTGAGCGTCCGACGCGGGCGCCCCCGCGCGGCGGGCGGTGTCCCGGGCTCCCGGGCCCCGGGCTCCCGGGACACCGGCGTCACTCCCGCTCGTCGACGATGCGCCTGATCTTGCCGACCGAGCGTTCCAGCGTCTCCGGTTCGGTGATCTCCACCGCCACGGAGACGCCGATGCCGTCCTTCACTTCGCGCGCGATCGTCTCCACCGCCTCGGTGCGCTGCTCCGGTGTCGCAGCCGACCGCGCCTCGGCCCGCACCGTCAGCCGGTCCATCCGGCCCTCGCGGGTCAGCCGCAGCTGGAAGTGCGGCGCCACACCGGGCGTACGCAGCACGATCTCCTCGATCTGCGCGGGGAAGAGGTTCACTCCGCGCAGGATGATCATGTCGTCGCACCGTCCGGTGACCTTCTCCATGCGCCGGAACGCCGGCCACGCCGTCCCCGGAAGCAGCCGGGTCAGATCCCGGGTCCGGTAGCGGATCACCGGCATCGCCTCCTTGGTGAGCGAGGTGAAGACGAGTTCGCCCGTCCCGCCCTCCGGCACCGGCTCCCCGGTGACCGGGTCGACGATCTCCGGCAGGAAGTGGTCCTCCCACACGTGCAGGCCGTCCTTGGTCTCCACGCACTCCTGCGAGACGCCTGGGCCCATGACCTCCGACAGGCCGTAGATGTCCACGGCGTCGATGCCGGCGCGTTCCTCGATCTCCTGGCGCATCTCCTCCGTCCACGGCTCGGCACCGAAGATCCCGGTCCGCAGCGAGGAGCTCCGCGGGTCGACGCCCTGCCGATCGAACTCGTCCAGCAGGGTGAGCATGTAGGACGGGGTGACCATGATGATCTCCGGACGGAAGTCCTGGATCAGCCGCACCTGCCGGGCCGTCATCCCGCCCGAGGCGGGCACGACCGTGCAGCCGAGCCGCTCCGCGCCGTAGTGCGCGCCGAGCCCGCCCGTGAACAGGCCGTAGCCGTAGGCGACATGGACGAGGTGCCCGGGCCGGCCGCCCGCGGCGTGAATGCTCCTGGCCACCAGGTCCGACCAGATCTCGATGTCCCGCTCGGTGTAGCCGACGACCGTCGGCTGACCCGTGGTGCCACTGGAGGCGTGCACACGGCGCAGCCGTTCCCGCGGCACGGCGAACATCCCGAACGGGTACTGCTCGCGCAGGTCGTCCTTCACGGTGAACGGGAAACGTGCCAGGTCCTCCAGGCTCCGGCAGTCCTCGGGCCGCACCCCCGCAGCGTCGAAGGCCCGCCGGTAGTGGTCCACGTTCTCGTACGCGTGGTGGAGCGTGGCGCGCAACCGCTCCAGCTGCAGCGCGCGCAGCTCCTCTCCGGACAGCCTGCGCGCGGCGTCGACGGCCTCGGTGACCTGCATGTGCATCGCCCCAACCGATCATTCGGTAGCTTGATCCCGTTCAAACAACCAGGAAGCGTCGAGGTCCGTCAAGGGGTCGCTGCCGGCGGACTCCGCATTCCGCCTCCGGCCGGTCCTGCGCCCGCCCGACCGCACCGTGGCCCCCGGTGGCCGCGACGTACCATGGCGGGCATGTCCTTCCTCCGCCGCCGCAGCGCCCCCGTCCCCGCCGGGCCCGACTTCGACGTCCTGGCCATGGACCCGTCCGACTGGCCCGGGAACCTGGGTGCCGGACTGCTGCCCGCGCCGGACGGCACCTGCCAGGGCGTCTTTTTGCGCTACGACCTCTTCGGCGGCCGGGGCCCCGCGATGATCATCGGCAACCTCCCCGCGGGTTCGCCGTTCCGCGACCTGGGGGAGGGGCAGGTCCCGCTGGAGGTGGCCCAGTTGCTCGCCGCACTGGAGGACGAGGAGCAGGTCGAGGTCTTGGCCGTCGAGGACGATCCGGTGATGCACGAGGACAACCTGCTGATCGTCCGGCGGGTGAAGTGCACCGAGGAGCGCATCTCCTGCGTGCAGTTCGACCGCAGCGACGGCGTGCTGGTCACCATCGCCTCCTGGGACCGGCCCATCACCAGCGACCTGTACGCGCTGCTCAAGCCGCTCCCGCCGGAGATCTTCAGACCGTAGTCACGCGCACGTCCCGGGCGTCGACGAACGCGACCCGGTGCCCGAACTGGACCTGCACGTAGCGCCGTTCCCCGCGCACCAGCACCGCCTTCCTGCCCGACGGGTCGTAGCTCTGCGCCGACAGGAAGCTGCCGCGGGTACGCAGGCCGACCACGTACCGCTGTCCGGCCTTCAGTTCGTACGGCAGCCGCTCGATGGCCTGCACGGGCACGTCCTCCGGGTAGGCGCCCGCCTCGGGGTAGGCGCGGCCGTACACGGCGACGGGGCCCCTGCCCTCCTTCGGGGTGACGACCCTGCCCCGGGCGGGCACCGCCGTCGGCCGGTCGGCGGGGTTGTGGAACCAGGCCTTCTGGCCGAGGTACCAGATGGCGGTCCAGTCGCCGTCGCGGCCGGCGAGGGCGTACTGCTGGCCGGTGGTGGCCCGGGCGCCGGTGTCGTTGACGCCGGTGGTCGACGGGTCGCCGTCCGGGCGCAGGCCGATGTCCTTCACCAGTGGGGCGTCCGGGTCGGGGGCGGTGTGCAGGCGGACGGCGGCGGAGCCGTGCGGGGCGCACGGGTCGCCGGAGTCGTCGCAGCGGGTGTAGACCGGCCGGTGCGCGTCGTAGTCGGGCAGGATCGTCACCATGTCCGCGCCGCGCCAGGAGCCTTCGGGGCGGAAGGGGGCGCCGAGCAGGCGGAAGTAGTGCGCCCAGTCCCAGTACGGGCCGGGGTCGGTGTGCATGCCGCGGACGGCGGACGGGGTGGTGCCCGGCACGTTGTCGTGGCCGAGGACGTGCTGACGGTCCAGCGGAATGTCGTACTTCTTCGCCAGATACCGCACCAGGCGGGCGGAGGAGCGGTACATCGCCTCGGTGTACCAGGCGTCCGGGTCGACGAGGAAGCCCTCGTGCTCCAGGCCCACCGACCTGGCGTTGACGTACCAGTTGCCCGCGTGCCAGCCGACGTCCCGGGTCCTGAGGTGCTGCGCCACGTGCCCGTCGGAGGACCGCAGGGTGTAGTGCCAGGAGACGTAGTCGGGGTTCTCGATCAGACTGGTGGCGCCGTTCCAGTACCCCTCCACGTCGTGCACCACGACGTAGTCGATGGGGCCCACGGCCGGGCGCCGTGCGCGGTCGTGGTTGCCGTAGTCGGTGGAGCTGTCCTCCTTCTCCCACCGTTCGTAGGCCGCCGGCTGCCAGGTGCAGGACAGCTGCGCCGGGCACTCCACCGGGCCGTCCGGGGCGCCCGCGCGCACGCCGGGCCCGGACGCCCGCCCGCGCCCCGGACGCAGGGCCGGCGAGGGCTCGAGCTCCACCGGCTGCCCCGAGTCGGTGACCCTCCGCGCCCCTCGACGCAGCACGGAGAACACCTCCTCGGCGAACGCGGCGGCCGTGGTCTCGTCGTCCGCTCCGGAGTAGGCGGCGACCGCGCCGAACCAGTCCGCGGGGTCCTCGCTCGCCGGGAGACCCAGCTCCCGCTGCGCCTGCGCCAGCAGCGCCGCACCGCCCGCGATGTTCGCCGCCGGGTCCTCCCGCAGCCGCTCCGCCGCGATCCCCGTAAGCTCCGCCGCCTCCGGCAGCGTCCGCAGCCGCTCCGGCACCCGCCCGGCCTCCCGGCCCTCGCCCGCCCGGGCGGTCTGGGACAGCCCCGCCACGTCCAGCGGCCGCGCCGTGTCGCCCCGCGGATCCTCCGCACCCCCGTGATGGTGCTCCCCGGCCTCCGCCAACGCCGTCCGCAGATCCGTCAGATGCATCGGCCCGTACCCGCCCGACACGCTCGCCGCACCCGCATGCCCGTCCCACCGCGACTGCAAGTACGACACCCCCAGCAGCACACTCCGCGGCACCTCGTACCGCTCCGCCGCCCGCTGGAACGCCCCCTGCAGGGAGCCGGCCGGCGGCTCGCCCGGGCGGGCGGAAGCGAGCACGGGAGTGGCGGCGGCCGTCTGCAGCAGCAGTACGGCGGCACAGATCCCCGCCGCGGTGCGTCCGGGTCCGCGCGAGGAGGAGGCGGCGGGGCGAGAGCCCCCGCCGGGGGAACGGGGAAGGGAACCGGGTGAGCCGAACACGGCGGTCTCCTCGGCGGCTGGTGCGGTCCGGGTACCGGGGAGGTATTGACCCCGTGGGTGGCCCCCAATCACCGCCGTACGGGTGCCACGCCGCCGCCGCGCCCGGCGCCGGGCGCGGCGGCGGCGCGCGGGTCAGCCGGTGCCCACCGCCGCACGTACCGCCCGGCGCGCCAGCCCGCAGTCGTCGTGCAGCCGCCGCAGCAGCAGCCGCTGCTCCTCGCCGACGGTCATCGCGCCCGACCCGTCCGGGCAGGGCACGGACCCGGCCGGCGCGGGGCCCGGTCCGCGCATCGTGCGCTGCACCGCCGTCTCGTAGGTGCGGATCTCTCGGGTGAGCACGAGCATCAGGTTCACCAGGAAGGCGTCCCGGGCGGCGGGACCGGCGGCCTGTGCGAGCTGGCTGATCTGACGCCGAGCCAGCGGGGCGTCGCCGAGCACGGACCACAGTGTCGCCAGGTCGTACCCGGGCAGGTACCAGCCGGCGTGCTCCCAGTCGACCAGCACCGGACCGTTCGGGGACAGCAGGACGTTGGACAGCAGGGCGTCCCCGTGGCAGAACTGCCAGGCCGCACCGGGCCGGCCGCCCGGACGCGTGGCCCCGTGCAGCAGTTTCTGCAGGTCGCCCATGTCCCGGTCGGTGAGCAGCCCCAGCTCGTGGTAGCGGCCCAGCCGCGCCGGATAGTCCAGCGGCCGGTCGAACGCGTCCGCCGGGGGCCGCCACATGTTCAGCCGGCGCAGCGCTCCCATCACCGTGCGCACCTCGTTCCCCGACGGAGTCTCGAACGGGTGGCGCTGCAGTGCGGCGGGACGTCCGGGCATCCGCTCGGTCACCAGCATCCCGCCGTCCGGGTCGGCGGCCACCAGCCGGGGCGCCCGCACCGGCGGCCTGAGCCGGGTGAACGACCGGTACACCGCGCCCTCGTGCTGGAACCGCTCCACCCACGCGGGAGAGGTGTCCAGTAAACACTTGGCGACCACCGGCCGCGGCCCGACGGTTCCGGCCAGCAGCACCGAACGGCCGCTGCGCCGCAGCAGTTGGACGGGCCGGAAGTCGGGGCAGATCCGGTGTACCGAGGCGATGACGGCACGCAGCTGCGCCCCCTGCGTGCCGGACAGGTCGAGCCTGCCGCTGAAGGGTGCCGGGCCTCCGGGCGCCCGGCGGTTCCTGCCCCCGAACTGGGTGGAACGGGGCCGGGGCGGGGCGGCCACGGGGGACGTTGCTGAATACATGGGTGAGCAGTTCCCTTCGTGCGCCGACGGTTGACGTGCGCCCCCGGCCCGGAGGAGGGAACCGGAGCAGACCGGTGCACCCTGGGGAATGCGGATCGCGACGGGACCGCTCCCCGGGCCGGGTGGCGCGTTCCTACAGCACACCCGTCCGCGGGTGGCACACCATCTGGCGAACCCTGGCGAACCCTGGCGAATGCTCGAAGCCGCGTCCGGTGCGGGCTACTGTCAACTCAGCCGAGAACCTGGGGGCTTGACGTGAACAAGGAACCCAACTCCCGTCTGGCGGACCTGTTCGGCATGGCCGGCTGGTCCAAGGGCGAACTCGCGAGACGGGTCAACCGGCAGGCGGCGGCCATGGGCCATCCGCAGCTGGCGACCGACACCTCGCGCGTGCGGCGCTGGATCGACATGGGGGAGACCCCGCGTGATCCGGTGCCGAAGGTGCTGGCAGCCCTGTTCACCGAGCGACTCGGTCGTGTCGTGACCACCGAGGACCTCGGGTTCCGCAGATCAGCACAAGCAGGGGACAGGCAGTCCGCCGACGGACTGCCCTGGGCCCCGGAGCGGATGGCCGCGGTCCTCACCGAATTCACGGGAATGGACCTCATGCTCAACCGACGCGGCTTGGTGGGCGCGGGCGCTGCGCTCGCCGCAGGATCGGCACTCAGCGGTGCCCTCCACGACTGGCTCCGGGCGGATCCCGCCTCGGCTGCCGGTACCCTCCACAACCCACTCGACCCCGACTCCACTCTCCTCGACCGCTACGAGGCCGCCCCCGTGGGCGTCCAGGAGGTCGAAGCCCTCGAGCACTCCGTCGAGGTCTTCCGCGCCTGGGACGCCGCCAGAGGCGGGGGGCTCCAGCGCAAGGCCGTGGTCGGTCAGCTGAACGAGGTGGGCGGCATGCTCGCCTACCATCACAGTCCGCAACTCCAGCACCGGCTGTGGGGCGTCGCCGCGAACCTTGCGGTCCTCGCCGGATGGATGTCCCACGACGTGGGCCTGGAACCGACGGCGCAGAAGTACTTCGTCATCGCCGCGCACGCCGCGCGAGAGGGCGGCGACCGGCCGCGGGCCGGCGAGGCGCTCTCCCGGGCCGCCCGCCAGATGGTGCACCTGGGCCGCCCGGACGACGCGCTGGACCTGATGAAGCTCGCCCAGTCCGGTTCCGGCGAGGAGACCCTACCCCGTACCCGCGCCATGCTCTGCACCGTGGAGGCATGGGCGCAGGCTTCCATGGGGCGCGGCCAGGAGATGCGCCGCACCCTCGGCCGGGCCGAGGAACTGTTCGCCTCCGACCCCGGCGACGTGCCGCCGCCGAGCTGGATGCAGATCTTCAAGGAGGAGGACCTGTACGGCATGCAGGCCCTCGCCTACCGCACCCTCGCCGAGCACGACCCCGGCGTGGCCGGCCAGGCCCAGTTGTACGCCGAGAAGGCGCTCGCACTGCGCGTCGACGGCCGGCAGCGGTCCAAGATCTTCGACTACCTCACGATGGCGTCGGCCTGCTTCATCGCCGACGACCCCGACCAGGCCGACCGGTACGCCCGGCTGGCGTTGCTGAGTATCGGGCAGACGTCGTCCCACCGCACCTGGGACCGGCTGCGCGAGATGTACCGCCTCACCGGACGGTACGCGGGGCAGGGGGAGATCGATGGCCTGCGCGAGGAAGTGCGGCAGTCGCTCCCCAAGGCCCCTCGCGGCGCACGGACCAGGGGCGTGAGCGCCGTGTGAACGGCTCCCCGGGCGCCGGAAGCCGCCGTCAGGTGCCGCCACGCGCTCACCGCTCTCGCGACCGCTGCTCCCGCACCGTCACCGCACCCGCGCGATCAGCACGCAGGCGTCGTCCTCGCGGTCCCGGCCGCCGAACTCCTCCACCACGGCCCGCAGACACTCCTGGGCGTTCCGTGCGGAGGCGATGCGGGGGGCCATCGAGAGGAGCCGGTCCGTGGCGCGTCCCGGGCGCACCCCCGTCGTACCGGCGTGCGCAGCAAGCCCTTCGGTGTGCAGGACCAGCACGTCGCCGGGTTCGAGGTGCTCGGTCCGCTCCCCGTACGCCGCCCCGTACGTGGCGCCCAGCAGGACGCCGTCCGTTGGGGACAACACCTCTCCCGCTCCGCCGCGGAGCAGCAGGGGAGCGGGGCGACCGGACTGCGACCAGGCCAGGGTGCGCGTCGCGGCCTCGTAGCGGCAGCACAGCGCGCTGCCGAGCGCCGGCTGCGGGGCGGCGTCCAGCATCCGGTTGAGGTGACCCATCAGCGGGCCGGGCCGGACGCCGGCGAGTGACATGCCGCGGAGCGCGCCCACCAGCTGTGCCACGCCCGCCGTGGCGCTCGCGCCGTGCCCGGTGAGGTCGCCGACGGTGAGCAGCACGGCGCCCCCCGCGGCGGCGCCGTCGGAGATCTCGAGGGCGTCGCACCAGCCGCCGCCGACCAGGGCGCCCTCTGCGGACGGCAGGTAGTGCGCGGCCAGGTCCAACGTGCCCACCGGACCGCCGCGCAGCGGCAGTCGCTGCGAGCCGCGCCACGGCGGGAGGACCGCCTGCTGCAACTCCACCGCGAGTCGGCGCGCGGTCCGTTCGGCGAGGCGCTCCTGCCGCACGGAATCGCGGCTCTCCCGCACGGCCCGCTCGGAGCGGCGCAGTGCGCTGACGTCGCGCAGCACCGCCCACATCGAGGCGGTGCCGCCCTCGTCGTCGAGCACGGACTCACCGGTCATGTGCACCGTGCGCACCCCGCCGTCGGGCCGCACGACGCGGAACTCGCCGTCGAGAGGGCGGCCGTCCACCAGGCAGTCGGTGACGGCGGCCATCAGCGGCCCCCGGTCCTCGGTCCACACCCAGGACGGCAGCTCGTCCAGGGAGAGCGGACCGTCAGCCTCGGTGCGTCCGAAGATCCGGTACAACTCCTCCGACCAGCTCACTTCGTCGGTGAGCAGGTCCCACTCCGCGCTGCCCACCTGCCTGACCAGCGACGTGCCCGACCCGGACGCGGAGGGGGCCGCGTACGCCGCGGAGCCGGGCTGGGCGGGCACGGCGGGCACGCCTCGCCGGGCCGGGGCGCCGATGTCCGCAGGATCGTCGCAGTCCCCGGGAGCGTCGGCGAGGCCGTCCCGGAGCTGTGCGAGCTGTCCGCCCAGGTCGTCCGCCTGGTGCGCCGCCAGCTCCCACAGCGCCTGCTGCCAACGGCGCTCCGGTGCGTCTCCGCCGCCGCCGTCGGGCCCGCCGCGTCGCAGGGCGTCTATACGGCCGCGCAGGCGGTCCGCCTGAGTGATCAGGGCTTCGAGCCCGCCGTCACCGGCGGGTTCCAGCGGGTCCGCGGGGGAAGAGGACGGCATGGGCACTCCGATGCAGAGGGGGGACGCTCACGACTCTCGCACAACCGGCGACTGTGCGTAAGGGAATCGGCGACACCCGATTCGGTGGTGCTTCCGGCATATGTCGACGGCCCTCCGTTTTCGCTCCCGACCGCTCTGCGCCCAGGGGAACGCGCCCCGGGTGCCTTCGCCCGGGCTCGCGTGCCCTCCCGGTGCCCCGGGGGGTAGGCTGCGGCGCCGGACGGGGGAGACCCGGGGCCGCAGGAAGGGAAGGCGCAGGAGTAGAACCGCCGACGACGGCAAGACTGCCGGTCGAAGAGAAATCCCGTTGCCAGCTCGAGACCCCGCACCGGATGCTGACTCCCATGTACGTCGATCCCGTCGATTCAGACATAGCGCCCAGCGGTACGCTGCTCGGCCTCCTCCAGCGAGGCCGCGGCGACGGGACGCTGCACGCCCTCGCGGCGCCGCGCGCGGAGGCGCTCGCCGCGCTCACCCACTGCGTGCTCCACGACCCCCGGCGCGACTGGCAGATCGAACACCGATCGCTCTACTACGCGCGGCTGCACACGGAACTCGACGCCGGCCTCGACGCCGTGGAGGCCCACCTCTTCCACCCCGACGACGGCCTTCCCGGCGAAGGCATGGAGGAGCGCACCGGCCTGGCGCTCTCCGTCCTCGGCCACCTCGCCTCCTACGGTGACGCCGACGCCCTGCACCTGCTGCGCCGGTACGCCGTTTCCGGCGCCAACTGGCAGTGGGCGCTGGACGAACTCGCTGTCCGGGACGACGACGCCGGACTCCGCCCCCTCGGCCCGGCCGTCCTCGCCCGTTTCCCGCGCACCCCCGACGGCGAAGCCGAACTGGCCGCCGCCGCCCGCGAGGCCTTCGAACCCCGCCCCTGGCGGCTGTGGGAGGAAGACCCCGCGCACCCCGCCCAGGCCGAACGCCTCCGCCGGGTGCGCGAGGCCGGTTCCTTCGACCGGTGGCAGCGGCAGCTGCGCACCAGCGGACCCCGTCCCGGCTGGAGCGTGCACGAAGTCCTCGCCTGGGCCCAGGAGGAGCCCGGCCCGCGCCGCGAGGCCGCCGCCGCGCGCTGCCTGGCTGCCGTCGCCACCCCTGAGGACCGGCCCGAGCTGCTCGCCGCCGCCCGCAGCGGCCCGGACGCCGCGCGCGCCGCGGCGATCCGTCACCTGGCCGAGCGCGACGACCCCGCCGCCCTCGACCTGGTGCAGGAGGCCGCCGACGAAGCCGCCGCCCTCGCCCCCTCCGCCTCGCCGCCCGGCCTGCTCGCCTTCGTACTCGACGCGTTCTCCCGGATGCGCGGCGCCGCCGCCCTCGACCGCGCCCGGCACTGGGCCGCCCGGCGCGACGACGCCCTGGGCACGGTCGCCGCTCGCATGCTCGCCTGCCGCGGCGGCGCGCAGGACGCCGACACCGTCCTCGCCGCGCTCCGCCGTACCGTGCGCACCCTCGGGCCGGACGCCGACGCGCTGGCTCCGCTCGTCGACGGCGCCGGCCGCCTCACCATCCGCTGCGCCGCACCCGTGCTGCGCCACATCTACCGGGAGACCGCCTCCTCCCAGCTGCGCGGCCGCGCGGCACAGGCCCTCGCCGCCACCGACGAGACCTTCCCCGCCGGCTTCGCCGTCGAATGCCTGTGGGACTGCGAGGAGTCGACCCGCGAGATCGCCGCCCGGCACGCCACCATCGGCGACACCCAGGTCGTCGAACGGCTGCGGAGGCTGGCGACCGACCCGGCCGAGGAGGCCGGTGTGCAGAGCGCGGTGCGCGGACGGCTGGAGCCCGACGGGACGTCCTGACCCGCCGGCCGACCGCCCACGCGCCGTTTCGGTCGCTGTCGGTTGCACGCCGTAGGCTGTCCGTCGTGACCGAGCACCCCCCGGCGGGCCCTTCCGCGCCCAGCCTCTCACCAGCGCCCGGCCCCGCCGCCGACGAGGGCCTGGCCCGCCGGCTGAGGGCGCTGGCCTGCACCGCGCCGCTGCACGACCTCGACGTGCGGAAGGCCAACCTGGCCGGCGAGTACGGCACGTACGCCATGGCCGAAGTCGCCCTCGCCGCCATCGATCTGGTCACCCTCAGCATGGACTTCGACACCGGAGCCGACCACGACCGGGTCGTTTCCCGGCTGTTGCCCCGCGTCGCCGCGCAGGCCCCCCGGCGCGCCGCCGCCGAGCACGAGCGCGTCGCCCGCTGGGTCCTGGAGAACCTCGTCAACGTCGGCAGCGTCGACCGGGGTTTCCGCACCGCCTACGGCACCTTCGACCCGGACGGCACCTACGTGCGCCGGGACTACGACTTCAAGCTCGTCGAGGAGGTGCCCGGGCCGGGCGGCGCCGTCTACCTGCGCACGACCGATGAGGCCGTCAACGTCCTCGTCGGGGCGCTCGACACCGATGTCACCAGCGCGCAGATCGCCGCCGAGGTCAAGCTCGAGGTGCTCATCAGCCGCGGCCGGCTCGCCGACGCCCAACTCGCCGCCGAACAGGCCCGCTACCGCACCGTCCAGTACGCCGAGACCCTCCGCCGCACGCTGGAGGCCACCCGGCGGAACGTGCGCGCGGTGGACTGGCTGCAGACCGTGCCCGACATGATCACCGAGGCGCTGCAACACGTCGCGGACCGCTACCGGCACGAGAACGCCATCCTCACCAACATCCGCCGGGTACGCGACGAGGCCGCCGCCGAACGCGGACCCGACCACAAGCGCCGCGCCGCCGAACTCGTCGACATCGTCAAGGACTGCATCCGGCGTCACACCCAGCTCCAGTCCCGGCTGCTGGAGGCGGGGCCGCTCTTCCGCGCCGAGCAGGACCGGCAGGCTTTCGCGCCGCCCGCCGCGCACTCCGGGATCGACCTCTACGGCCAACTCCTCCACCCCGCCCTTCCCCTGCCGCTGGAGGCCGCCACCCGGGTCACCGACGCCTGGTTCGCCCACGGCACCGGCCTGCGCACCCCCGCCGCCGTACGCCTCGGCGACCTCACCGACCTGCTGCTCACCCCGCCCGTGCCGCGCGAACACCTGGGTGCCGAGATGCCCGAACCGGACCTCGTCGCCACCCCGGACGACAGCCGCTTCAGCGAGGAGCAGTTCGCCGCCGCCTGGGAGCTTCTGGACCTGCCCGCCGACGCCCCCCGCCGGCTGTCCGGACTGCTCGCCGACGCGCGCCGCCGCGACCCCGAACTGCCCTACCTCGTCGCCCTGCTGGCGGTGCACGCCGCCAGCCCCCCGGTCGGCAGCGCCTACCGCCAGGGCGAGCAGCACCTGCTGTTCGCCGCCGACGACGGCACGGAACTGGACGATCCCGAGTTCGGCGGCGCCGACCTCGTCGTGGGCACCGCGCTCCTCGACGCCGCCGGCATGACCGCCGACCGCACGGAGGCGGCGTGACGCCTCACCGCGGACCGCACCCCGACCGACCACGCGGCCGCAGCCGAGCCATCACAGGAGCTGACCACCCGTGACCGACCACGGCGCTCACCACGAGGCGCCGCCCGCCGCTCCCGAGAGAGACGAGCACGCAGCCCGCTCCGCGGCCGTGACCCCGGCCGACGCCGCCGACGCCGCACGGCTCGTCTCCTTCGGCCTGCATCCCAAGCTGCTGCCTGCCCGCGACGCCGAGTACGCCGAACTGCTGCGGCGCTACCGCGACGAGCCGCAGTTCGCCCGCCTCGCCGACGCGGTCGCCACCGGGCTCGGCCTGGTCGTCCTCGAGGTCTCCACCCGCGCCGGCATGGCCGTTGCCGCGGCCGAGGACTCGGTGTTCGCCGTCCGCATGGGCGACTACGCCCGCCGTGCCACCGCCGACGCGGGCGACCGGTTCCTGCACGGGCTGGCGCACCTCGCCGTGGCGGCCATGGCTTTCCCCCGCCCCGACGACCTCGCCGACGACGGCTACATCGGCCGGATCACCGTCAACGGCGTCGACGCATTCGTCCGGCAGGCGTGCCGCCGTCTCGAGGAACGCGCCGCGGAGGCCGGCGAGAACACCGACCCCGCCACGGGCACCCCCGGCCTGGAGGCCGCCTGGCGGGTCTACGCCCGCCGCAGCGCCACCGGCGCCACCAAGGACGCCCGCCGCCTGGCCGGTTCCACCACCGGCATCATCGCCAAGGCCGTCACCTTCCTCGTCGACTCCGGCTTCCTCCAGCGCACCGGCGACGAGTCCGGCGGCACCTACCGCACCACCGCCCGCTACCAGCTCCAGGTCCGCGACATGGCCGGCAGCGCCGCCATGGCCGAACTCCTTGAACTCGGCGTCGTCCCCGTCTCCGACGGCAGTGCCTCGCTGGTGCCTGCGGACGACGGCGACGACCTCGAACTGTCCGCCGACGCCGGCCTCCCCTTCCACTCCTGACCTCCCCGACCCGACCGAGAAGAGCCCCGCACACCCATGTACGAGCTGTCCCGGATCCGCCTCTACTCCATCGGTCCCGCTGGTGCGCGCTACGCCGACACCGTCCTGGACCTGCGCGGAGTCGGTGCGCCCGTGCCCACCCCGGCGCCGGCCCAGGCGGACTTCTTCGAGGACGACCCGGTCGGCCCGCCGCGCCGCCCGGCGCCCGCCGGCGTGCTCTTCCTGGAGAACGGCGGCGGCAAGTCGGTCCTGCTCAAACTGATCTTCTCGGTCATGCTGCCGGGCCATCGCAACACCCTCGGAGGCGCCAGCTCCGGCGTGCTCCGCAAGTTCCTCCTCGCCGACGACTGCGGCCACGTCGCCCTGGAATGGCAGCACACCCGCACGGGCGAGACCGTCGTCGTCGGCAAGGCCAGCGAATGGCGCGGCCGCCAGGTCTCCGGCGACCCGCGGAAGTTCGCCGAGGCCTGGTACTCCTTCCGCCCCGGTCCCGGCATGAGCCTCGACTCCCTCCCGGTCGCCGAGTCCTCCGCCATGCGCCCCGCACGCGAGGGCGCCTCCACCGCCCGGGGCCGTCGCCGGACCATGAAGGGCTTCCGCGACGTCCTCACCGAGACCGGCAAGGCCTACCCCAACCTCGACGTCCACTGGGAGGAGATCCACGAACGCTGGAACGAGCACCTCACCTCGCTCGGCCTCGACCCCGAACTCTTCCGCTATCAGCGCGAGATGAACGCCGACGAGGGCGAGGCCGCCGGACTCTTCGCCGTCAAGAACGACTCCGACTTCACCGACCTGCTGCTGCGTGCCGTCACCGACACCCGCGACACCGACGGGCTGGCCGACCTCGTGCACGGGTTCGCCCACAAACTGGGCCGTCGCGCCGAGCTCACCGCCGAACGCGACTTCACCGCCGGCTCCCTGGATCTGCTCCAGCGCATCGCCGACGCCTCCGCGGAACGGCAGCGCGCGCGCGACGTGCACGCCGGCGCCGAGCGCCGAGCCCGCACCCTCGCCCGCCGTCTGCAGGCCCGCAGCGCTGTCGAGCGCGGCGACGCCGCGGCACTCGCCGAGCAGGTCGGCACTGCCGAGGCGGCCGTCACCGACGCGGAACGCTCCCGGCACCGCGCGTCCCTGGTGGCCGCCGAGCTCGCCTACCGGCACGCCTCCCTCGCCCTCGCCGCGGGTGAAAGGGCCGCCGCAGCCCAACGCCGTGAACTCGCCGACGCCCGTACCCTGCACGCCGCGTGGCAGGCAGCCGAGACCGTGCTCCAGCACCGCGCCGCCGCCGACCGGGTCACCCGCGTCGCCGCCGCCATCCGCGACGCCGAACGGGACGCGGCTCCCGCCCTCGCCGCACGCGCCGACGCCGCGGCCGCCCTCGTCCGGGCCCTGCACGCCGCCGCCCAGGAGTCCGAGGAGTCCGCCGCGGCCCACGAGGAGCGCTCCGCCACGCTCCAGCAGCAGAGTGAACGCGCCCACCGCGACGCCACCGCGGCCGCCACCTCCGCCGAGCGTGCCCGTAGCGAGAGCGACCACCTCCGTCAGCGCCTCGCCGAGGTCGAGCAGGAGACCACCGAGGCCGTACGCGCAGGCTGGCTCGACGACTCCACACCCGACGCCGACCCCGCCCGCGCCGCCCTTGCCGCCAGCGACGCCGAGAAGCAGGCCGTCGCCGCCTGGGACACCGCCCGGGAGGCCGCCCGGCGCGCCGCCGAGCAGGCGCGCGAGACCGCCGCCGAGCACGCCCGCGCCGAACTGGCAGCCGCCCGTGCCGCCGACGCCGCCGAGAACGCACGCGCCGCCCACGGCGCGGAGGAACGTGCCGCCGCCGCGCTCGGCACCGCCCAACGACTCGCCGACCTCCTCGGCCTGCCCGCGGCTCCCGCCGACCCCGCGCAGACCGAGCTGCCCACCCAGCGCGGCAGCCGCCCCGACGCCGACCCGCCCGCCGGCACCGAGGGCCGGAACACGCCGCTCACCGCCGAGGAGCTCGACCGCAACGCCGACACCCTCGCCGGACTCCTCGACGACGCGCTCGCCACCGCGGAACGCCAGCTGTTCGACCTGCGCACCGCCGCCGCCGAGGACTCCCGCATGCTCAGCGCCCTCGGCGACGGCGGGCTCCTCCCCCCGGGCGCCGACGTCACCAGCACCGTCGAGTTCCTCGGAGAGCACGGCATCCCCGCCCTGCCCGGCTGGCGCTACCTCGCCCAGGCCGTCGACCCCGTCGACCACGCCGCCGTGCTCGCCGCACGCCCCGAACTCGTCGACGGCGTCGTCATCACCGACCCCGACAGCCATGCCCGGGCCCGCGAGGTGCTCGCTGGGGCATCCCTGCTGCCCCGCTCCGCCGTCGCCGTCGGCACCGCGGCCGCACTGCTCGCCCCCACCCCCTCGCCGCACACCGCGGACCCCGACCGCGACCAGGTCTTCCTCGTCCCGCCCAACCCGGCCATGCACGACGAACGCGCCGCCGACGACGAACGGCGGCACCTGCGGGAGCGCGCCCAGCGGCGCGACGAGGAGATCCGCACCCGGGCCGCCCGCCTCGGCGACGACCGCGCGCTGGCCGCCCGGCTCGCCTCCTGGCGCGCGGGCTGCCCCGCGGGCCGCCTGGCCGAACTCGCCGGCGAGGCCGTCCGTACCCGCGAGGCCGCCGACGCCGCACGGCAGCACCTGGAACGCAGCGCCACCGCCCGCAAGGAGGCCGAGGAGAACGCCGCCGAGACCGCCCAGGCGCGGGAGGAGACCCAGGAGCGGGCCCAGCAGGCCCGGCGCAGCGCCGACGCCCTGGCCGGCCTCGCCTTCCGCCTCCGCGAACGGGCGAAGTGGCAGGCAAGGCTCCGTGAACTCGCCGACGAGGCCGCCGAACCCGAGGGCGTCGCCGCCGACTGCCTGGAGCGTGCCCGCATCGCCGACGAGGACCGCAGGGCCGCGCAACGCGCCGCCGACGACGCCCACCGCACCGCCCGCGCGCTGCGCGCCGAACGTGCCGACATCGCGGGCGTGCCCGACGACCTCGACCTCGCCGCCGCGGGCCCCGGCTCCTCCCTTCCGGCGCTGCGCGAGGCGTACCGCTCCGCCTCGCAGCTGTACGAGAAGGTGCGAGTGGGCACCGACCTGCGTGCCGAACAGGCGCGCGCCGAAGGCGATGAGAGCTCCGCCCTCGCAGCCCTGGAACGGCTCACCAACAAGGTCCGCAACCGCGCCGCGCAACTCCTCGACGGGCCCGAGGGCGCCGACGGCCCGTCCCGCCAGTCCGCAGCCGCCCGCGCCGAGGCACACGTCCAGCTGCTGGAGACCCGCGCCTCGGGCGCCAGCGAACAGCTCGGCAGGCTGCGCGGCGAGGCCGAACGCCTCGCCCCCGCCAACGGCGAGGCCCACACCGAGCTGCCCGACGCGCGGGTGCCGGGGGACGCGGAGGCCGCGCAGTCGCTCCTGCGCGCCGCCAACGCCGAACTCGCCGCCTGCGACGACGCCTTGGCCACCGCGCGCGAACGGCACACCGAGCTCCTCCGCGCCCACCGCGCCGCCGAGGAGGCCACCGAAGCGTTCGACGAGACCTCCGCGATGCTGCGCGATTTGCTGCGCGATCCTCAGCACGCCGAGACCCCGCCCGACGAGGCGCCCGACCCCTACCCCGGCTCACCGTCCGACGCCCGGCACTCCGCCGCCGAGGCGCGCCGCTCCCTGCGCGGCTGCGCCGCCGACCTGTCGACCGCGGAACAGACCGTGCGCGAGGCCGGCGACGTGCTGGTGCGGCACGCCAACTCCGCACGCTACGAACAGGTCCGCACCCCTGCCCGGCAGCAGATCCGTGAGCTGCCCGCCGCAGCCCTGCCCGACCACGCCGCCGCCTGGGCCGAGGCATTCGCGCCCCGCCTGCGCGTCCTCACCGACGAACTCCAGCAGCTCGAACGCAATCGGGACGGCATCGTGGACCGGCTCCGCGGCCTCGCCGAGTCCTCCCTCGCCACCCTCCGCTCGGCGCAGCGCCTCTCCCGGCTCCCCGAAGGGCTGGGGGAGTGGTCCGGGCAGGAGTTCCTGCGCATCCGCTTCGACGACCCCGACCAGGCCACCCTCACCGAACGCCTGGGCGAGGTCATCGACGAGGCCACCCGCGCCGCGGTGGCGAAGAACTCCGACCTGCGACGCGACGGCATGACCCTGCTGCTGCGCGGCGTCCGGGCGGCTCTCCAGCCCCGCGGCGTGTCCGTGGAGATCCTCAAGCCGGACGCGGTGCTGCGCGCTGAACGCGTACCGGTGGGCCAGATGGGCGACGTCTTCTCCGGCGGTCAGCTGCTCACCGCCGCCATCGCGCTGTACTGCACCATGGCGGCGCTGCGCAGCAACGACCGCGGCCGGGACCGGCACCGGCACGCCGGCACCCTCTTCCTCGACAACCCGATCGGCCGCGCCAACGCCACCTACCTGCTGGAGCTCCAGCGCGCCGTCGCCGACGCACTCGGCGTTCAGCTGCTCTACACCACCGGCCTCTTCGACACCACAGCGCTCGGTGAGTTCCCGCTCGTCATCCGGCTGCGCAACGACGCCGACCTGCGCGCCGGATTGAAGTACATCAGCGTCGAGGAGCACCTGCGGCCGGGGCTGCCCCGGCCGCAGGAGGAGGGCGAGCCGGTGGTGCACGGCGAGGTCACGGCGACGAGGATGTTCCGGCGTCCGGCCGGTGACCGGGACTGACCGGCCGCCCGCGCCGCGCCACACTGCTGGGCTCCGACACCACGCCGTGCCGCTGGACCCACACCTGACGGGTGATCCACACGTCCAGCGCGCTCCAGGTCGCCACCACTGTGCAGGCTATGGCGGCGAGTACCGCGGGGAACGCGAACCACACCCCCGCGAGCGAGCACAGCACGGCGATCACGACCAGGACCAGCGTCAGCGCGATGATCAGGACCGCCCGCACCGCTGCCGTACGCACCGGATCCGGCAACCGGGGCTTTGCGTACATGACTTCTTCACTCCCCCTCCACGCCGGGGTGCAAGTGCGACGATTCGCGCACTCCGCCGCCGCGACTTCCGCGCGTGGCCTGCGCCACAATCGTCCAGCATGCCGCAGGGCATCGACGGACAACTCAGGATGAGGCACCCTGTACCACCGGGTGATCGTTCGGACACACCTGCGAGCCCCTTCCGGGGTGGTAGTAGGCTCGCGCCGTTTGCTCATGAAACACGCCTCCGCGCGGAGGAGTTGACGTAGGGGAGGCCATGCGCTTTCGCGGCAAGTCGATCCGCCGGAAGATCGTGGCCCTGCTGCTCGTGCCGTTGGTGTCCCTTGTGTCGATCTGGGCGTTCGCCACCTATCTCACCGGCCGTGAGGCGTTCCACCTCCGCGCGACGGCCACCTCCATGGACGCCCTGAACGACCCCGTGCTGGAGCTGGTGCACGCACTTCAGGGCGAGCGCCGCCAGGTCATGGTGCACCTTGCCGACCCGCGCCGCTCGGACGCCCTGAATCGGTTCGGGCGCGCCCAGCGCGCCACCGACCGCGCCGTCGGCGGGCTGCGTGCCACCGCGGGCCGCGACGACGTGCGCGGCGACCTCCAGCACGACACGCACGACCGGCTGGACGCGGTGCTCCGGGGACTGGACGGCCTGGGCGAACTGCGCCGCAACGCCGGGAACAACACCCTCACCCGCGGCGGCGCCTTCCAGGGCTACAACGACCTGGTAGGTCCCTCCTTCACCCTCCTGACCTCCCTGCACGGCCTGCACGAGCAGCACCTCGAACAGGAGGGCAACGCCCTCGTCGGCGTCGCCCGGGCCCGCGAGTACCTGGCCCGCGAGGACGCCCTGTTGGCCGCGGCCATCGCGGCCGGGGAGATGACCAGCGGCGACCGCAGGGCGTTCTCCGATCGCATCGCCGAACGCAACCTCGCCCTCGAGACCAGCATCCAGCAGCTCCCCGCCGAGGACCGGGAGGCGTTCCAGGAGTACTGGGCCACCACCGACGGCCGCACCCTGCGCAGCTACGAGGACGCCGTCATCGCCGCGGGGTCCGGCGGCGCCACCGAGGTGGTCAACGCGCAGCGCTGGCGGCAGGCCACCGCGACGGTCCTGGACGACCTGGAAGACCTGAGGGCGCAGTCCCACCAGCGCTACCACGAACGCATCCGGCCGGCCGCCACCCAGGTGTGGCTGCGGGCCGGCGCCGCCGGCGTCCTGGGCCTGGCCGCCGTGGTCGCCTCACTGGTCGTCTCCGCGCGCGTCGGCCGCGGCCTGGTCCGCGACCTGAGCACGCTGCGCAGACAGGCCAACGAGTCGGCCGGGGTGCGCCTCCCCAGCGTCATGCGGCGCCTGGCCGCCGGGGACCAGGTGGACGTGGAGACCGAAGCGCCGCGGCTGGAGTTCCCGCCGGACGAGACCGGGCAGGTCGGGCAGGCGCTCAACACCCTGCAACGCGCCGCGGTCGAGGCCGCGGTGAAACAGGCCGACATGCGGCGCGGCGTTTCCGAGGTCTTCGTCAACCTCGCCCGCCGCAACCAGGTGCTGCTGCACCGTCAGCTCACCCTGCTCGACACGATGGAACGCCGCACCGAGGACGCGGACGAACTCGCCGACCTGTTCCGTCTCGACCACCTGACCACCCGCATGCGGCGGCACGCCGAGGGCCTGGTCATCCTCTCCGGCGTCGCGCCCTCCCGGCAGTGGCGCAAGCCCGTACAGCTGATGGACGTGGTCCGGGCAGCCGTCGCCGAGGTCGAGGCCTACGAACGCATCGAGGTACGCAGGCTGGCGCGGCTGGCCGTGGACGGCGGCGCCGTCGCCGACCTCACCCACCTGATCGCCGAACTGCTGGAGAACGCGACCGTGTTCTCCCCGCCGCACACCGCGGTGCAGGTGCTCGGTGAACGGGTCGCCAACGGGTTCACCCTGGAGATCCACGACCGCGGCCTGGGCATGCCCGCGGACGCCCTGCTCGATGCGAACCTGCGCCTCGCGGAGACCCCCGAGTTCGAACTCTCCGACACCGACCGCCTCGGCCTGTTCGTGGTCTCCCGCCTCGCGCAGCGACAGGGCGTACGGGTGTCGCTCCAGCCCTCCCCGTACGGCGGCACCACCGCCGTCGTCCTCATCCCCGCCTCCGTCCTCAGCGAGCCCACCGGTCGTGAGGGCGGTCCGGAGACCGCGGCGGTGGCAAACGGCCGCCGCCCCCGCCCCAGAGCGCCGCTGTCCCCGGTCGGCACGTCCGGGCCGCTCGACGGACCCGTCGAACTCGAGGCAGGGCTCGCCGACCTCGACTCCCCGGACAGCGGCGGTCTCTTCCGCCGCCCGGAACGCCCCGGGGGCCAGGACGCCGAGCAGCACCAGCAGGCCGCCGAGGACCCGGGCGCGGTGCGCGAGGACCCGCCCGCAGGGGGGTACGGAACCGCCCCGGAGGCGGCTCCCGTACCGGACGGGGGGCCCGCCCCCGACCCCGCAGGGCTGCCCCGGCGCCGCCGCCGGACGCCGGTGCTGGTCTCCGACAACGGCCGCCGCGTCGAGGACGGCCCCGGCGGACTGCCCCGCAGGGTGCGGCAGGCCAGCCTTGCTCCGCAACTGAAGGAGGTTTCCGCCCCGGAAGCGGACCGCTCCGCCGGGCAGGGTCCCGATCCCGACGACCGGGACGCGGAGGAGGTGCGCAGCCGGATGGCCGCACTCCAGCGCGGCTGGCAGCGCGGACGCGAAGAGATCGACACGCCGCCCGGTGGCACACCCGCCGCGGGCCCGGCACCCGAGACCGACCACCCGGAGAGGGAGGGGCGATGACCTCACCGAACGCGGCCGCGCGGACCACCGGCGCCGGCGGTGAACTCAACTGGCTGCTCGACGAGCTCGTCCAGCGCGTGGGCAGCATCGACAAGGCCATGGTGCTCTCCGGCGACGGACTGCCCCGGGGCACCTCCGAAGGGCTCAGCCGGGAGGACGGCGAGCACATGGCGGCCGTGGCGTCCGGTTTCCACAGCCTCGCCAAGGGCGTCGGCCGGCACTTCGACGCCGGGGGCGTCAGGCAGACCGTGGTCGAGCTGGACGAGGCGTTCCTGTTCGTGACGGCGGCCGGCGACGGCAGCTGCCTCGCCGTGCTCGCGAGTTCGGAAGCCGACGTCGGCCTCATCGCGTACGAGATGACGCTGCTGGTCAAGAGGGTCGGCGTCCACCTGGGCACCGCTCGTCGTTCCGACCTGCCCGGCCCGCGCTGACCAGGGGCCGGACGGGGATCGGTGGCATGAGCGAGCGCTGGTTCGACGAGGCTGCCGGGCCGGTGGTCCGGCCGTACGCCATGACGCGCGGCCGCACCCGGTGCAGCCCCGAGGCGGCACGGCTGGACCTCATCGCCCTCGTCATCGCGCGGACCGCGGGCACCGGGGCCGGCAGCCGGCACGAGGACGACCTGCACGACCCGGCGCTCACTCCCGAACACGTGGACATCGTGCGGATGTGCCGCCGCAGTCCGCTGTCGGTGGCGGAGCTGGCGACCGACCTCGACGTGCCGGTGGGCATCGTCCGCGTCCTCGTCGGCGACCTGCTCGACGCGGGCCTGGTCCGCGTCTCCCGACCCGTACCTCCGGCCGAACTGCCGGACGAGAACATTCTCCGCGAGGTGATCAATGGTCTTCGGGCGCTCTGAACGCGACCGCGGCCCGGCAGCCGCTCCCACCGAGCCGGCCGCCCCCGCCGAGCCCGTGACGCTGAAGTTGCTGGTGGCCGGCGGCTTCGGGGTGGGAAAGACGACTCTGGTCGGTGCGGTGAGCGAGATCCGTCCGCTCCGCACGGAGGAGATGCTGACCGAGGCGGGCCGCCCCTACGACGACACCGCGGGAGTGGAGGCCAAGTCCACCACCACGGTCGTCATGGACTTCGGCCGGATCACCATCAACGACGACCTGGTGCTCTACCTCTTCGGCACGCCCGGACAGGACCGGTTCTGGTTCCTGTGGGACGAGCTGGCGCAGGGCGCCCTGGGCGCGGTGGTGCTGGTGGACACCCGCCGCCTGGGCGACAGTTTCGCCGCCGTCGACTACTTCGAACGCCGCGGGATCCCGTTCACCGTCGCCGTCAACTGCTTCGACGGCGCCGAACGCCACCCGGCCGAACGGATCCGGGAGGCCCTCGACCTCGACGCCGGGGTGCCGGTGATGCTGTGCGACGCGCGCGAGCGGGACTCCGTGCGCGACGTGCTCATCTCCGTGATCCGGCACGCGATGCGGGCGGCCGCCGCCGAGGAGGCCGCGACCGCCCGCTGAGCGCTCCGGGGCTCTCAGCCCGCCGGCTCCTCCTCGTACCAGCCGAAGCTTCGTTCGACCGCTCGCTTCCAGTTGCGGTACTCCCGGTCGCGGACCGCCGCGTCCATCCTCGGCGTCCACTCCGCGTCCTGCCGCCAGTGCGACCGCAGCTCGTCCAGGTCGGACCAGACGCCGGTCGCCAGGCCGGCCGCGTAGGCAGCGCCCAGGCACGTCGTCTCCGAGATCACCGGCCGGATCACGGGGACCCCGAGCACGTCCGCCTGGTGCTGCATCAGCAGGCCGTTGGCGGTCATGCCGCCGTCCACCTTGAGCGTGGTGATCTCCACGCCGGAGTCCTGGTACATGGCGTCGACGACCTCACGCGTCTGCCAGCTCGTGGCCTCCAGCACGGCGCGGGCCAGGTGCGCCTTGGTGACGTACCGCGTGAGGCCGGTGATTACGCCCCGCGCGTCGGACCGCCAGTACGGCGCGAAGAGGCCCGAGAACGCCGGCACGATGTACGCCCCGCCGTTGTCCTCCACGCTTTCCGCCAGCGTCTCGATCTGGTCCGCGGACGAGATGATGCCGAGCTGGTCGCGGAACCACTGCACCAGCGCTCCGGTGATGGCGATGGCCCCCTCCAGGCAGTACACCGGCCGCTCGCCGCCCAGTTGGTAGCCCATGGTGGTGAGCAGCCCGCTCTTGGAGGACACGGGCCGGTTGCCGGTGTTCAGCAGGAGGAAGGAGCCGGTGCCGTAGGTGTTCTTCGCCTCGCCGACGCCGTAGCAGGTCTGACCGAAGACGGCGGCCTGCTGGTCGCCGAGCGCCGACGCCACGGGCACGCCCGCCAGCTGTCCGACGGCAGTGCCGTAGGTCTCCGACGAGGAGCGGATCTCCGGGAGGACCGCCTCCGGGATCCGCATCGCCTCCAGGATCGAGGAGTCCCACTGGAGGGTCTCCAGGTTCATCAGCATGGTGCGTCCGGCATTGGTCACGTCGGTCACGTGCACGCCGCCGTCGGGGCCGCCGGTGAGGTTCCAGATCAGCCAGGTGTCCATGGTGCCGAAGGCGATCTCGCCCGCCTCGGCACGCTCCCGCAGCCCCGGCACGTTCTCCAGCAGCCACAGTGCCTTGGGGCCGGAGAAGTAGCTGGCCAGCGGCAGGCCGGTGCGGTCGCGGAAGCGGTCCTGCCCCACGTCACCGCCGAGCTGCGTGCACAGCCCGGAGGTCCGGGTGTCCTGCCACACGATTGCATTGTGCACCGGCCTGCCGGTCTTGCGGTCCCACAGAACGGTGGTCTCACGCTGGTTGGTGATGCCCAGGGCGCTGAGCTGGTCGGCGCGCAGTCCGGCCTTGGCCAGGGCTCCTGCGACCACCGCCTGGACCTTGGACCAGATCTCGGTGGCGTCGTGCTCCACCCATCCGGGCTTGGGGAAGATCTGCTCGTGTTCACGCTGGTCGACGGCGACGATGGCGCCGCCGGAGTCGAAGATGATGCAGCGGCTCGATGTGGTGCCCTGGTCGATCGCTGCGACGAAGGCGTCCTTCATGGTCGCGTCTCCCTGCTCAGAAGGCGAGTGAGTAGATTCCGGCTCCCACCAGGCCGCCGATGACCGGACCGGTCACCGGAACCCAGGCATACCCCCAGTCTGACGTCCCCTTGTTGGGTATGGGCAGCACGGAGTGGGCTATTCGGGGGCCCAGGTCCCGGGCCGGGTTGATCGCGTAGCCGGTGGGCCCGCCCAGCGACAGGCCGATGCCGACGACGAGCAGTGCCACGACCAGGACCGTGCTGCCCGAGCGGCCCAGCTCCTTCGTGACCCCGAAGGCCAGGATGGGCAGCACCAGGGCTGCGGTGGCGATGATCTCGGTGACCAGGTTGGTGACCGGGTTGCGCACCTCGGGGATGGTGGAGAAGTTGCCGAGGGTCGGCTGCGCGGTCTCGCTGTCGGCGTTCGCCGCGAACTGGGAGTAGTACGCGGCCCACGCCAGCACCGCACCGACGAAGGCACCGATGACCTGGGCCACGATGTAGAGCGGCGCCTTGCTCCATTCGCCGCTCTCGGCCGCGACGGCGATGGTCACGGCCGGGTTGATGTGACCTCCGGAGAGGGGCAGGGCGGTGTAGGCGCCGGCGAGCACCCCGAATCCCCAGCCGAAGGCGATGACGATCCAGCCGGCCCCGTTGGCCTTGGAGAATCTCAGGTTGACCGCGGCGCACACGCCCGCGCCGAACAGGATCAGGATCGCCGTGCCGATGATTTCGCCGACGAAGATGTCCCCGTTGCTGAACTGGTCCACTGCGGCTCCAATCGACCAAGCGCCCGGGGCGGCTGCCCCGGGCGCGTGTGTCAGGTGGGTCGTGCCAGGTGCGACGAGCGTGACGGCAGTGTTCAACCGGACCGAAGGGGCGTCAAGGTCGCCTACAAAATCACTCGTACGAGTGAGCGTGTCGGCTCAGCGGTGACCGGTCATCGAGCGGGGCGAGACAGGGAAGTCGAAGTAGTCGTCCGGGAACGTCTCCGGCTGGAAGGTGTAGTGCCACCACTCGTTCGGGTAATTGACGAATCCGACTTTCTCCAGGCCGCGCTTCAGGAGCAGCCGGTTCGCCCGCTGCTCGCCCCCGATCCGCTCGTCGAGCGTGTGCGACAACGTGTCGAAGCAGTCGTAGCCCGTCCCCATGTCCAGCGACGCGTCCGGGAAGCGTTCCTCCTGCGGTGCGTAGCACGGCACCAGCGGCTCGCCCGGCACGTAGGGCCGCGTCGGCTCCACCGGCAGCCGCACCAGCGTCAGGTCCACCGTGCTGCCCCGGCTGTGCCCCGACTTCTCCGCGATGTAGCCGTCCTCGAACAGCGACGCCTTGTCCACCCGGGGATAGAACTCCCGCTTCATCCGACGGTCGTCGAGGTCCTTCGCCCACTCCACGAAGTGGTCGACGGCGCGCTGCGGGCGGTAGCAGTCGTAGACCTTCAGCGTGTACCCCTGGCGGAGGAAGGCCCGCTGCGCCGAGCGCAGCGCCTTCGCGGCGTCCTTGGTGAGAATGCACATCGGCCACCGGTAGCCGTCGATCCGGTCGCCGACGAAGTTGTGCCGGGTGACGTAGCGGATGTCCTGGAGAATCGTCGGCGCGACCCGCCGCAGTGACACGAACGCGTCGGGAGCCTTCGGCTCCGGACGGGCGGCGGCGTGCGGCGCGGGCACCGCGGTGACCAGCAGCACCGCGGATGCGAGGCCCAACAGCAGGCGGAGCGGGGAGTGTCGGCGCATGCGCTCCTGCCTACCGCACCGCCGCCCTGCCGGGAAGAGCCCCCGCACCGGCGGGACGACCGGACGCGACCGCGCGAGCCGAGCGCGGCCCGCCCCGGGCGGGAACTGCCCCTCAACCGCGCACCCGGACCGGAAGGTCCACCCGGTGACCGTCCTCGCCCGTCACCACCGTCCGGCCGGCGGCCTCCGACACCGTGAGCCGTTCCACCTCCGGTCGCGCCCAGGCGTCGGCCGGCTCCCGTATCAGCAGGCCGCTGCCGGTCCGCCCGGCCGGCGGCCGCCACACCTCCAGCGCCGTCCCGCCTCCCGGCACCTTCACCGGAACGGCCGCCCCCGCCCGTGCCAGCACGGGGACACGCTCCAGCGGCGCGTCCAGCACCACGGTGCGCCCGCCGTCGTACCGCACCCCGGTCGCCGTGTCGTACCAGCAGCCGCGCGGCAGCCGCACCGCACGGCGCCGCAGACCCGCCTCCAGCACCGGCGCCACGAGCAGTGCGTCGCCCAGCAGGAAGGCGTCCCCGCAGTCCCGCAGCGCCCGGTCGGCGCAATGGTGCCACCACAGCGGCCGCACGTAGGGAGCGCCCGTCCGCCGCGCCAGATGCGCCAGCGTCACCAGGTAGGGAACCAGCTCCTCCCGGCGGGCCGCCGCCGCCCGCACGGCCGCCATAACCTCCGGCCCGTGGCCCCGCGGTCCGCGGTCCCCCGCCCCCCGCCCCGCGTCCGGGCGGTCGCCGCCGCGGAACAACGGCAGGTACGCCGCCAGTTGAAAGCGGCGCACCAGCAACTCCGGTGACGGCCGGCCACGCTCGTCCCACGCCGCCGCCTCCGGCCCCGTGAACGGCACGCCGCACAAGCCGAGCCCGAGCACGGCCGCCAGCGAGGCCCGCAGCCCGTGCCAGTCCGTGACCGGGGCGCCGGCCGAGACGCCCCCGTACCGCTGGGAACCCGCCCAGCCCGCCTGCGACACCAGCAACGGCCGCTCCTGCGGGCCCTGTTCCACTAGGCCAGCCCAGCCCGCCTGCGCCATCGCGAGCCCGTACACGTTGTGTGCCTCCAGATGGGCGCCGCCGCGCCCCTCCAGGTCGTGCCGCACCCCCCGTGCCGCGTCCGCGTCCCCGAGGACGTGCGGTGACGCCGGCGCGTCGCCCTGGTGACACACCCCGGAGAAACCCTCGCCGACGAGCCCGGCGTACAGGCCGCCCCACCACTTGCGCACGCGCGAGTCCGTGAAGTCGGGGTACACCGACGCCCACGGCCGCCCTTGGCGTCGCACCGTTCCGCCCCCGCCGTCCCGTACGAACGCGCCCAGCGCCAGGCCCTCCTCGTACAGCACACCGCCCGGCCTCGCCCACACCTCCGGCCGCACTGCTGCCGCGAGCCGCACCCCCTCCGCCCGCAGCTCCCGGGCGACCTCCCGCAGGGCGGCTCCGGGCTCCCGGAAGCGCGCCCCGTCCGGAGTGGCGGCGCCCGCGCCCCGCCCGGAGCCGTCGTCCGCACCCAGGTGCACCCCGTGCAACGGCAAAGCGTGCTCCCGGTGCGCCGAGACGGCTTCCCGCACCTCCCGGGGCGACGCGCCGGACGGCAGCACGTGCTGGTATCCCAGCGCCCACACCGGCGGCCGGGCCGGCGTGCCGGTCAGCGATGCCCAGCCGCGCAGCAGCCGGGCCGGAGGTCCGGTGATCATCCAGTAGCGCAGCGGCCCGCCCGACATCCGCACCTCGCAGCGGGCGTCCCGGTCGTGTCCCGACCCGGCGCCCTCCTCCCCCTCCCGGAGCACCATCTCCCCGTCCCACGTCGCATCGTGGAACACCAGATGGCAGCCCACGTCCGCGACCACCAGCTGCACGGGCATCGTCACCGACGCGGCGCGCCCGCCCGCCCTGTCCACCCCCGCGTTCCACAACCGGTACGCGCCCGCCGGAAGCCGAGGACCCGCCGCCGGGCCGCCGAGCCCGAAGAACCGAGCGTCCGGCGACACCCGCGAGTGCAGCACCCAGCGCCCCCCACCACCCGGCTCCGTCTCCCACCAGCGTGGCGCCGCGTCCCGGCGCAGTACCACTCCGCCCGGCGTGCCCACCTCCACGGCACCCCGCCGCGAGACGGTGATCCGCAGCCGCTCCGACACCACCCGCCATCCGCCGTCGGTGTCCGGCTCCAGCACCGCGCGGGTGTCCGCCTCCGGACAGCGGCCGCCCAGCGCGTACGACGGCTCCGGCGCCGCCTCGTCCCAGCCGCAGAAGACAGCGCCGCCGGCTGCCACCCGCACCCGCAGCGCGGACCGCTCGAAACGGACCAGGCCACCGCCCGGCCTCGGCTCGGCCCCCACCGCCTCGCCCGGCACGCGCGCCCGTTCCCGCGACCCGGCCACGAAGCCACCCGCGTCTCCACCCCGCCGCAGCGCCGCCCGGACAGGACCCCACCGGCGGACCACCCCGACGACACCACCGACACCCGCAGACCGCACCCGGTCACGCCCCTTCATGCAGCTCAGCCTGCCACCAGCGGGCGCACCGGTCACCCTCGTTCAACAGCCGTTCACCGGGCGTCCGCCCCGCCGTCGCCCGCGCGGGCCCCCGGCGCCGCCCGCCGTCGGCCCTGTGCCCACCTCACATGCCGCATACGCCCTTTATGGGGGCGTCGGCCCTGGTGAAGTGAACGATCACATGGCATCGTCCTGCTCAGCCGCCGCGTACGCGCACACACCCCGGCACGTGCGCGGACACGACGCCCACGAAGCGCAGAGAACCACGGGAGCCGCCACATGACCGCAGCGCACAGCAGTCCGCAGCCCGACACGCCCGCACCGCAACCGCTGTGGCGTCCCGGGCCGGAGCGGATCCGCAGCGCCGCCGTCACCCGCTTCCAGGAATGGGCCGCCGACCACCACGGCGCGCCCCGGGGGCTCCCGGACGCCCCCGAGGCAAGCTACGCCGCCCTCCACCGCTGGTCCGTCGAGGCCCTCCCGGACTTCTGGCGCGCCGTCGCCGCATGGTTCGACGTACGCTTCGCCACGCCCTACGACACCGTCCTCGCGGACGATGCGATGCCCGGAGCCGTCTGGTTCCCGGGCGCCACGCTCAACTACGCCGAGCACGCCCTGCGCGCCGGCGAGGACCCCGGCCGCGCCGACGAGCCGGCCCTGCTGCACGTCGACGAGACCCACGAGCCCGTCCCCGTCTCCTGGGGCGAGCTGCGCCGTCAGGTCGGCTCGCTGGCCGACCGGCTGCGACGCCTCGGCGTCCGCCCCGGCGACCGGGTCAGCGGCTATCTCCCCAACACCCCGCAGGCCGCCGTCGCCCTCCTCGCCACCGCCGCCGTCGGCGGCGTGTGGACCTCCTGCGCCCCCGACTTCGGCGCCCGCAGCGTCCTCGACCGCTTCCAGCAGGTCGAGCCCAAGGTGCTGTTCACCGTCGACGGCTACCGCTACGGCGGCAAGGAACACGACCGCACCGAGACCGTCGCCGAACTGCGCCGCGAACTCCCCACCCTCGAAGCGGTCGTCCACATCCCCCTCCTCGGCACCCCCGCCCCGGAGGGGGCGCTGGAGTGGGACGCCCTCACCGCAGCCGACACCGAACCCGTCTTCGAGCAGGTGCCGTTCGACCACCCGCTGTGGGTGCTGTACTCCTCCGGCACCACCGGACTGCCCAAGGCCATCGTCCAGTCTCAGGGCGGCATCCTCCTGGAACACCTCAAACAGCTCGGCCTCCACTGCGACCTCGGCCCCGCGGACCGGTTCTTCTGGTACACCTCCACGGGCTGGATGATGTGGAACTTCCTCGTCTCCGGCCTCCTCGTCGGCTCCACCGTCGTCGTCTACGACGGCAGCCCCGGCTACCCCGACACCGCCGCGCAGTGGCGCGTCGCCGAACGCACCCGCGCCACCCTGTACGGCACGTCCGCCGCCTACGTGATGGCCTGCCGCAAGGCCGACGTCCACCCGGGCCGCGACTTCGACCTGAGCGCGCTGAAGTGCATCGGCACCACAGGCTCCCCGCTGCCGCCCGACGGCTTCCGGTGGCTGCACGACGCCGTCGCCGCGGACATGTGGATCGCCTCCGTCAGCGGCGGCACCGACGTCTGCTCCTGCTTCGCGGGCGCCGTACCGACCCTCCCCGTGCACATCGGAGAGCTCCAGGCCCCCTGCCTCGGCACCGACCTCCAGTCCTGGGACCCCCAGGGCAAGCCCCTCGTCGACGAGGTCGGTGAGCTCGTCGTCACCAACCCCATGCCGTCCATGCCCGTGCGCTTCTGGAACGACCCCGACGGCAGCCGCTACCGCGACAGCTACTTCGACACCTACCCCGGCGTGTGGCGGCACGGTGACTGGACCACCCTCACCGGCCGCAACTCCGTGATCATCCACGGCCGTTCCGACTCCACCCTCAACCGGCAGGGCGTCCGCATGGGCTCCGCCGACATCTACGAGGCCGTCGAACGGCTCCCGCAGATCCGCGAGTCCCTCGTCATCGGCGTCGAACAGCCCGACGGCGGCTACTGGATGCCGCTCTTCGTGCACCTCGCGCCCGGCGTCACCCTCGACGACGCGCTGCGCGACACGGTCAAGCAGACCATCCGCGGCTCCCTCTCGCCCCGCCACGTGCCCGACGAGATCATCGAGATCCCCGCCGTCCCGCACACCCTCACCGGCAAGCGTCTCGAAGTCCCGGTCAAGCGCCTCCTTCAGGGCACAGCGCTGGAGAAGGCGGTCAACCCCGGCTCTGTCGACGACGTGGAACTCCTGAGGTTCTACGAACGCCTCGCCCGCGAACGCACAACCTGACCGGCCGGACGGCGGGCCGGCCCTCCCGGGGTCCTGGGGACCGGCCCGCTGTCACACCCCCCGACTACGGTGAGTCACATTAGTTCTCACCGTCAGTGAGGGGGACCATGTCGCACACCCGAAGCCGCAGGCGACGCCGCCATCAGGCCCTGTGCACCGAGACGCCCAGCACCGTCGCCGTCCTGACCACGGAGACGGACTTCACCGCGATGCGCGGCTACCGCAGCTTCGCCTTCGACGACTACGCCGCCTACCTGCAGCAGGTCCAGGCCCTCCTCCGCCACCTGTCGGGACAGGGTCTCCACACCCGCGTCGCCCCGTTCGACCCCGACCGCTTCGCCGCCTACTGCCTGCGGGACGGTCTCGACCCGGACGCTCCCGTCAGCCGCACGCGCTACACCGCGGAGATCGCCGGCACCGGCCTCACGGTGCCCTACGACGGACAGCCCTGCGACGACCTGCTGCCCCTGCTCCGGGCCTGGCGCGCCCGGGACGCCGTGTGGGACGAAGCCGACCGTGTCCTGGACACCCTCGGCGGGGGCGAAGCCTCCCTGCACACGGCTGCCGAAGCGCTCGACTCCCTGCTCACGGCGCTCGGCGCCGGTACCCACCACCTGGTGTGCAGCGTCGACACACCGCGCGCCCCGCTGCTGGCCGTCCTGCACACGGACACCGCGGCCGACGGCACCTGGGAGCTCGCCGAGTCCGACGTCCTGCTCTTCTGCTCCGTCCTCGCCGCAGGACTGGCCACCGGCTCGCCCGGCGGGCTCGTCACCCGCACCACGTCACCGGCCTGCCGCGGCGACCGCCCGAGCGAGACCGTGCGCGGATGGTGCCTGCACCGCGGCTGGCTCGCCCCGCTCACCGAGGCCCAGGTGTTCAGCGCCTACTGCACGCACGCGGAGACCGGCGAACCCGTGCCGCCCGAGCCCGGCGTCACCTACGCCGCTGGCGTCCCGCTGTCCCGCACCGCACCGGGGGGCGCATGAGTCCGCCCGGCCGCTCGCGGATCACTCGCCGGAGAGCACCGCGTGCGCTGCGGAGCGCGCCTGCTCAGCGCCGTCCGCGGCCCGCGCGGCCGAGGCGGCCCGCTCGCACTGCGCGAGCGTGTGCCGCGCCAGAGCGGCCCGGACGTACGGAATCGCCGATGCGCCCATGGACAGGCTCGTCACGCCCAGTCCTGTCAGCACACACGCCAGCACCGGGTCCGCAGCCGCCTCCCCGCACACCCCGCAGCCCTTGTCCTCCGCGCGCGCGGCTTCCGCGGCCAGCGCGACCAGGTCCAGCAGCGCGGGCTGCCACGGGTCCTGGAGCCGTGACACCGCGCCCACCTGCCGGTCCGCCGCGAACGTGTACTGCGCCAGGTCGTTGGTGCCCAGCGACAGGAACTCCACCTCTTGCAGCACCGACCGGGCCCGCAGCGCGGCCGACGGGATCTCCACCATCACGCCGCACTTCGCCCGCAGACCCACCGCCCGGCAGACCTCGGCGAACGCCGCGGCGTCGGCACGGTCGGCCACCATCGGAGCCATCACCTCGAGGTACACGGGCAGTCCCGCCGCGGCCCTGGCCAGCGCGGACAACTGATCCCGCAGCACCTCCGGGTGGTCCAGCAGCGCGCGAAGACCGCGGACCCCCAGCGCGGGATTGGGCTCGTCGGCAGGGGTGAGGAACCCGAGGGGTTTGTCGGCGCCCGCATCCAGGACCCGCACCACGACACGTCCCTGCGGAAAGGCCTCCAACACCTGCCGGTACACCTTCGCCTGGCGCTCCACGGACGGCGCCGCCGCACCGTCCTCGAGGAACAGGAACTCGGTGCGGAACAGCCCGACCCCCTCGGCCCCTGCCTCGACGGCGGCCTGCACGTCCGCCGGGCTGCCCACGTTCGCCAGCAGCGGCACCTTGTGTCCGTCCGAGGTGGCGCCGGGCCCGCTGACCGCGGCGAGCGCCGCCCGGCGCTCCCCGGCCGTACGGGCCAGCATCGCCTGTTCCGTGTCCGAGGGGTTGACCGTCACCTCACCGGTGCTGCCGTCGACCGCGATGACCGTGCCCTCCGCCAGCTCGCCTGCCCCGGGCAGCGCCACCACGGCGGGCACCCCCAGAGCGCGGGCGAGGATGGCGCTGTGGCTGGTGGGGCCGCCCTCCTCCGTGACGAACGCGAGCACCTGTGTGGGGTCGAGCAGAGCGGTGTCCGCCGGAGCGAGGTCCCGGGCGATGAGTACGAAGGGGGCGTCGCTGTCCGGGACCCCGGGCATGGGCACCCCCAGCAGCCGGGCCACGATGCGGTTCCGCACGTCATCGAGGTCGGCGACGCGACCGGCCACGTACTGCCCTGCCCCGGACAGCAGAGCCCGGTAGGCGGCGAAGGCGTCGTACACCGCCCGTTCCGCACTGCTGCCCACGGTGATGCGGCGCTCCACGTCCGCGATCAGTTCGGGATCGCGCGCCATCATCGCCTGCGCTCCCAGCACCTCCTGCGCGTCACCGCCGGCGAGCTGGCCCCGCGCCTCCAGGTCCGCGGCGACGGCATTCGCCGCGGACCTGGCGCGCCTCTGCTCCCGGGGCGCCTCGTCCCGTCCGATCCGCTTCGCCGGGGGCTCCAGCACGGCGGTCCCCATGTGCCGCACCTCGCCGACGGCCAGGCCGTGGCTCACACCCACACCCCGCAGGGTCGCGTCCATCCGGCTCAGCTCCAGACGAAGAGGGGGCCCCCGCACGCGACCGTGCCCTCTTCCACCAGTCCCGTGAGGGAGCCCGTCGAGGCATCCAGCGCGATGACGGGGGAGAGGGGCGACTTGCCGGCGCGTTCCACGGCTCCGGGGTCCCAGCGCACGATTGCCTGACCGCGCTCGACGGTGTCCCCCTTCGTCGCCACCACCTCGAAGCCGTCGCCGTTGAGCTGCACGGTGTCGATGCCCAGGTGGACGAGGACGCCGCGGCCCTCGGGGTCGACCACCACGAAGGCGTGCGGATGCAGGGAGACGATGATCCCGTCCATCGGCGAGACGGC